>NZ_LQIR01000068.1:0-198352 GCF_001499925.1 Mycobacterium lehmannii
CCGGCAGACTGTTCCTTCGGCATACCTGCATCCTCGTTTCCAAGGTCAGGAGCCTCCAACATTTCCAGGGCGATTCACACTTCTTGACCTGTTTCATCGCCGATCCGGTCGGGGTGGCCACCCGCGGCGCGATCGGGATCGACAATATCTGCTGGGAGGCCGACTACCCCCACAGCGACTCGATGTGGCCCGGCGCGCCCGAGCAGCTCGACGAGGTGCTCACCGCCAACAACGTGCCCGACGACGAGATCAACAAGATGACGTTTGAGAACGCGATGCGCTGGTATCACTGGGATCCGTTCACCCACATCACCCGCGAACAAGCCACCGTCGGCGCGCTACGCAAAGCCGCCGAAGGCCACGACGTCTCCATCCAAGCCCTATCCAAGAAGGAGAACACCGGCGGTGCGTCGGACTGGCAGGCTCAGATGAAGAAGGCCACCGCCAACGTCAGTGGCACAACCGGGGATTGACGAAAGGCGCCAGCGGTCTCAACTGGTAGCGGCGAGGCGGTCGGCGAGTACCCGCGGCCGACCCTTCGAACGCGCCTCGAGCGTATTGCGTTGCACCTTGCCGTTGGCGTTGAGGGGCAGGGGCTCGTCCCAGAACACCAACTCCTCGGGAAGCTTGTATTTCGGCATTCCGACACCGCCCAGAGCGCCCGCCACGTCGGCGAGCGACATCTCGACGCCGTCGTCGAGCACCATGGCCATCGCCAGCCGTTCGCCGGTGGTCGCGTCGGCAACCGAGTAAGCCGCACACTCTCGCACACCCGGAATCCGCGCCACCGCCTCCTCGACCTCCGCCGCGGGGATCTTCATCCCGTTGCGGATGACGATGTCCTTGATCCGCCCCACGATGCGCACGCGGTTGTCGATGACCTCGGCCACGTCACCGGTTCGGAACCAGTCACCGTCGAACGCGTTGGCGTCGTCCTCGGTGTCCGTGTAGCCGAGAAATGCATGCGGGCCCTTGATGCAGCACTCGGCCGGGTCCCCCGCCGACCCCACCCGCACGTCGACGTCCTGCAGCGTCACACCGTCATCCGCGTGACGCACCTCCCTGCTCTCCGTGCGCAGCCCCGACGTGCTGACCGGCACCTCCGACGATCCGTACGCCCGCATCACCACGATGCCGAAATCGTCCTCGACCCGTTCGACGATGCGCCGGTCGAGCATGGTGCCACCGAGATACACCGCCCGCAGCGGCACGACGCTCTCACGGGCGACCGCCTCGTCGAGCAGCCGGTCGAGCAGCCGGTCCGGACCGCCGTACCACGTTGCGCCGGAAGACAGCAGAAGATCGCAGGTGGCGGCCGGATCCCAGCGATCCTCGAGCACCACCGGCACGGCAAGCATGGGCCCGATGAACAGCGCCTGCAGCACACCGGTCACCGAGGCGAGCGGACTGATGAGGAAGATGCGGTCGTCCCCGCCGAGCCCGGCGGCGGCGATGTAGTTCGCCGACGCCTTGGCCAGCGTGCTCAGCGAATGGATGACGCCCTTGGGCCGCGACGTCGTGCCAGAGGTGTAGAGGACTAAGGACGGCTCGTCGGCGGGCCGCATCGGCCGACTGGGCGCCGGAGTGTCAGACGCAAGGGAGATGTCGATCCAGCTACAGGCATGGCGCAATGCCGGTTCACCTGCCGTCGGCCAGTCCGGCGCCACCCCGTACTCGGCACCGGTGCGCGCCACGATGTCGGCGACCTGGATGGGCCCCGCGCTGCGCGGCACGAGGAGCACCACCGCGTCGACTCGGACGGCGGCGTGCACCGCGACGACCGAGCCGATGTCGTTGCCCACCACGACCACCACCGGCGTCGCTGCGCCAACGCCGGCCTTCCGTAGTGCCTGCGACGCACGACCTACCCGTTCGTCGAGGTCGGCGTAGGTCAGCTCGGCACCGCGGGCAATGAGCGCCGGTCTCGTGGGAACCCGCTCGGCGGTGAACCGCACGACGTCGAGCGGCCGGTCCGACCAGAAACCGGCGGCCCGAAACTCCGATCGCAGTCCGTCCGCTCGCTGCTGCGCATGACGCAGTAGCGCGGTAGCCCCACTCATGCTCTCCTCCGATGCAAATGATGATTCTCTTCTGCGTAAATGTAACCTCTCAGGCATGCCGCTTATGACTTTCGAGGATCAGGTAGCCGTCGTCACCGGTGCGGGCGGGGGGCTCGGCCGCTGTCACGCACTCGAACTCGCCCGCCGAGGCGCCCGCGTCGTGGTCAATGACCTCGGCAGCGCGGTCGACGGAAGTGGTGCCTCGATCTCGGCCGCGCAGGCTGTGGTCGACGAGATCACCGCCGCCGGCGGCACCGCGATCGCCAATGGCGACTCCGTCGCGACCGAAGAGGGTGGTGCCGCGATTGTTTCCGCGGCGATAAACGCCTTCGGCCGACTCGACATCCTCATCAACAACGCGGGCATCCTGCGCGACGCGGCGTTCAAGAACATGACCGTCGAGCAGGTCGACGCGGTGCTCTCGGTCCACCTGGCAGGCGCCTTCAACGTCACTCGTGCCGCATGGCCCATCATGCGCGAGCAGAACTACGGGCGCATCGTCCAAACCACTTCTGGTACAGGGCTCTTCGGCAACTTCGGGCAGGCCAACTACGGCGCCGCAAAGATGGGCCTGGTCGGCATGATGCATGTCCTGGCGATTGAGGGGGCGCGAAACGGCATCGCCATCAACGCCGTCGCACCGATCGCACGCACCCGGATGACCGAGGACATCATGGGCGAAGCGGGCAAGGCGATGGACCCCGAACTCGTCACGCCGGTGGTCGTCTATCTGTCCCATCGCGACTGCGACCGCACAGCCCACATCTACTCGGTGGGTGCGGGCAAGGTTTCGCGGGTGTTCATCGGCGTCACGACGGGAATCGAGAACCGCGCGCTGACAGCGGAATCCGTGGCCGAGGCGATCGACGAAATCGACGATGCCACCACGTTCACGATTCGCGGAGGCCCCGTCGGCAGCTGACCGTCAGCGGCCCTGGAAGTTCGGCGGGCGACGCTCGGCGAACGACTTCAGGCCCTCCTGCAGATCGGCGGTCCGCGACACCACCTCCTGCGCCCAGGCCTCCTGCTCGAAGGCGCGGTCGCGGCCGGATTCCGACGACACGGACAGCAGGCGCTTGGTCAGCGCCAGCATGACGGTGGGGCCCGCCGCCAGTCGCCCGGCCAGTTCCTCGGCGACCGCGTCGGTTTCCTCTGGCGCGACAACGCGGTTGACCAGGCTGAGTCGCTCACAGGTCGCGGCGTCGACGGGTTCACCGAGCATCAGCAGTTCGGTAGCCTTACGCAGGCCCACGATTCTGGTCAGCAGGTGTATCGCGCCCGAGTCAGGCAGGATGCCGCGGTGCACGAAGGCCTCGACAAGCGTTGCCTCCATGGACATGATGACGAGGTCGCAGGCGAGCACCAGACTGCCACCCGCACCTGCGGCCGTTCCCTTGACCGCGGCGACCACAGGCTTGTCGCATTCCAAAATCGACGAGACCAGCCGCTGCCAACCCTTCTGCAGCATCCTGGCGATGTCGCCGGGCCTCTTGTCGGCGGGTGGCTGCGCCGAATGCGGCGACAGCCCGGCACCCGAACAGAAGTGCCGCTCCCCCGTCGCACGCAACAACACCGCGCGCACGGACGGGTCGTCACTGGCGCTGTCAAACGCCGCCGTCAATGCATCACGAGCACACGGAGACAAGGAGTTTCCGACATTCGGCCGATCGATCGTGATCCGGCAGACACCGTCCGACCCGACGTCGACCCGGATCCCCTGCTGCTCTTCGGCCATCTCCCACACCCCTGCGTTAACGACGTTTCCGGTTTTCGGGTATCTTAATTTCCGCCGACGTCCCACCGACGATATGGGCCGAACTGAGGAGGCGATGCGTGACCCAGTCCTCGGCTGCGGGCCAGATCACCAATGAGGGTCTGGCCAGGTTGCGCGCCACGATCGGCATCGCCGTTCCGCACACCCAGCCTCCGCATTACCTCCGGCCCAACGAGGACACCTTCCGCCACGTCGCCGAAGCCTACGGTGACGCCAACCCCCTGTGGGCCGATCCGGATTGCGCGGCGAAATCGGTGTGGGGCGAGTCGATCGCTCCGCCGGCGCTTGTCGGCGGGGACACCCTGATCGGCGAGGACGAGGTCACCGAACTCTCCGACGAGGACCGCGCCCTGACCAAGGGCGATCCGCTCCGCGGTGTGCACGCGTTCTATGCGTCCTCGGCACGCGAGTGGTGGGCGCCGCTGCGCGCCAACCACCGGGTGTTCCGGCGCAATGCCCTTGTCGCCGCGCTCGACAAGAGCAGCGAGTTCGCCGGCCGCGCCGTGCACGAATGGTCGGCGCAGGTGTTCCGCGACGACGAGGGCACCATCCTCGGCGGCCAGTACCGGAACATGATCCGCACCGAACGCAGCAAGGCCCGAGGCCGCAAGAAGTACGAGTCCGTCGATCTCAAGACGTGGACCGCCGACGAGATCGCCGAGATCGACGAGCGGTACGCCCGCGAGGCGCCACGGGGTGCGGAGCCGCGCTGGTGGGAGGACGTGACCGAGGGCGACGCGCTGGGCCCGCTGACCAAGGGACCGCTCACCGTCACCGACATGGTGTGCTGGCACGTCGGCATGGGCACGGGGATGTACGGCGTGCGGCCGCTGAAGCTGGCCTGGCGCAACCGTCAGCGCATTCCCCGCTTCTACACGCTCAACGAGCACGGTGTTCCCGACGTTCAGCAGCGCGTGCACTGGGATCCGAGCGCGGCGCGCAACGCGGGCAATCCGACGACGTTCGACTACGGCCGCATGCGCGAGACGTGGCTCATCCACCTGTGCACCGACTGGATGGGCGACGACGCCTGGCTGTGGAAGCTGGACTGCGAGTTCCGCTTGTTCAACTACGTCGGCGACCTGCACATGATCACGGGCGTCGTCACCCGCAAATACCTCGCTGAGGGAGACCGGCCGGCGGTCGACGTCGACCTCGCGGCGACCAATCACCGTGGCGAGGTCACCGCACCGGGCCACGCCACGATCCTGCTGCCGAGTAGGCAGCGCGGTCCCGTCCGCCTGCCCGATCCGCCGGGCGAAGCGACGAATCTGACCGATCTGCTGGCGGCCGTGTCGGCCCAGTTCGCGGAGCGATGAGCCTCCGTGACGTACGAGAGCGTTACCGGGCTTCGGGCCGAGCAGCAGGGCCCGGTCCTGTGTCTGACGTTCGACCGCGCCGACCGACGCAACGCCGTCAACGACACCATGCTCGACGCGATGGTCGGACATCTCGCCGCCGCAGGCACCGACGAGTCGGTTCGGGTCATCCGCATCGATGCCGAAGGACCGGACTTCTGCGCGGGTTCTGACCTGATCGCCAACAACGCGCGCTCGGATCGCAAACCCCGCGTGGGCAGCATCCAGCGTCGGCTGCCCCACAAGGCCAACAGGCTGATTCCACTGCTGCTCGAGACCCAGGTACCCGTCGTCGCGGTGGTCCGCGGCTGGGCGGCCGGCCTGGGTTTCCACATCGCGATGGCTTCGGACTTCTGCATCGCGGCCGAAGAAGCGCGGTTCTGGGAACCGTTCATGGCGCGCGGCTTCACGCCCGACAGCGGCGCGGCCTGGTTGCTACCGCGGCTCGTCGGGATGGTCCGCACCCGCCGGCTGCTGATGCTCGGCGAGGAGCTGTCCGGGACCATGGCCGCCGAGTGGGAGATTATCCACGGAGCCCATCCCGACGCCGAACTCGATGCTGCTGCAACCGAACTCGTTGACCGGCTGGCCGCTGCACCGACGGTGGCCTTCGGCCTCACCAAGTGGCTGCTCCACAGCGGTAACGGCCTGGATCTCGACCGTCACCTGCAGAACGAGGCGATGGCGCTCGAACTGTCCAGCCGCAGCGAGGATTTCAAGGAAGGCTTGGCGGCCTTCCGAGACAAGCGCGACGCAAAATTCCAGGGCCGATGACCCAGCTTCCGATCACGTCAGAGACGTCGGCGGCCGACGCCGTCAGCGTGGTGCGCGAGTGGGTGCAGGCCGAGGTACCTGCCAGTTGGCGAGCGGCCGCAGCCGAGGGGCCCGCCGCGTTGCGGTCCGTGCGCACGCCGCAGGACTACCGCGACTGGTATCCGACGTTCGCCCGCTCGGGTCTCGTGGCACCGACCTGGCAACCCGAACACGGCGGCCTGGGCATCGGTAACGACGTCGCGCGCGCGATCGAGGGCGTGCTCGCACCGCTGCGGTTGACCCGGCTGAACCCGTTGGGGCTCAACAACGCCGCCGCCGCGTTGTTCAGTCATGGAACCGAAGAGCAGCGACGCCGGTTCCTCCCGCCCATCGTCCGCAACGAGGAGAAATGGTGTCAACTCTTCAGTGAGCCCGGCGCGGGCTCCGACCTCGCGTCGCTGGCGACCCGCGCGGTGCGCGACGGGGACCAGTGGGTGGTGTCCGGCCAGAAGGTGTGGACCACCTGGGCCGACGAGGCGGACTTCGCGATCCTGCTCGCTCGTACCGACCCGGATCAGCCGAAACACAAAGGCATCACGTACTTCCTGCTCGACATGCACCAACCCGGCGTCGAGGTGCGGCCGCTGCGTCAGATCACCGGTGAGGCGGAGTTCAACGAGGTCTTCCTCGACGGCGCGCTGGTGCCGGATGCGCATCGGGTCGGGGAGGTAAACGACGGCTGGCGGGTCAGCGCGTCAACCCTGTCGAGTGAGCGCCAGATGGTGTCGGGATCGGGCTCCGGCGGCATGGGCCGCCTCGGCGGCTCCAGCGCAGAACGGCTGATCACACTCGCCCAGGAAACGGGGCGGTGGGACGACCCCGTCGTGCGGAACAAGATCATGCGGCTCTGGGCTCAGGAGCAGATCCGCGGCTGGACGAACGCCCGTGTCCGCGCGGCACTCTCGGCCGGCCAATCCCCCGGTGCTGCTTCCTCGATCGGCAAGGTCCACCAGGCCACACTCAACCAGCAGATCCAGGATCTCATGGTCGACCTGGTGGGCACCGCCGCAATGGCGTGGCCCGCCACCGACGACCCGGATGCGATGCCCCGCGAGGTGCAGGGCATGATGCGCAGCCTCGCCAACGGCACCGAAGGTGGCACGACCGACATCAACAAGAACATCCTCGGCGAGCGCGTACTCGGGCTGCCGAAAGAGCCGGACCCGTGGAAGGGAAAGCCCTGGAAGGAGATTCCGCGCTCGTGAGCGGCTACGAGCGACTGATCGCCGAGAAGTCCGACGGTATAGGGTGGCTCATCCTGAACCGTCCGGACGCCGGCAATGCATTCGATGCGCTGATGCTGGACGAACTCGAGGCCGCCTGGGGCCAGCTGGACGCCGACCCCGACGTGCACGTGATCGTCAACGTCGCGAACGGCAAGGCGTTCTGCACCGGGATGGATGTGGTCCAGGTCGCGCGCGACAAGAAGGCCATGCGACGCCATTCACGCCGCACGCGCGACGCCGAGCTGAAGATCTCCGCCTGGCACTGCGGTGTGTGGAAGCCGGTGATCGCCGCGGTGAACGGGGTGTGCGCGGGAGGTGGTCTGCATCTGGTCGCCGACGCGGACATCGTCATCGCTGCGGAGGAGGCGACGTTTGTCGACCCGCATGTCTCGGTGGGGCAGGCGGTCGCGTACGAGGCCATCACCCTGCTGCGGAAGTCGCCGATGGAGGCCATCACGCGGATGACGTTGAGCGGCAAGGGTGAGCGGATCTCGGCCCAGCGCGCATACGAGTTGGGTATCGTCTCGCAGGTCGTGGGCGCCGGCGAGCTGCGGGCGGCGGCCGCCGAGTTGGCGGCCGCGGTCGCGACCAACTCGCCCACCGCCATGCGGGCGACCAAGAAGGCGTTGTGGCATTCCCTGGAAGTCGGGCTGTCGGAGGCCAAGGCTGCGGCCGCATCGGAGATCTGGCGGTTGCGGAACCACCCCGACCATGCCGAGGGAGTACGCGCGTGGCGGGAAAAGCGCCCCGCTGACTGGCAACCGCTCGAACCGGTGGAGGCTCCGTGAGCTATCAGAGGTTGATCGTCGAACGCCACGGCCCCGTCGGTTGGATCATCAACAACCGGCCCGATCGACTCAACGCGTACGACGCGCTGATGCGCAAGGAATTCCCCGCTGCATGGGCCGAATTGGACGCCGCCCCCGACGTGCGGGTGATCGTGCACACCGGCAACGGCAGGGCCTTTCAGGTCGGCGCCGACGTGGACGATCTCGACGGCGAGGGGATCAAGCAGTATCAGGAGACCATGCAGACGCTGGACCTGAAGCTGACCGGCTGGCATTGCAATGTGGGCAAGCCCGTCATCACCGCGGTCAACGGGGTGTGCGCCGGGGGCGGACTGCACTGGGTCGCCGACGCCGACATCGTCATCGCGGCGTCGGATGCCACCTTCGTCGACCCGCACGTATCCATCGGTCAGGTCAGCGCTCTGGAGACGATCGCGCTCATGCGAAAGATGCCCGCCGAGGCGGTGTTACGGATGGCGCTGGTCGGCAGCCACGAACGACTTACCGCGCAGCGCGCCTATGAGCTCGGCATGATCAGCCAGATCGTCGATCCGCCCGACAAGCTTCGCGATGTCGCCCAGGAGCTCGCCGAGAAGGTCGCCAGAAACTCACCCGCCGCGATGCGGGCCACCAAACGCGCGCTCTGGGGAGCGCTCGAGCACGGGCTGACCGACGCTTGCCGTGAGGGGGCCAAGCACCTGACGTCGATGTGGGGCCATCCGGATCAGGACGAGGGTCCGAAAGCGTTCGCCGACAAGCGAACACCACGGTGGCTTCCCCTGGAGCCGGACTCGTGAGCCTCTCCGACCTGCTGGACGATCTGCCGGACATCGGGGTGCACACTCTGGCGGTCGACGTGTCTCGGGCAGAGCTGATCGCGAGTGCGGACCGCCTGGCGGCGGTTCTCACCGAAGGCGGGCTGACGACTGGTCAGGTGGTCGCGGCGATGCTGCCCAACGACGCCACCACGGTCGCGGCGCTGTTCGGTGTCTGGCGTTCCGGTGGTGTCTACACACCGCTCAATCCCAGAGCTGCCGACGCTGAGGTGGCCGCTCATCTCCAAACCCTCGAACCGGTCGCGGTGATCACGACGCCTGAACTGGCGGGCCGCTTCTCGGGGTTCGCGTTACCGGTCATCACCGCGTCGGGCCTGACGTGGTCGCTGATGCCACACTCCAACTCTGCGAACGACACTCGGCGCTACGACGCCGATGTGGCGCTTCTGCAGTTCACGTCGGGGACGACAGGTCCGCCGAAGCCGGTGCCGCTGCGCCACTCCACGGTGCTGGACCTGATCGACCGGCTGCTGGAGAAGCTCCGCGGACCGAAGCGTGCTCCCCGGAACGCGGCGCCGATGCCCAACCTGGTACCGCTCTCACTGTCCCTGTGGGCCGGTATCTACCAGGTGCTGTTCGCCTTTCGCGCGGGCTCCGGTGTCGTGCTGATGGACAAGTTCTCGGCCGCGGACTTCGCAGCGCTGGTGAAGCGCCACCAATTGCGATCCACGGTCTTGCCACCCGCCGCGTTGACAATGGTGCTCCACGACGATTCCGTCACCGACCTGTCCCCCCTGAAGATCGTCCGCTCCATCACCGCTCCCCTGTCTCCCGTCCACGCGGCCCGCTTCCGTGACAAGTTCGGGGTGCTCGTCCTGAACTCCTACGGCCAAACGGAACTCGGTGGCGAGGTCGTCGGATGGTCGGCCGCCGACGCCCGCGAATGGGGGGAGACGAAGCTCGGCTCTGTCGGACGACCACTTCCGGGCATCGACGTCATGATCGCCGACGACGAGGTGATGGTCCGCACGCCGACGACGGCTGCCCGCAGGATCGACCCCGCGTTCCTGGACAGGCTTACCGACGATGGGTGGTTCCACACCGGTGACCTCGGCTGGTTCGACGAGGACGGTTTCCTGTGGCTCGACGGGCGTGTCTCGGACATGATCAACCGTGGCGGGCTCAAGGTGTTCCCCGGCACCGTCGAAGAGGTGCTTCTGAGCGCCGACCGCGTGCGCGAGGCCGCTGTGGTGGGGGTCCCCGACGAACGACTCGGCGAGGTTCCGTGGGCATTCGTCGTGCGCTCCGACGATCGGGTCAGCGAGGATGAACTGATCTCGTGGTGTCGCGAGCGCCTGACCCCCTACCGGGTTCCCGTGCGGGTGGTATTCGTCGAGCGCCTGCCGCGCAACGACGTCGGCAAGGTCGTCAAGCGCGAACTCGCCGCGACCGTGCGGTGTTATACGCATGGCTCGGCGAGTCGCGGATGAAACCGCACACCCGGTGCCCCGGTATGGCCCCGTAGCAGACGGATACCGCCGTTTGCTATCTTGAGAATCACTGTTCTCGTTGAGGAGGTTCCGGTGGGCGACGCTGCTGCCTTTGAGGTGTGGGATGCCGACAACCACATGTACGAGACCATCGATGCCTACACGCGGTACCTGCCTGACATGTATTCGGAAGCGCTGAAGTTTGTCGACGTCAACGGCCGCAAGAAACTACAGATCCTCGGCGTCATCACCGAGACCATCCCCAATCCGACCTACGAGGTGATCCCGACCCCCGGCGCTTGGGCCGACTACTTCCGGGGGGTGAATCCGGAAGGCAAGACACTGAGGGAGCTCGCCGCGCCCATCCGATGTCCCGACGAGTTCCGTCGCCCCGACCTGCGTCTGGCGTTGATGGACCGTCAGGGCGTCGATGGCGCGGTGATGTTCCCCACCACCGCCGGCATGCTCGAGGAGCGGACGAAGTCCGACACGGAACTCACCCACGCGGTCACCCATGCGTTCAACCGCTGGCTGCTCGAGGACTGGACGTTCAACTACCACAACCGGATCTTTCCCGTGCCCGCCATCTCGCTCAACGATCCCGCACTGGGCGTGAAGGAGCTCGAATGGTGCCTCGACAACGGTGCCAGGACGGTACTGATTCGTCCGGCCCCGGTCCCGCGCGAAGACGGCACGTCGCGCTCAGCCGCTCTGCCCGAGTTCGATGACTTCTGGCGACTGGTCGAGTCGTCGGGCATCTCGGTGCAGATGCACAATTCGGATTCCGGCTATGAGCGCTACGTCGACGATTGGGAGGACCCAGCGGAGTTCAACGGATTCGCGCTGAGCAAGCTGCGAGGCTTCATCTACGAGGAGAGCCGCAACATCTTCGATACCCTCGCTGCCTTCATCGCTCACGGCGTGTTCGAGCGCTTTCCCGGGGTACGCATCGGGGTTATCGAGAACGGGGGCTCCTGGGCGCACCGCTTGTTGGACGTCTTCGACCGCGTGTACCACAAGCGGCCGAACGACTTCAGCGAGCATCCCAGCGACGTCTTCCGCAGGCATGTCTGGGTGAATCCGTTCCATGAGGAAGACATGTCGCACCTCATCGACATCCTCGGCGCCGACCGCGTGATGTTCGGTTCGGACTACCCACATCCCGAAGGCCTCGCGGAGCCCGCGGACTTCATCAACGAACTCGAGGGGTTGCCCGCCGCGACCACCGCCCGGGTGATGGGCGGCAATTTGAAGGAACTGATCGGCATCTAGTAAACGCGGCATCCCGGATGCTCAGCCGCCGACGCCACCCTCCCGCAGGAAGTTGACCGTGTACTGCTGACTGGTCAAACCCTTGGGATCGAGCCCGATGAGTCCCAGCAACTGTTCCCACTTATCGGGGTCGACGAACCAGTCCCAACGTGTGACTTCGCCCTTCTCGTTGACCCAGATGTAGTCCCACTCGCGCAGTGTCAACACCGACCCGTCGGGGAGCGTCCCCGCGTAGGTGTCGCAGGACGAAAAACCCCATTCTCCGACAACACATTCGAACGGACTGACGAGGCGATAATCCGGCATGTGATTCCACCACATTCGCCACTCCGCTGTGAGCATGTCTCCGTCGGGAGCGTACTTGGCCATGGCCGCCGCCACCTCGTCGGAGAACATCTCGGCCGCCGATTGGCGGGCGCCATCGTTGAAATGGGGGCTCATCATGACGTAATCGGGTGCGAAGACGAACTTCTCGCCGAAATTCACGTGGCGGCCGCGGTCGATGGGTTTCGCATAACCCTCCCATTTCTGGAAGGCGATCTCTTCGTTCAAGGCCGTGCGATCGCTGCTCATGTCTCCCTCTCCACTAGCCCAGCTCGGCGAATCTCTTGAAGTACGGCCACGCGATGGCCGGGGGTATTCCTCCGCAGAGCGGATTGATGTTGAACACCTCGCCTGCGGCCAGACGCTTTCGCGCTTCGTCGACTGACAGGATCACGTGCGTCGTCGACTGCGACCGCAACTCATCGACGGTTTTGGCAGTGGTGATATTCGCCGAGATGTTGTTGTCGGGATTCCACTCCGAGTACGCCATCGCATCGTGGAGAAGGTACTCACCGATCTCATCCCAGGCGGCGTCGACATCGTCGGCGACAAAGCAGTTGGTGGCGGCGTTGCGATCGGGGATCAGCATGAATCCCGGTTCGTAACCGTTCTCCCGGCATGCGCTTTCGTAGGCCTCCTGCATTCCCGGAACTCCACCATTGGCCAGCAGACCAAGACCGTTTCGGCCCGCGCGACGCGCGGCAGCGAGGCTGGCGCCGCCCCAACTCATCATGGGGCCCTCCGGTGTGCGGGGTCGTGGTGTCACCTTCATCCGGCGACCCTCGTACTCAACTTCCTCACCGGCCAACAAACGGCGTAACATGCCGAGTTTCTGATCAGCGATCTTTCCGCGCTCGGACAACGACAGACCAAAATGCTCGTACTCCTGCGCGCGGTAACCGATTCCGAACACGTAGGTCGCCCGCCCGGCGCTGATGTGGTCCAAGACCGCCATGTCTTCCGCCAGCCGCGCGACGTCGTAGAACGGAAGGAGAATCACCAAGTTCAGCATCAACTGCTCGGTACGCGCGGCGATCGCCGAGCCCAGCAGCAAGGGCGATGGTAGATAACCGTCGTCGGCACAGTGATGTTCGCACAACACCGCCGCTACGCAACCTCGAGTTTCCGCCCATTCCGCCATGTCGCAGGCTGCGGCGTACAACTCCGTCGGCGGGGCTCCCATCGAGGGTGCCCGCATGTCGAAGCGAAGGGTGAACATCTCGGTGGCTAACTTCCCTGGCGGTCGTCGGTACCCATGACTTCAGTGGACATCTGCATGATCAGTCGGACCACCTCGCTGCGTGACATGGACTTGAAGAGCTCAAAGGCCATCCGGACGTCATCGCCGGTAGCGATCGTCGGTCCGTTACCGAGGTTGGCGAACGCCTCGTCGACGACGCTTGCGGCGGTGACCGCGCCCTCGGGGACCTCGTCGACAGACGCCAGGCGACCGCGCTCGAACTCCAACTTTCGCAACGCCGGGGTGTCTGTCATGCCGAGGACCAGTCCAAGTACATCAACACCCTTGTCGTGCAACTCCGCCCACAAACCTTCGGTGAACACCATGTCGAAGGCTTTTGTTCCACCGTAAGCCACCATGTTTCGGCCACCTGCCAGCGCGGCCCCCGACGTGAAGTTCACGATGCCACCTCTGTGCCGCTCGACCATCTGGCCTGCGAAGTGGTGACACAACCGCATCAATACCAGGCAATTGCGTTGCAGTAGGTCTTCCGCTGCGGACACCGGATTAGCAAGGAAGGGCTGGTAATTGGGATCACCGCCAGCGCAGTACACGAGCATGCCAATCTCGAGATCATCGGTCGCCTCGATGATCCGTTGCGAAGCGTCAGGGTCAATCAGGTCGACTGCAAATGTCCGCGTCTCGGCATTGGTGCGCTCGCGAATGCCCGCAGCCACCTCGTCGAGTAGGTTTTGTCGACGAGCGACGAGCACGACGTTCACGCCCTCGCCCGCGAGCCGGTCGGCGAACAACGCCCCGACTCCGTCGGATGCGCCAACCAACAGCGCCCACGGCCCGTACTTCTGCGCGATGTCGGTCACGGCGCCGGCACCCCGGCGAGGCGAACCGAAGCGTAGGAGCGACGTGCAATACGCCAGCCGTCCGTCGTCCGGACCGCGTGGTCGTCGTAATAGCCGACGGGATTCGCGCCCGATCCGTCCTCAAGGAGGATCAGCGCGTCGACGTACGTACGAATCGTGGCCTTGTCGCCGTCGATGTCGACGACCTGATTGGACATGCGATGCATGGTTTGAGCCGCCATGACATGAGCGGCCTCCATGAACTCGGCGACCGCGGCGCCGCCCGTCCACTGACCGACCTCGCCGTAATCCACCTGCGCGTCGTCGGTGAAGACCTCAGTCAGCAGCGAGTATTGCTCCGTGTCGATCGCGGTCGCGTAGCGAATCGTCAACTCAACGAGGTCGTCTCGGTCACTCATCCGACATCTCCATTCGGATGCACCACAATCCGTGGCGGTCCGTCAGACCGGCGAGCTTCGTCGAGTGCATCGGGCACGTCATCAAGGCCGATGATTCTCCCGACGCTGGGCATCGGGTCGAGGCGTCCATCGACAACCGCATCGAGGACGCCGTACCAGTCCTCCGGCATCGGCCCACCGCCGAAACGCAGCGTCAATCCTTGGCGGGTTGCCTCGGTGATGTCCAGCGTGTCCCCCGTATACCAACCGCCTGCGCAATAGATGCGGGTGTAGAACTCCGCCTCCTTGACGAGCGAGTTGATTAGGCCCGGGGCTCCGACGCATTCGAACACCACCGCGGTGCCGGACATGTGGTGTTGCCGACGCACGTCGCGGAAGAGGTCGAACACAGACCCTTCGGCGGGATCATGTAATACATGAGCGCCGAAGCCCGAGCGCGCAAGTTCGCGGCGGTCCGCCTTGTAATCGGAGACGATGATCGGCTCGATGCCGCGAGCGGACAGCGCCGCGACCGCCGACAGGCCGATGGCGCCAGCGCCGACGACGATCGGGATCTCCCCGGGTTGAACATCGGCGACACGGACGTAGTACTCGCCGACAGCGAAGGCGTCGACGAGGGCGATTGCGTCACTGGACACGGACCCGTCGACGACCCTCGCGGTCGCCTCCGACACGACGAGAAGTTCGCCGAAGCTGCCCTGTGCCTCGGGATGCTGGCCGATGATGCGCAGGCCACCGGATCCGCCGTCCACCAACCGGATTGGCATGGAGGTCACCCGGGACCCGATCGGAAACGCGTCGCCACATCCGGGACCGTGTCCGATGACCTCGCCCACGAATTCGTGGCCCATGACGATGTCGCGGTCGGCGTCGTACAGCGACCGACCCGTCGGATCGTCGATCGCGAGTTCTGGACAGTCCATGAAATGAACATCGGACGCGCAGATCGCTGTGCTCAGCGTCTTCAACAGCAGGTCGTTCGGACCCGGGATCGGGTCGGCCGTCTCGCGAACGGTCAATTCGCCGGACCGCAATACGACTGCACGCAATGGACGCACCCTTCGCCGGCTGATAATCTCGAATATTCGAACGTACATTTTCGTATTTCAGAATTACCGTAGAATTCAGCCGAAAAGGAGTCAAGGGTGCAGGGGGCCGGTTCAGCTCCGACCGATCGGGTGCTCGACATCATCGAGACACTCAGCCGCACCGACGCTCGTGGAATGCGGTTCTCCGACGTCGTGCGACGCCTCAACCTTTCCCAGGGGACCGCTCATGCCATCCTCACGAGCCTTCAGAATCGCGGGTGGGTCACCCGCGATCCCGTATCCAAAGAGTTCACTCTCGGCCCGGCGATGGCCCTTATCGCGTCCCGCCTGGACGCCGAGCGTCCGACCGCCGCAGTCGCACGCAGCGCCATCCGGCGCCTCGCCGAGAAGACCGGCATGGCGGCCTCCGTCGTCGAGCGTATCGGAGACGACCTGGTTATCACCGCGTTCGAAAATCCGTCGAGTTCGCCCCCGGCGGCTCTTCCGAACGATCGGATCCCGTACGCGCCGCCCTTCGGCATTGCCTGTGCCGCTTGGGATTCCGCAGCGGAAAAGGAGGCATGGGTTCAACGCGGCGCAGCGGGTGATGCGTCTCTGGCCGAGCGGCTACGCGCGGCGCTGACGCACACCCGCGGCCGTGGTTACGACGTCGACTGGATGACTCCGGCGCTCGCGGAAGCAGTACACGCCATCGGCACCCTCTCGGATGACTCCGTACCGGGCAATTTGCGGTCGGTCGTCGACCAGCTCCGAGTCGAGTTCATCGCCACCAAGATGCTGCCCGATGAAAGCCTCCGCGGCGCGCACTCTGTCGCCACGATCTCGGCGCCTGTGCTCGACTCCAACTCCCGGGTCCGACTGATCTTGGGTGTGCACCCGCTACGTCGGATGACTATCAGCGAAACCCGCACCGCGGCCGAGCCGCTGCTGCACGAGATCGCCCGTGTCAGCGAGGAGCGAAGCGCGCACGCAACTCGTTCTTGAGAATCTTACCCGTGAGATTGCGTGGGAGTTCGTCGACGACCTCGAGCCGCTCAGGTGACTTGTGTTTACTCAAACCCAAGTCTTGGCAGTGCTTTTCGAGGTCGGACAGTGTGATGTCGGAGTTTGCCACGACGACCGCGCAGACCCGTTCGCCGGTGCGCGGATCGGGCACCCCGATGACTGCGACGTCCTCGACGGCAGGGTGGCTGGCCAAGACGCCCTCGATCTCCAGCGCAGAGATGTTCTCCGCGTTGCGGATGATGGCGTCCTTGATACGCCCGGTGATCGCGACGTTGCCGTCGTCGTCGATGCGGCCTCGGTCACCGCTGCGAAACCAGCCGTCGGCGTCGAAGGCGTCGGCGTCCAGTGACGCATCGACGTAGCCGAGGAAGCACTGGGGCCCCTTGAGGCACAATTCTCCTTCCTCGCCCACACCAACCTCGCGCTCGTTCTCGTCGACCACGCGGATCGAGACCCCCGGCACCGGCCGTCCGACGGTGTGGTCGAGAACCTCCGGTTCGCCGTCCGGCGGCGGCGACGTCACCACCGGAAACTCGGTCAGGCCCCACGAGTTCGCGATCCCCGCCACCGAAAGCGTCTCACGCACTTGGCGTCCCAGCTCGGGCGTGATCGGCGCGCCTCCCCCGACACACCCGCGCAGATCGGGGAAGAGCGGTTGGGGACCATGTTCCCGCTGCGCAGCCATGTAGGCGACGAAGAACGGGGTCGCCGAACCGAGCATCGTCGGGCGGTGCACGGCCACCGCCTTTGGAGTGGATACCGGATCGAAGGTGTCGAACAGGACCAGACGCATACCGGTCAGCAGGCTGGCGGCCAACATCGCGGCGCCGCCGATGTGCGAAACCGGAAACGCGATCGGGTTGATGTCGCTGTTCGAGGCGCCGAACATGCCCACCACCCCGGCCGAACCGGCGATCACCGAACGGTCACAGTGCCGAATACCTTTCGGCGCCGCGGTTGTGCCCGATGAGTAGTACACCCACCGCGCATCCTCAGCGTCCGTCGGCGGCGCCGGCAGCATCTCCGGATCACCCGACGGCAGGCGGAGTCCCCCGGTGATCGGCGCGCTGTGGTCGACGATCACGACCGTCATCGGCCGTTCGCGTATCAGCTCGTCGGCAAGCGCGACATGATCGAATCCGCGCCACACACCGGGAACGATGAAGACCTCGGCACCGAGCTGCGCAGTGACAAAACGGACTTCGCTCACGCGCCAGATCGGCAATACAGGGTTCTGGACCGCGCCGAGACGGGTCAGGGACACCATCACCACCATCGTCTCCAGGGTGGTCGGCAACTGCCACGTGACCACGGTGCCTCTGGTGACCCCACGTTCGAACAACGCGGCGGCGGTGCGCTCCGCCGCGTCGTGCAACTGGCTGTTCGTCAGGCTGCGACCGTAGTCGTCGACGAGTACGACGCGGTCGGGGTGGTTCTGGGCCGCCGCTTGGATCAAACCCCAATAGGTTTGCGCCATCAGTGAGTCGGTAGCAGGAGCCGTCGTTTGGCCAGGATGTTGCGCATCATCTCAGAGCTGCCACCGGACACGGTGTATGCACGGGACCACAGCCAGCATTCTTTCAGACGCTGTTTGGCAAGCGCCACATCCGGATCGGCGGCGACGGTGCACACCATCGTCGAGAGCTGCGCGCCGTAGGCCGAAACCCGGTGATACGTCTCGGCGAAACTGAGCTTGGCGATCGAACCGTCCCCCGTCTGCTCGTTGCCGGCCACCAGGCGTTCGACATGGTCGTCGATGAAGGCCTTCGCGACCTCGACCTCGACGGCCAATTCCGCGACCTGGTGCCGGACGTCGGCATGTTGCAGTGCCGGCATGTCGTCGATGCGACCGTGACGGGCCACCGTGACCAGATCGTCGATGAGAAGTTCGAGCAGGATCACGTTGCCGCCGATGCCGAACCGTTCGAAGTCCAGGCCCGTCATGATGATCGACCAGCCCTGGCCGGGCTCCCCGATCAGGCTGTCCGGAGGGATCGTCACATCATCGAAGAAGACCTCGTTGACCTCGATCGCCTCGTTGATCGTGCGGATCGGCCGGATCTCGATGCCCGGCGAGGCCAACGGCACGATGAATGCCGACAGCCCGCGATGACGCGACGACGTCGGGTCGGTGCGGATCAGGGCCAGGCCCATGTCGGCCCAGTGGCCGTCGGTGATCCACGTCTTCTGTCCATCGATGACCCATGACCCGTCGGGTCGCTGCGTGCCCTTACAGCGCACGGCGGCGATATCGCTGCCCGCATCGGGCTCGCTGAGCAGCTGGCACCAGACGTGCTCGCTGCTCCGGATCGGCGGCAGCAGAGCGGATTTCTGCTCATCGGAACCGAAATGCAGCAGCACATGGGCCGCCAGGTTGACCTGATCGACGGGGCGCGGAGCGCGGGCACGCAAGATCTCCTCGGAGACGATCCGATCGTGCAGTGGGTGGTGATCGGCACGGCCGCCGTATTCGACGGGCCAGTCCGCGCCGACGAATCCTGCGTCGAACAGCGAGGCGAACCAGGTGCGCAGCAAGGCTTCCTGTTCGCCGTTCTCCGGCGCCCGGTGTCCCTCTCGAGCCTCGAACGGTGGCGCATGTTCGGCGATATGTGCCCTGACGCGTTCTCGGAACTCGGCGAGCTCGGCCTCTGTGGGCCGAACATGCAGGGCGCTCACCAGCCGGCCCTGTCTGCGAACAGGGCGCGACTGGAGCGCGCCGTGCCGAGTAGACACGCGTTCGTGAACACTCGGCGCAGGTCATGGTGCAGCGGGTATTCCCAGGTGAAACCGATGCCACCGGACAGTTGCATGCACTCATCGACGGCCGCGGTGGTGTTCGCCGCGATGAAGGAATGCGCCGCGACGGACAGCGTGACCGCATCGCTCGTGGTGCTTTCCGCGGACAGCGCGCGGGCGGCCTTGGTGAGGATCGCGCGGGCCTTGGCTTCGAACACCAATAGCTCTACCAAACGGTGTTGTACCGCTTGGAAACTCGCGATCGGCGCACCGAAGGCGATCCGTTCCTTGAGATAGGTGACCAGTCGCTCGAAAGTTGCCGACAGTGCACCGAGCGAATCCGCACTGAGCAGGATCCTGGCCAGTGCGAGTAGTTGCTCCGCTCGTTCGGGTCCACCGACGGGCACGCTCTGTGCGCCGGAGAGGTCAACTCGCCACACCGGCCGGTTGACGTCCAACAACTCTTCGTCGGCTTCCCGCCGCAGGGTGTCCGCCGCCTCGAACAGCTCAATCCCGTTGCCACCAAACGTGACAATGATGTCCGCCGATTGGGCGCCCGACACTCGCGTGAC
Organism: Mycobacterium lehmannii; assembly: GCF_001499925.1. Taxonomy (NCBI): domain Bacteria; kingdom Bacillati; phylum Actinomycetota; class Actinomycetes; order Mycobacteriales; family Mycobacteriaceae; genus Mycobacterium; species Mycobacterium lehmannii. Next base: position 19,703 of record NZ_LQIR01000068.1, read on the forward strand.
ATCAGCGGCTAGGGCGCAGGCCGCCGCACCGGTCCCGTCGAGCATCGCTGGCAACCACCGGTCACGCGCCTCGGACGGCGCCGAACTCAACGCCGCAGCAGCGATGACGCTGCCGAGCCAGTGCGTCGAGTTTCCCGACCGTCCGAGTTCCTCGGCGATGACCGTCGTCTCCACCGGACGCCACCCGCTGCCGCCGAGATCCTCGTCGACCAGCAGTCCCGTCCAGTCCATCGCTGCGAGGTCCTTGAGGGTGTCGTGGGTTTCGCACCCGGCCAGGAAGTCTCGCGCCGCGCCTCGTACCAGTTCGATGTCGACCGAGTCGTCGGCCTCGGGGCCCACCGGTGGTCAGCTCCGCAGCAGCAGCTGTTCGGCGTTGTCGCGCATGATGCGTCGCTTCGCCGCGCCGTCGAGCGGGTCGAGGAGTTTGAGGAAGTCCGCCGGTTCGGCCAGCCCCTCGGCGTGCGGGAAGTCCGAACCCATCACCAGCACGTCGTCGTAACCCAGGCTGGTGACGATGCCCGGGATGTCGTCCTCGGGGTATGGCACGACGCGGACGTGCTGTCGGAAGATGTTCGACGGCCGCTCGGTCAGCTTGCCTCCGATCCACGGGCCGTTGCGGCCCATGCCGCGGCTCTTGTCCATGTGCTTGAGGAAGAACGGCACCCATTCGGCGCCGTGCTCGGCGACCAACACATTTAGTTTCGGGAAGCGGCCGAACAGGTTGTCGAAGATCAACGCCGAGAGTGTGTCCTCGATCGGCCTCTGACCGTAGATGTTCATCCACTGCCACGCCGACATGTGCCAGGACGCAGGGTCGGGGTTGTGCCCCCAGGCAGGCGAGATCGCGTTGAAGTACCAGAACGGCATGATGTGGTACACGAGCACGCAGCCGGCCTCCTGCAGCCGCGCGTAGACCGGGTCGAAATACGGATCTCCCGGCGACCGCCCATAGGCGGGTCCGGTCGGCAACATCACGAACTTCGCGCCCTCCGCGATGATCGCCTCGGTCTCGGCGATCGCCGAATCGAGGTCGCGCAGGGACAACAGCGCGGTCGCGTAGATGTGGCCCTCGAAGTCGAAACCCCACTCGTCGTCGATCCAGCGGTTGAACGACCGCAGGTTCGCGTACAGCGCCGCTGTGTCGTCGACGTAGTGTTCGGCGGCCAGCGCCATCCCGCTCGGATAGATCACCATCCGTTCGACGTTCTGCTTGGCCATCACCGCGAGCCGCGCGGAACGTTCGATGTATTCCGGCTGCATAGGCTGCGGCTCATACGACTCCTCGGGGTTGCCCGACCCCATCTGGCGCAGCATCTCCTTCAGCGAACCGGGGCGGTACGCCACGTCCAGACCGAGGCCGCCCTCGCTGTTGAACGTCGCGACGCGGCGACCGGCGAGTATCACCTCGACGCCGTCGGCCCCCCGCACCGTCGTGATGGCGCGGTCCTTGAACTCCGCGGGTAGGTACCGGGTGAAGGCGTCGCGCGTCTCATAGCAGTGCGTGTCGCAGTCGAAAATGCCGTAATCAATGGTCGTCACCGCGCCGCTCCTTCGTGCGAGAATGCTTATTCTCTCTTTAGGGAAAAGATACTATCCTCGATCGGTAATGCCTATCCGGGGTTGCTTCGATCGAGTACCGCCGCCGTCGGACCCATCGCCCCGGCGACGGTCGCCGCGCCGGTGCGGAAGGGAAACATGACCGCAGCAACGGTATTCGGCGTCGTCGCGGTGGGAGGTCTGTATGTCCACCGCTGAGGCGGTCGATCACCGCGACCTGCGCGAAGCGGTCCGCGAGTTCCTCACCGCCAGGTCGCCGAGCAGCGCCGTCCGAGCAGCGATGGATTCTGCGCCCGGCTATGACGAGCGGGTTTGGCGCGAATTGACCGCCGACCTCGGCCTGGCCGCGATCGCCGTGCCCGAGGAGTTCGGAGGAGCGGGCGCGGGCCTGCCCGAACTCGCGGTCGTTTTCGAAGAGATGGGCGCGGCCCTGCTGTGCGCCCCGTTCTTCTCCACCGTGGCGCTCGCGATCCCGACGCTGCTCGCCAGCGGTGACGCGGCCGCGATGCGGGAGTACCTACCCCCGCTCGTCGACGGGTCGAGGATCGCCACCGTGATCTTCAACGGGAGCCTCGATCCATGGGACCCCGACGCCGTGACGCTGACGGCACGCACTGACGGCGGTCACAGCCGGATCGACGGAGTCGCCGAACGGGTCCTCGACGGTGACACGGCGAATACCGTTCTCGTTGCGGCAAATACGTCCGCAGGCATCTCGCTGTTCGCGGTGGACGGGACCGCCGACGGACTGGACCGCGACCCGTTGACGACGCTCGACCGGACACGCAAGATCGCCAAGCTGAGCTTCGACGGCGTCGCCGCGCGGCTCATCGGCACCGACGGCGCCGTCGCGGCCGCCCTCGAAAGCGCATACCGGGTCGCCGTCATCGCCGTGGCCTCAGAACAACTCGGAGCGGCGCAGCGCTGCCTCGATATGGCCGTGGGCTACGCGAAGGAACGCATCCAGTTCGGCCGTGCCATCGGCAGCTTCCAGGCGGTCAAACATCGGTGCGCAGACATGCTCGTGCAGGTCGAGGGGGCGCGATCGGCCGTGCGGCACGCCGCCGGACTGTCGGAGGGTGAGGACCAGGCGGTGGCGGCTTCGGTGGCCAAGATGGCCTGTTCGGAGGCGTTTCTTCAGGTTGCACTGGACAACATGCGGATCCACGGCGGCATTGGATTCACCTGGGAGCACGATGCACACCTCTACGTCCGTCGTGCGAAAGCCACCCAACTGATCTTCGGCACCCCCGACTACCACGCACAACGCCTGGCAGACCTCGTCACATCATCAAGCCACTAGCCGGAAGGAGAACCGTGACCGTTTCATATTCGCTCGAAATCCCCACTCAGCGGGTGGAGGAGGCATCGGAATTCGTCAATGCCGAAGCGATCGCCGAGATAGCGCGCGCCGCCGAGTCCAGCGGATTCGCCGCTGTACACGTCACCGACCACCCGGCACCCGATGCCAAGTGGCTCGACCACGGCGGCCACCACGCCCTTGATCCGTTCGTCGCGCTTTCGTTCGCCGCAGCGGCCACCACCGACGTGAAGCTGCTGACCAATGTCTACATCGCCGCCTATCGCAACCCCTTCCTGGGCGCGAAGTCGATTCAGAGCCTCGCCGTCCTGTCCGGCGGCCGCCTCATCCTCGGCACGGCCGCCGGCTATCTGAAACCGGAGTTCAAGGCGCTCGGAATCGATTTCGACGCTCGGGGTGCGCTGCTGGACGAGGCACTCGACGTCCTGACCCGGGTGATGACCGGTGATGACGTCGCCTACGAAGGGTCGTCGTTCGCCGCTCGCGGTGTGCGTCTGCGACCGGTGCCCGCGGCCCCGCCCATCTGGGTGGGGGGCAACAGCAAGCCCGCTGTGCGTCGCGCGGTGTCTCGCGCGCAGGGGTGGGCGCCGTTCAACACCTTCGGCTACGCGGCGGCGTCACGAACCGCGGAGATCTCCTCCCCCGAGGACCTCGAGGCCGCGATCGTGTGGGCCAAGAAATACGCTGCTGAAGTCGGTCGAACCGAGCCGCTGGACATCTGTTTCTCGGCGGGGAACCTGCTCGACGACAGCAAGTCCGCCGACGAACGACACGCCACTATCGCGAGGCTCGAAGGCATGGGCGTGACATGGCTGACCATCGCCCCTCAGGGCGCCGACCGCGCCGAGGTGATCGATCAAGCGCGGGCGTTCGCCAAGGAGTTCATCGCATAAGGCTTCCCGTTGCGAACCCGTCGACACTGATGCGCCTGTGCGTGAACAGCCATCGGGCGTCGCGGGGCACCAGGACGTCTCGGTACCGGCCCCAATGGTCGAGTCCAATGTCTGTGTGCACCGCGAAATAGCTGCTCACTTCGACGCGATCGCGCGCCACCTGCCCGAACCGGATACTCGATAGATGGTGGCGGACGTGAGACACCGCTGGGCGCGCGGTATCCGGCTCCCCGGCGATGGCGGCGCCGAGACCCGCTTCTATCGCCTCTGGGCCCTTCAGCGGCTCGTCACCACCGCTGAACTCGAGGACGCCGTAGGGCTCGAAGCACTGCGCCAGCGCACGGAGATCGAACCGATCCGTGGCCGCGGTGTAGTCGGATAGCGTCTGCCGAACCGACTCTCGAACCTCGAGCTCCCAGGTGTCCATTTCTCCTCCGATGTAAACACAGTTGCCGCTGCACGATAACGTGTGTTCTCATGCCGCAACCACGCCTGCAAGACCTCCTCGATCCCGCCACGACCGCGCTGGTCACCCAGGAGTGCCAGGGCGGAGTGATCGGTCCGCAAGCCGGTCTACCGATGCTCGCAGAAGAGGCACGCCGCGAGGCGATCCCGAACATTGCGAGACTGCTCGATGCAGCCCGCGCGGCCGGGGCGACAGTGGTGCATTGCCTGATTCAGAAGCGCCCCGACAACCGCGGTTCCAACACCAACGCCAGGCTGTTCATGGCAGGTAAGTCTTTCGCCGCAGACCTGACGCCCGGAAGCCCGGGCGCCTCCGTGCTGCCGGAACTGAATCAGGCACCTAGCGACATCGTCCTCACCCGCTTGCATGGCGTAGGGCCGATGACCGGCACGGACCTCGACTCGGTCCTACGGAACTTGAACATCAAAACCATTGTTGGTGTGGGTGTTTCGGTCAACATCGCCATCCCGAACTTTGTCATGGACGCCGTCAACCGGAGTTACCAGTTCGTGTTGCCGCGCGACGCCGTGAGCGGGTATCCGCGCGAGTACGCGGAGTCGGTCATCGACAACTCATTGGCGCTGCTCGCGACGGTGACCAACACCGATGACGTGATCCAGGCGTGGAAAGACCTCAGCGCCTGACCCCGTATGGATGTTGTCCAACACTGGTGATAACGTCATTTTCATAATCGTAAACGGTCATATCCGCTGCTCTTAGGAGGTCGGCCACATGTCACCCCGGTCCCTGCCGTACCCCGTCTTCGACATCGACAACCACATGTACGAGACGACCGACGCGCTCACCAAGTATCTGCCGAAACAGCACCGCGGCAAGGTCGGCTACGTCGAGGTCAACGGACGGCCGAAGCTCGTCGTCAAGGACCACATCAGCCACATGATCCCCAACCCCACGTTCGAACGCGTGGCTCGCCCGGGCAGCGCGGAGGACTACTTCCTCGGCAACAACCCCGAGGGGCTGAACTTCCGCGAGTTCGTCGGGGAGCCAATGGAAGTCATCCCGGCCTTCCAGGCGCCCGCACCCCGGCTCGAGCTGATGGATGAACTCGGCATCGATCAGTGCGTCATGTACCCCACGCTGGCCAGCCTCATCGAGGAACGCACCACCGACGACGTCGTCCTTACCCATGCGATCATCCACGCCCTGAACGAGTGGATGCACGAACACTGGACGTTCAACTACCAGGACCGGATCTTCGCCACGCCCGTCATCTGTCTGCCGCTGGTCGACGAGGCCATCCGTGAGTTCCGCTGGTGCCTCGAGCGCGGCATGAAGACCTTCCTCGTGCGGCCTGCCCCGGTGCCGAGCCGGTTCGGGGGTTCACGCTCGATGGGCCTACCGGAGTTCGACCCGTTCTGGCAGGAGGTCGTCGACGCCGGCATTCCCGTGACGTTCCACGCGGCAGACAGCGGCTACCAGAAGCACCTCATGGAATGGGAGGGCGGCGACGAGTACCTGTCGTTCAAGCCCAGCGCGCTGCGCGAGGTGGTGATGGGCTTCCGGGCGATGGAGGACACCCTGGCCGCCCTGATCTGCCACGGTGCGCTGTCCCGCTTCCCCGACCTGAAGGTCCTCGTGGTCGAGAACGGCAGCGGCTGGGTGCGAAACCTTCTGCGCCTGTTGGACAAGGCCTACCGGACGATGCCCAAGGAGTTCGACGAGCATCCTGTCGAGGTGTTCAAACGCAACGTCTACATCCACCCGTTTCTCGAGGACGACATCAAGGGAATCATCGAGATCATGGGTGAGGACCACGTGATGTTCGGCTCGGACTTCCCCCACCCCGAGGGCATCGGCGACCCGCTGAGCTTCATCGACCGCCTCGACGGCCTATCCGAGTCCGCCAAGGCAAAGATCATGGGCGGCAACGCCATCGAGCAACTGGGCCTCCAAAAGGTCCCGGCATGACGCAGACAACCGCTTCGCCGACGGAGTACGACGGGATCGCCGCTTTCGAAGAGCACGTTGGCGAGCATCTGGGGTACAGCGGATGGCGCCAGGTCACCCAGAGGGAGATCGACCTGTTCGCCGAGGCGACGGGTGACCACCAGTGGATCCACGTCGACGCGGAGAAGGCGGCGAATGGGCCCTACGGCAAGACGATCGCCCACGGCTATCTCACACTGTCGTTGGTGCCGATCCTCGTCCAACAGATCTACAAGGTGACCGGCTTGTCGATGCAGGTGAATTACGGCGTGGACAAACTACGGTTTCCGGCACCCGTTCCCGTCGACTCGCGCATCCGCGCGGGCGCAGCGCTGATCAAGGTGGACCGCACCAACAACGGCGCCAGGGCCACGGTGCGGGTCACCGTCGAGGTCGAGGGCTCCGACCGGCCGGCCTGCGTCGTCGACACCATCGCCGCGATGGTCGACTAGGTCGTCACTGCGCGCAGCTGGGCAGCCGCGATTGTGCGGTTTCGTACGGCTGACCCGGCGCGTCGCGTATCAAACCGCACAACCGGCAGAAGGCAGTTGCTCGCGCGGGGAAGTCAGGCGTTCAGGATCCGTTCGCCGATGACGCGCCGATGGCGCAGGGCCGAGATCTCCTCGCCGGTAAGGCCCAGTTCGCCGAGTACCTCGTCGTTGTGTTGCCCGAGAGTCGGTGACGGGGTGCGGTGGTGCCGCGACGGCCCCGGCGTGATCCGAAAAGGCCATCCGGGATACCGCTGCCGACCGGCGATCCGATGGTCCAGGTCTTCATAGAACCCGCGTGCGTCGAGCTGGTCGACGTCGTACATCCGGTCGGCGGTCATCAGTCGCTGCGCCGGCACGCCGCGTTGGAGCAACGCTTCGGCGAAATCGTCGGCCTGCCGCGTGGCCGTGCACTCCGCGATCACCTCGTCGAACTCCTCGTGGTGGCGCAACCGCGTCTCCGCCGACGCGAATCTCGGGTCGTCACGCAATTCAGGGCGGCCGATCGCGTCGGTCACGGCTGCCCAGTCAGCGTCGTCGCGCACCGAAAGCGCGACCCAATCATCCTCTCCCGCAGCGGCATAGACACCTTGTGCGTAACGGCGGTGCCGATTGCCCTCGCGTTCGCGCACACGTCCCGTCAAGGAATACTCGATAACGGGTTCGGCCGTCACCGCCGCGCCGACCTCGATCTGCGCCACCTCGATCAGCTGGCCCTCACCGGTTCGGCGCCGGTGTTCAAGCGCTGCGAGGAGCGCCACCGTGGCATGAACGCCTGCGATCGGGTCGGCCGGACCCTGCAGGTTGCACGGGGGTCCGTCGGCGTAGCCGGTCACCGCGGACATCCCGGCCAGCTGTTCGATGTTCAGGGCCCAGCCGACGTAGTCCCGCCATGGCCCTTCAAGGCCGAACCCGGGCATGCGAACCATGACTACACCCGGGTTGATCTGGACTAGTGAGTCGTAGTCCAACCCGAATTGTTCGACAACCCGCGGCGAGAAGTTCTCGATCACCACGTCAGCGTCGGCGGCGAGGCGCAATGCCAACTCCCGGCCGGCCTCGGTGCTGAGGTCGAGGGTGATGTCGCGCTTGTTGAGGTTCGTGCCCTGCCACAACGGCCCGATCTCGTACCAGTCGTCGCTGGTGCGCAGTAACGAACCCGAGTACCGGTGCCCGTCGGGACGCTGAACCGACTCCACCTTGACGACGTCGGCACCGAACGCGCCGAGATAACAGGTGAGATACGCCCCGGCCCAGAACGTGCTGAGATCAAAGACTTTCAGTCCCACGAACGGTTGCGATGCATCGCTTCCGGCTCCGGCCTTGCGCTGCTCCGGCGTCTCCCACCGGGTGACTCCCGTCGTCGCAAGAGTCGGGGCCGGCCGCGGCGCACCCACTGGCGTCCTCGACAACCGAAACGGCGCCCCTGGCCGTCGAAACCGCGCATCCTCCGGCCCACCGTCGACGAAGAAGCCGCGGTCGCGGTACTGCGGGCAGTCCTGGATCGACGAGCCGTCGTTGATGGGGGCGGCCGGAATCCGCATGGCCTGACTCAGCTCGACCAGATCGCCAACCGAGATCGAGTCCAGCCAGGGCTGCGCCTTCGCGAAGAATTCATCGCGCTCGGGCCCGCCCAACATGATCGCGAGCTGGTGTTCGCCGAATTCGGGGAGACCCATCATCGCGCAGACGTCCAGCCAGTGCTGTCCGGTCAGACAGTTGATGCCGATCCAGCCGTCAGCCGCGCGGACGATGCCCAACATCGGTGCGGCCTTCGAGTTGGTCGGCAGCCCCATGCTTTTCAGCCGCTCGGCCATCAGCATCGGATAGGGCAGCGTGCACAGCAACGACTCGAACGCCGAAACGTCGGCTTCCACGAGCCGACCCGGTCCGGCTCCCGCGATGCGTAGAGCGGTCAGCGCCGCGAGTGCCGCGTAGCCTGCCGCAATGTATTCGGGTATGCGCGCTCCGGCCTGCACGGGCGGTCGCCCAAACTCCCTGACATTCACCCACCCCGACGCCGCTTGCAGGGTCAGTGATGTCGACGGCCGGTCACGCCGGGGACCGTCCTGCCCATAGTCCGAGATCCTCACGACGGCGAGGCCGGGGTTGATCCGTTGCAACGAATCGCGATCTAGCCCCCAGTCGAAACGCTCGGCTGACCCAGCGGCCAGATCCTCGACCAGGAGGTCGGCCTTGGCGATCAGCTCGTGGGCTTGTTCGATACCAGCGGCTGTACTGAAATCCAGTGTCAAACCGTGCTTTCCGGCGTTGAGGTACTCAAACAACCCGCCGTGCTCCTGCGAACCCTCACAAAACGGCCCCCAGGCGCGCAGTGGATCACCCGTCGGCGGCTCGATCTTGCACACGTCGGCACCCAGGTCGGTCAGGAGCTTGGTGCAGTACGGCGCCGCGATGTCGCTGCCCAGTTCGACGACACGCAGTCCGGCCAGGGCTCCGCTCACGCCTCGACTCCTCCCCGCTGCGCTCCTCGCTGCGTTCCTCGTTCCTGCAATACTCGCTGCGATGCTCGCGCGTCGTCGCCTTTGGGGCTCACGCCGGAACCCCGATCGCCTTGGGCTCCATATACGCACGCAATCCCATGACGCCGCCCTCACGACCAATGCCGCTCTGTTTGAAACCGCCGAACGGAGCGTCGCCGGGGATCGTGCCGTTGATCGAGACCTGGCCCGTCCTGATGCGTCGTGCGATGCCGACGGCGCGTTCGATATCGGCGCCCCACACCGCACCGCCGAGCCCGTACGCCGAGTTGTTCGCCACGGCCACCGCCTCGTCGTCACCGTCATAGCGCAGAACGGTCAGCACCGGCCCGAACACCTCCTCCTGCGCAATGTACGAATCGGGGCTGGTGTCTGTCAGTATTGTCGGCTCGAAATAAAAGCCCTCCGAGTGGTTTTCGGGATGCCCGCCGCCCGCCACCACCTTCGCGCCATCGGACTCCGCCCGTCGGACGAAACCCTCCACGCGCTCGAGATGCTCCCTGCTGATCAGTGGCCCCATGTCCACCCCGTCGTCGGCGGGATTGCCGACTGTCACGGCACGCGCCAGATCGGCGAGCCGGGTGACGACCTCGTCGTGCAGTGCGGCGGGCACCACGAGCCGGCTGTTGAGGATGCACGCCTGCCCCGCGTGGAGCGTGCACCCTTCGAACAACAGCCGTTCCAGGAGCTCGTCGGTGACCTCGACATCGTCGAGCAGAACGGAGGCCGACTTGCCGCCGCATTCGAGCAGGATCCGTTTCATCGTGCTCGCCGCGCCCGACATCACCTCGCGGCCGACCGCGGAGCTGCCGGTGAAGCTCACCATGTCCACGCGCGGGTCCAGGGTCAGCGCCTTGCTCGCATCGATGCCGGTGGGAGTGACGACGTTGACGACGCCGGGCGGGATGTCGGTCTCGTCGTGGATGATCCGTGCCAGAGCCAAGCCGGCGAGCGGCGTCAGCGGTGACGGTTTCAACACGACGGTGTTGCCCGCGGCCAGCGCCGCACCCACTTTCATCACGTTGAGGGTGTGGGGGAAGTTCCACGGAGTTATGATCGCCACCACGCCGAGAGGTTCGTACCGCAGCAGTGTTGTGCCCGCCGCTCCCCATGCGTCCATCGGCGCCTCGGCCGGCTCGAGCGCGAGTTCCGCGGAGTGCCCCGCCATAAATGCGGGGCCGTCAACGTGGATCAGACGTTCGTTTGCTGTGCAGCCCCACTCGGTTTGGGCGAGCGCGTAGATCTCGTCGCCGTGGGCGAGCAGCGCGTCACTCAATTGCTGCAGGCACCGGGACCGCTCGTGCGGTGTCGCCGTCGCCCACGGCCCGGTGTCGAATGCGGTTCGCGCGGCGGCGATCGCCTGCTCGACCTGCGCCACCCTGGCGTCCGGCGCCGACGCGATGACAGCCTCCGTGGCCGGATCGACGACTGCATATCGGCCGCTTTCCGGTTTCACCCAACTGCCGTTGATGTAGAGGTCATAGTCGTCGACGAGGGTGGATGCGGCCATCAGATCACTGGACCTTCCTGCTTACGGCTGCGGGCCGTCGAGTCGTTACCCGGGGTATCGAAATACCCGACATCTACGCCTTGTGTGTACACCGGCGGGGCCCGCCCAGTCAACGTCCGAGGCGGTTGTCCTGCGGTGACGCACATTGACACGGTGATCTCGTGTGCTGTAGACACAGTTCAACCGGACATTTGCGTTTAATATGTCCGATGCCCGATGTGTTGAGGAGAGCCTGCGTGCCCACGGAATCGACGCCCCGACCCACCTCCGCTCACCCTCTGCACTCTCCGGACTTCTACGCCGGCGACCCGTACCCGGCCTACCGGGAATTGCGCGAAACGACTCCGGTGGTGTGGAACGACGTCACGAACTTCTGGGCGCTGACCAAATACGAAGACGTGCGCTTCGTCTCCGGGCATCCGATGTTGTTCTCGTCTACGCGTGGCATCACGATTCCGGATCCCAGCCAGCCCGAGCCCGTCCAAGAGGGCAACCTGATCTTCACCGATCCGCCGCGACACCGGCAGCTGCGCAAGCTCATCAACGCGGGGTTCACCCGGCGCCAAGTGTCGTTGCTGGAGCCCACGATCCGCAGCATCGTCGACGGCATAGTCAACGGCATCGACCCCTCCCGCGAGTACGAGTTCGCCGAAGAGATCGCGGCTCCACTACCCACCCGGATGATCGCCGAAATGCTCGGTGCCAAACCGGAAGACTGGGAGAAGTTCCGAACCTGGTCCGATGCCGCTGTCGGCACCGCCGACCCCGACATCGAGCTGGACCACCTCGTGGCGCTCGGTGAGCTGTACGAATACTTCACCAAACTGATCGAGGCCCGGCGCTCAGGCGAGGTAACCGGACAGGACGATCTGCTGAGCATCCTGGCCGCCGCCGAAGTCGACGGGGAACGCCTTACCGATGCCGATCTGCTCAACTTCTCATTTCTTCTTCTGGTGGCAGGCAACGAGACCACCCGCAACCTGATTGCGCTCGGTACGGCGGCGCTGCTGAATCATCCCGATCAGTTCGCACTGCTTCGTTCGGATCCGACGCTGCTGACCTGCGCGGTCGAGGAGATGCTTCGCTTCACCAGTCCGGTGACGCACATGGCGCGAAGAGCCACCGCCGACGTGGAGATCCGCGGGCAGAAGATTCAGGCCGGCGACACGGTGGTGATGCTGTACGGTGCGGCCAACCGCGATGAGGAGGTCTTCGGCCCCACGAGCGAGGGGTTCGACATCACCCGGAACCCGAACCCGCACATCGCCTTCGGCGCCGGGGAGCATGCGTGTCTCGGCGCTCAACTGGCAAGGCTCGAAGCCAGGATCATGTTCGAGGTGCTCTTCGGTGCCTATCCGAGCATTGAGCTCACCGGGGACGTGACCCGCCTGCGCGCCACGATGGTGCCGGGCGTCAAACGCATGCCGGTGCGCCTGAAAGCGAGCGTGTGATGGACTTCGACTACACCCCCGAACAGGAACGACTTCGGGCCGAGTTCCGGGAGCGCCTCGAGGCGGTGATGACCCCGGAGCGGCGTGCGGCGGTCTCCGGCCTGATGGAGGGCGGCGCGGCGATGACCGAGTGCAGGCGCGCGCTCGGCGAGGCCGGTCTGCTCGGTGTCGCTTGGCCGGTGGAGTACGGCGGACGCGGGCTGACCGCGCTGGAGCAGTACATCTTCAGCGAGGAGGCGCGCCGCGTGCATGCGCCGTTGCCGATGATCACGCTCAACACCGTCGGCCCCACCCTCATTCAATACGGCACCGAGGAACAGAAGCAGAAGTTCCTTCCCGCGATACTCAAGGGCACCGTTGACTTCGCGATCGGCTACTCCGAGCCAGGGGCGGGAAGCGATCTCGCCTCGTTGCGAACGACCGCGGTGCGTGACGGCAATGAGTTCGTCATCAACGGCTCGAAGATGTTCACCAGTGGAGCGGAGTTCGCCGACTACATCTGGCTGGCGGCGCGAACCGATCCAGAAGCCAAGAAACACAAGGGCATCACCGTGTTCATCGTGCCCACCGACTCGCCGGGGTTCTCGTGGAAACCCCTGCACACCATGCCGGGTGTGTCGACCTACTACACGTTCTACGACGATGTGCGAGTACCCGAGAGCGCGATCGTGCTCGGCGAGAACCAGGGCTGGAAGCTGGTGACCAACCAGCTGAACCTGGAGCGCGCCGCGCTCGGCAACCTCGGCGCGCTGGAACCGTTGTTCGCCAAGACCGTCGAATGGGCCAGGACCACGCCGCTCGACGACGGACGCGTCATCGACCAGCCGTGGGTCCAACAGGCCCTCGCGCGTGTCGAGGCGCAGGTCGCTGCCTACCGATTGTTGAACCTGCGGGTCAACAGCACCATGAGCTCCGGAGCACTCGGTATGGGAGAAGCTTCTGCGGCAAAGGTTTTCGGAACTGAACTCACTCAGCAGGTGGCCCGTGAGCTCCTCGACGTCGTCGGGCAGGCCGGCACCCGGAAGGGCTCCGACGCGCCTCTGAAGGGTGAACTGGAAAGCGCTTACCGCCTCGCCGTCATCAACACCTTCGGTGGCGGCGCAAACGAACTGCAACGAGACATCATCGCCATGGCGGGTCTCGGAATGCCACGCGCACCCCGCGATATGCGAGCGTCCTGAGAAAGGAATCCTCCAGTGACCGACACAGCGAAAGACGAACTGCGCGAGCGCCTCGACGCGCTCATCGGCAAGCCCACCGACGGTGTCGGCAAGCCGGTACGCGCGCCGGATCCGGTGAACGCCGCAATGATCCGGCACTGGGCGTACGCGCTGGGCGACATGAACCCGGCCTACCTGGACCCCGAGTTCGCAAAGAACTCCCGCTACGGCGACATCGTGTCACCGCCGGTGATGCTGCAGACCTGGACGATGCCACCACCGAAGCTGGCGGGCATCCACGAACGCGGCGGTGTGCCGATCGAGATGAAGGGTGAGAATCCCCTGCAGTTCCTCGCCGACGCCGGCTACACCGGCATCATCGCGACGAACTCCGAATTCGAGATCGAGCGCTATCCGCGAGTCGGCGATGAGATCACCTCCGAGACGGTCTTCGACTCGATCTCCGATGAGAAGAAGACGGCCATGGGCAACGGGTTCTTCGTCACATGGGTGACCACATACCGCGATCAGAACGGCGAAGTCGTCGGCCGCCAATGGTTTCGCACCCTGCGGTTCAAGACGGGCGGCGAGTGATCGATGGCCAGCAGACTCGCTCCCAGCATCAGTCCGGACACGGAGTTCTTCTGGTCAGGGCTCAAGGAGCAGGAGCTCCGCATCCAGCGCTGTACCGACTGCAAGACCTTCCGCGTTCCGCCGCGACCGATGTGCGGTAGCTGCCAGTCACTCAACTGGGACTACGTCGTGTCCAGCGGACGGGGCACGGTCTACAGCTTCGTGATGCCGAAGTACCCGCCGCTGCCCTTCCTCGAGTATCCCTACGTCGTCGCGCTGATCGAACTCGACGAAGGCGTTCGCATCGTGTCGAACCTGTGTGACATAGAGCCAGATGCGATCGAGATCGGAATGCCCGTCGAGGTCTTCTACGAGACCTTCGAGGCACTGCCCAGCGGGGAAGAGCTGGTCCTGCACCAATTTCGGCCGGCGCGCTGAACTAGAGGAAGCCACACATGGATTTCACCTTCACCGAGGAGCAGGAGACCGTCGCCAAGGTCGCCCGGCAGCTCTTCGAGCACCGCGCCACACCGGAGCATTTGACCGAGCTCGAAGCGGGCGAGGTGCGGCACGACGCTGCACTGTGGGCCGAGTTGGCGTCGGCGGACTTGCTCGGAATCGCGCTGCCCGAATCCGTCGGCGGTACCGGCGGTGGTTTCCTCGAGTTGGGTGTGCTGCTCAGCGAGGTCGGGTACAGCGTCGCGCCGGTCCCGGTGTACGCGACGCTCGTCCTCGGCGCCGATACCATTGCCCGGCACGGTGATTCGGAACTTCAGCGACGCTGGCTGCCGGGGGTGGTCGACGGCAGTACCCTGTTGACCGCGGCGCTGGCCGAACCGGGTAGCTCGGATCCGGCCGTACCGCGAACCATCGCGCAGGCCGACGGGCAGGGCTGGCGGCTCACCGGCGTCAAGGAGTTGGTGCCCGCGGCGCAGGTCGCGTCGGCCGTCGTCGTATCGGCCACGACGGACGACGGACCCGGCTTGTTCGTCGTCGAAACCGGCGGCAGCGGCGTGGAGGTGACGCCGGCGACCACGACCAACGGCGAGCCGTTTGCAGACATCGAATTGACCGATGCCATCGGGTCGCGGCTCACCGAGGGCGCCGATGCCGACATCGTCCGCGCGTTGTACAGCAGAGCTCTGGTGGGCTTGTGCGCGATGCAGGTCGGGGTCGCCGATCGTGCGCTGAAGTTGGCCGCGTCCTACACCAGCGAGCGTGAGCAGTTCGGCCGCCCGATCGGGTCGTTCCAGGCCGTGCAACAACGTCTGGCCGACGCGTTCATCGATACCGAAGCGATCCGCTGGACCACGTGGCACGCGGCCTGGCTGATCGCCGAAGGCAAGCCCGCGGAGCGCGAAGCGGCCATCGCCAAGTTCTGGGCCGCCGAGGCAGGCGCGCGGGTCACCGCGTCCGCTCAGCAGGTACACGGCGGCATGGGCATCGACGTCACTTACCCCCTGTCCCGCTACTTCCTGTGGGCCAAGCAGATTGAACTCGCGCTCGGATCGGCGTCACAGCAGCTGTCCCGGCTCGGCAACGCATTCGCGGAAGGACCAAACCAATGACCTCGACCCTGAAGCGCACCACCACACTCGCGTTCAACGACGTCAACGTCCGCGACCAGGTGACGCCGCTGGACGTTCCCGTCACCACCACGCTGATCGTCGCCGGTGCGATAGCGTCCCGTGACTACATGCCGGTGCACCACGACCGCGACTTCGCCAATTCCCAAGGCTCCAAAGACATCTTCCTCAACATCCTGACGACCAACGGGCTGTGTGTGAAGTTCTTGCATGACTGGGCAGGGCCCGAAGCCATGGTCAAGAAGCTGTCCATCCGGCTCGGCGTGCCCGCCTATCCGAACGACCCGCTGCGGTTCGAGGGCAGCGTCACCGACAAGTCCTCGGCGGACGACGAGGGGCTTATCGAGGTCACCTTCAAGGGCACCAACAGCCTGGGCGATCACGTCAAGGGCACGGCGGTGCTGAGCCTGCTCGAGGGAGTCGAGGCGTGACTAGGGACGGCATCGGCGGCAGGGCCGCGCTCGTCGGCATCGGTCAGACCGAATTCTCCAAGGAATCCGGCCGGACCGAGATGCAACTGGCCTGTGAAGCGGTCAAGGCGGCCATCGAAGATGCGGGCCTGAGCCCCAAGGACATCGACGGCATGGTGACGTTCTCCGTCGACGAGAACGAAGAGATCGAGGTCGCCCGCAACGTCGGCATCGAGAACCTTACCTTCTTCACCCGAGTACCGCACGGAGGCGGTGCCGCCGCGGGCACCGTGATGCAGGCCGCGATGGCGGTCGCGACGGGTGCGGCCGAGGCAGTGGTTTGCTACCGGGCTTTCAACGAGCGCTCCGGATTTCGGTTCGGCGGTGCCGGTCGCCAGCCAGGCGTCACCCCGCTGTGGATGGCCCCGTATGCCCCGTTCGGATTCATGACACCGGCCGCGTGGGTTGCCCTGCATGCTCAGCGCTACATGAGCACGTACGGCGTCACCAACGCCGACTTCGGCAAGATCTCCGTCATCGACCGCAAGCATGCGGCCAAGAATCCCGATGCCTGGTTCTACGAAAAGCCGATCACCCTCGAACAGCATCAGGAATCACGCTGGATCATCGAGCCGGTGTTGCGCCTGCTCGACTGCTGTCAGGAGAGCGACGGCGGAGTGGCGATGGTGGTGACCAGTGTCGAGCGGGCGCGCGATCTCGCCAAGCCGCCAGCCGTGATCACGGCGGCGGCCCAGGGCGCCGCATACGACGGCGAGGTCATGACCAGTTACTACCGTGACGACATCACCGGCCTGCCCGAGATGGGCGTGGTCGGTGACAAGCTCTGGCGCAACTCCGGATTGAAGCCCGACGACATCTCGACCGCATTCCTCTACGACCACTTCACCCCGTTCGTGTTCACTCAGCTCGAGGAACTCGGATTCTGTGCCCGAGGCGAGGCCAAGGACTTCGTGTCCGTCGACGAGCTCTCGCTGGGCGGCAGGATGCCCATCAACACCAACGGCGGACTGCTGGGCGAGGCCTATATCCACGGGATGAACGGCATCACCGAAGGCGTCCGCCAGATCCGCGGCACGTCATACAACCAGGTCAACGATGTCGAACATGTGCTAGTGACCTCGGGCACCGGCGTTCCGACCAGCGGCCTCATCCTCGCACCGGACCGCTGAGCGGTTAATGTCGTGCGGTGGCGTCTGACATGACCCAATCGGTGGAGGTAGACACCCGGGATGTCATCATCTCGGCCGCCTTCTCCTGCTTCCGCACGCGCGGGTTGGCCAAGACGACCATCGTCGACATCGCCCGCGCCGCCGACGTGTCGCGCAGCACCTTCTACGAGTACTTCCGGGATAAGGAGACGATCGTCGAAGCGTGCGCCGAGGCGGCGTCGCAACGGTTCTACCGCAACATGGCCAAGGCCATCGACCGCCACGGGGGCAGCACGCTGGAGGGACGGTTGACACGCGCCGCGGTCTTCGTCGCCCAGGCGCGTCGGGTGGTCGAACCCGAGGTCTACTTCGACGCGGCCGAAGTCAGCCTCATGATGACCAAGAACGCAGCCACGCTCCTGAAGGAATGCGCCGATTTCCTGACCCCTTACGTGACCGCGGCCAGGCTGACCGGCGAGGTCCGTTCGGACCTTGACGTGCCCTCGGCATGTGAGTGGTTCGCACGAATGTTGTTCTCACTGTTCACGACTCCGTCAGCAGTGATCGACATGCGCGACGACGACGCCGTGGCCGGATTCGTGCGCGCATACGCTGTGAACGGATTCGTCGACAGCAGTCGACGTCGCCGGTAGCGAGACCAGCCCATGGGTGAACCGGACGGATGCAACCTGATGAAAATCTGTATTCTCATAACTGAGTATTCCTGCTTCCGCCAGTACGCACCAGGAGGACCCAGGTGAAACCCACCGCGGCGACCGCAGCGCCGATGCCGACGTCGAGACGGGCGGCACACCGGCCGCCGGACCGGGACCACGCAGCGCCCTACAAGCTGGTCGTCCTCGCACCGGACGCGGTGGATGCGGTAGCGGCGGCCGGCGGGCTCGTCGTCGACGCGCTACGCGCCGGGTGGCTCGTCGACTTCTACCTCGAGACCGAGGCACACGCGCGGGCCGTCCGGATCCTCGGTGCCACAAGTCAACTCATGCCGAGTACCTTCGATGCCGAGTCACATCGCACGGACGCGGTGTTGTTCGCCGCAAGTATGTACCCGAAGCATCGCGAAGTGCGCCGCTTCATCGCGGACGCCACGCGGCGACACGGCGCGGACGTGGCTGCATGGGGCGGAACCTGGTCTGCTGCACCAGCTTCCTCCTCCGACATCGAACACCGTCTTAGCTCCGCGGCACGCGCGTTCAAGTACTACGCGCTGAAAGCAGCGGGCACGGAGGTGTCTGCGTGCACCAACGAAGCGTTCAACGGTGGTTTTCACCGTCTCACGGTGGTCGAACCGGCACTTCCGGCCTGAGGAACAGCTTCAGGAAAGCCGGCGCACCGGGACGTTGGAATAGCCGCACACGTTGGACATCGCCACTCGCCGAAGGCCGTCACGGTCGACCTCGTACTCGGGGATGAGGTCGAGCAGCGCATCGAGCGCGATGCGGCTTTCCATGCGCGCCAATGCGGCTCCGAGACAACTGTGCACGCCGTAACCGAAGGCAAGGTTGAAGCCCATCTTGCGGTCCCGGTCGATGTCGAGTCGGTCGGGGTTGTCGAACATCCGCTCGTCGCGCAGGGCGGACCCAGTCACGAGCAACACGGCGGCATCCTTCGGAATCGTGGTGCCGTAGTAGGCGACATCACGCGTCGCGGTGCGGACCTGATACTGCGACGGCGCTTCGTATCGCAGTAGTTCCTCGACCGCGGCGGGGATCTTGCTGCGGTCATCGCGAAGTTTGCGCCACTGATCGGGGAAGTCGGCGAACGCGACCACCGCATTTCCCACCAGTTTCGTGACCGTTTCCGCGCCGGCGCCTCCAAGCATCGTGGCGAAGCCGGTGATGTCGACGTCGGTGAGCTTCTCCACCACGCCGTCGCGCTCGATCGCGGTCTCGATGAGACGGCTGATCATGTCGTCCTGCGGCGCCGCCCGGCGCTGCTGCACGAGGTCGTAATAGTAGAGGCCGGTGTTCATCGAGGCTTCGTAGCCCTCTCTGGGAACGGCGATCTCACCGGGACGACGTTCGAGAAGGAGATCCAGCCACCGGCGGATCTGGTCGCGGTCTTCCTTCGGCACGCCGAGCATGGTCGTGATGACCTCATTCGGAAACAGCGCCGAGAAGTCAGCGACGACGTCGAACTGCGCCGGGTCCAGCGCTTCGATGCGTTCGTAAACCTTCGCGCGGACCATGTCTTCCAGCGCGGCGATCGCACGGGGGGTGAAGACGTTGCTGACCAGTCGCCGCATCTTTTGATGCTCCGGCGGATCCATCGAGATGATCACCTTCGGCACCGGGATGGCGTCGTCGTGAGCCTTGACCATGTCGAGAGTGGCGCCCTTGGCCGACGAGAAGGTCTCGTGGTCCTTCGTGGCGGGCGCCACGTCGTCGTAGCGCGTCAGCGCCCAGAAGTCCCACTTCTTGCTGTAATAGACCGGAGCCTCGTCGCGCAGGCGGCGGTAGGTGTCGTACGCGCCGTCGAAGAAGTCTTGCGAGAACGGGTCGAATTCGACGGGCCGTCCATCGACCTCGCTCGAGGGCGCATTCACAGGATCGCTCCAGACTCCTTGAGTTCTTCGATGGTGTCCCACTCGATCCCGGCGTCCATGAGGATTTCCTCGGTGTGCTGACCGTGCTCGGGCGCGCCACCGGGAGTAACCGACTGCTCGTTGAACTGAACGGGATTGGTGGGGAGCGCGAACGGCACGCCGTTTACCGTCTGGGTATGGGCCACATATCCGTTGGCTGTGACGGCGGGATCGTCGCAGAGTTCACCCGGGGTCTGCACAATGCCCCACGCGCCCGAGAGCGCTGCCAGAGTCTCCCGCCATTGCGCAAGCGTGCGCTCGGCGAACGCCTCGTCGAGCAGAGCGATGAGGCTGACCCGGTTCTCGAACCTTGATGCGGGGTCGGCGAATCGCGGGTCATCGATCAGTTCCGGAAGCCCGATCACGCGCATCGCCTCGGCGTAGAACTTGTCAAGTTGCAGCATCATCAGCTGGACGTAACGGCCGTCCTTGGTGCGGTACGTCCCCACCAGCGGGTTGGGGGCATCCGCGTGCCCGAACTTGGGAATCGCGCTGCCGCCGTGAATTTGGCTAACCGCCACGTCCGGGCTGAGGTTCCAGGCTGCAAGCCCGAGTAGGGATACGTCCACCACCGATCCCTCGCCGGTCGTCGCCTTCTTGTAGAGCGCCGCGGCGATACCGCCGGCGATAGTCATTCCGCCGAGAAGATCGCCGAAAGCAGGACGTGAGCGTACGAGCTCATCGGCGTCCTCGGTCAGGACGGTGGCAATGCCACCGCGCGCCCAGTAGGAGACACCGTCGTAACCCGGCTTGTCGGCGTCCGGGCCCTTGGGGCCGTGACCCGATCCCCGCACGTACACGATGCTCGGATTGACTCCCCGGATGTCGTCGACGTCGATGCCGAACTTCCGGCGGCGATCCGGCAGATAGCTGGTCAGAAACACATCGCAGGTCTTCGCCAGTGCGTGCACCACCTCCCGACCACCCGGCGTGCTCAGATCTACACCGATCGATTTCTTGCCGCGATTCGGGATCTCGATCATGTAGTTGACCGCGCCACCACCTTCGTCGACGATCCCCATGGTGACGAGCCCACGCTGTGGATCACCGCCGTCACGCGGCTCGACCTTGATGACTTCGGCACCCCACTCGGCGAGCACCGCACCTGCCGACGGCACGAATGTCCATGCGGCGACCTCGAGCACCCGAACTCCGCTGAGCACGTTATCGACGGAAATGTCGTCCTCCTACACGCGTTAACGGGCATTTTCAGATTTGAGAATCACACTATCGTGGGGCCTCCATGAGCGCTACGGCCGCCGGGACAGGCGCTCGGGAAGCGTCGGGTCACCGCTGTCCCAGAATGCGCGCCAAGTCGGCATCCGGTGTGGCATCTGTGTGCGGAGCGGTACATCAGCGGGCCACCGGATGAATTCCGGTCCGGGCCGCTCGGTCACGTCGACGGAGTACCAGGGATGTCCGCGTCGCTTGACGAAGTACCAGGCGCCGTCGCGGCGCTCGTACACGTCGTCGTAGCGCATCGTGATCACATACCACCCGTCGCCGTCCTCATGCTCGGCCCGGCAGTACGTCGACCCCGTGGCCTGGTCGGGATCGGTGAAATCGAATGTATGCCCGCAGATCAGGTGGATGCTGCGATAGAACCTGCGAAGCACCTCGTCGTACCACTGCCTGAGCGCCGCTCTACCGACGCCGTGCGACCCGGCGTGGACGTCGTCGACGAACAACGCCACCAGCGCATCGAGATCTCGCGCATCGAGTGCCATGGCGTAGCGGCTGGGCAGTTGGGCGATCTCGATGCTGGACTCGAGTCGACCCACCCGGTCGGACATCGACATGGCCGGAGTCTAATAGCCAGCGACATCCAGTGAGAACCAATATTCTCGTTTTCGGTGACAATGGCTATCCTGTTGGGGCCAGCCCGTCCCAGCACAGGACCGCTAAGGAATCCGCCTCGTGCCTTTCCCGACATTCACGCCCACGATTCCCGCCCTCGTCAGATCGTCCGCGGCGCGGTTCGGAGCCAAGCCGTTTCTCGTCTCGGATGGTCAGACGCTGACCTACGCCGACCTGGACCAGCAGTCCGCGCGGTTGGCGACGGCGCTGCTCGACGAGGGCTTCGGAAAGGGCGACCACGTCGGCATTCTGATGCCCAACAGCGTCGACTGGGCGGTCGCCTGGTTCGCGATCACGCGTATCGGCGCGGTCGCGGTGCCGCTGAACACGTTCTATAAGGCGTCTGAGCTGGCATGGACCGCCCGGCACGCCGATTTGCGCGCAATCCTCGCGCAGTCGAGCTTCCGTGGCCACAGCTTCGTCGACCGCCTCGAGGAGGCGCTACCCGGCCTCGCCGGCGGGGGCAGTCCCGGCAGGTTGGCCGTGTCGGGCGCGCCGTTTCTGCGCACGATCGCAGTGTGGGGACGCTGCGACCGGCCGTGGGCGACGACGTTACCGGTCGGCACCGGCGGGAGATACGATGCGGACTTTTTGGCCGAGGTCGAGGCGTGCGTGACGCCGGCCGACGACGCGATGATCATCTACACCTCAGGCAGCACCGGAGACCCGAAAGGCCCTGTGCACACGCACGGTACGTTGGTGCGTCACACGTACAACCTGACGTTCGACTACGGCGTCACGAACACCACGGTGATGTTCACGGCGATGCCGTTCTTCTGGGTCGGTGGCCTGATCACCGGCATCCATGCGGTGATCCACCACGGTGCGACGCTGGTAACCCAGCCGGCGTTCGACGCCGCTGACGCGCTGCAGTTGATCGAGCGTCATCGCGCGACCATCACGCTCGGATGGCCGCAGCAAGGCAAGTCGCTGGCCGAGCACCCGGACTTCGCGCGGCGCGACCTGCGCTCGGTGCAGCGCACCAGCATGCCCGCCATGGTGCCCCCCGAACGCCGGCCCAAGGGACCCAATGCGCTGGGGATGACCGAACTCTGCGGCAATCACATCGGCGTCGACCCGTATCCACCGCAGCCGGCCGATCGCTCGGTGACGGGCGGCTATTCGATCGAGGGGTTGTCGCATGTTCTCGTCGACCCAGAGACGGGAGACCCTGTCCCCCCGGGCAGCGACGGCGAAATCTGGGTCCGTGGCTACTCGCTCATGCAGCGGCTGTACAAGCGGGAGCGGGAGGACGTGTTCACTCGCGACGGCTACTACCGAACGGGCGACTGCGGGATTCAGTACGACGACGGCTGGATCACGTTCACCGGGAGGTTGGGCGATCTGATCAAAACCAGTGGCGGCACCAACGTCACACCGGGAGAGGTGGAATCGGCCCTGTCTGGGTGCGACGGCGTTCTCGAGGCGTATGTCGTCGGTGCCGAGGACGGCCACAACGGAACGATCGTGGCCGCGGCGGTGGTTCCGCGCGGCAACGCGCAGCTGGATGCCGAGGCTCTGCGGGCAGATGTCCGCAGCCGCCTGTCGGCATACAAGGTCCCGAAGTTCATTTGGGTCACCGACAAAGAGGCGCTGCCGTTCACTGCCACGGGCAAGGTCAAGAAGTCGGACCTCGCAAAGCAGCTCAGTGATCTCTTGTCCGAAAGGTAAGCGCGGCAGCGTCGGCGTTCGGCCTTGACACCGTGCGGCGCCCAGTAACTCTCGCGAAGATGGTCTTCCATTTTCGGAAACTTGCATTCTCGCTCCGGTACATTCGCGACGAGGCACTGTAACCGGGCCACCTCCCCGATCCCCGCTCTGGGATACCGAAGGAGTTCAATCCGTGACTGACAAGCCATTACGCGTCGCCGTCATATCCACCGGTTGGATCAGCAGCCTGTCGATCCGTGCGATCGTCCGACGGCCGCACCTGGACCTGGTCGGGGTGTGGGTACACAGCACCGAGAAGGTCGGACGCGACGCCGGCGAGATCGTCGGGTTGGGCCCGATCGGGGTGATCACCACTGGTGATCTCGACGACATCATCGCCGCCAGGCCCGATTGCGTGGTCTACGGCGCGGCCAGCCCGGAGATGGATGCCGCAGCGGTGCGCGACTACGTCCGTCTGCTCAATGCCGGGCTCAACGTGGTGACCACCAACACCCCGGGAATGATGTTCCCCGACAGATGGATCCCGCAGCTGGCCGATCAGGTCCGGGCCGCCGCGTTGTCCGGAGGAGCCACGATCTACACGTCGGGTATCGAACCCGGTTTCGCCGGCGACCAGCTCGCGGTGCTGCTGAGCACGCTGTCGAACACCATCCGATCCATCCGGGCGCAGGAGATCTTCGACTACTCGGCATACCCCAACCGGGACCTCATGATCGACGCCATGGGCTTCGGAAAGCCGCTCGATTTCACGCCTCTCCTCGAACTCGACGGGGCCCAACAGTTCGCCTGGGGGCCGCCCATCGGGTTGGTGGCCAGAGCTCTTGGTGTGGAGCTGGAGAAGGTCACCGAGTCCTACGAGCGGGTGCTCACCCCGCGAGATCTGCATGTCGCGTGTGGAACCATTCCCGCGGGAACCTGCGGCGCGGTGCGGGCCGAGACCTCCGGCATCGTCGACGGTCACCCCGTGATCACCATCGAGCACATCAATCGGATGGCGCCAGACCTGGCACCCGAGTGGGCCTCGGCGCCCAACGGCACCTACCGGCTGATCATCGACGGGCAACCCCACATCCGGTGTGACCTGAACCTCGGCACCGAGGACACGCCAGAGTCGGCCAACGCCAACGCGATGGAGGCGACCGCCATGCGGGTCGTCAACGCCATCCCCTACGTCGTCGACGCGGCACCGGGAATCGCCACGTCGCTGGATCTGCCGATCACGGCCCCCCGCAACGCGCTGGACTTCGGCTAGACCGTGAACATCGGTCCGCGGGGTGCGCCCCGCACCTCATTGCCTCCGTCGATCGCGAAGCTCTGCCCCGTCATCCAGCCGGATTCCGGTCCTGCCAGGTAGCGCACGCCGGGAGCGATGTCATCGGAGACACCCAACCTGCCCAGCGGTACCCGTTCCAGGAAGCTGCTCGTCAACTCCTCGAGGTGGATGTAGCCCTGAGTGGTGGCCGCTTCCGTCAAACCCGGACGTACCGCGTTGACTCGGATGCCGCGCGGGCCCAGCTCTGAGGCGGCGACACGAATGAACATCTCGAGCGCGGCCTTGCCCGCAGAGTAGTGACCCAGCCCCTCCATCGGAATCTTGGCGGATGTCGACGAGATGAATACGATCGAGCCGCCGTCCGTCATCAGCGGTGCCGAATAGCGCAACGCCAGAAAGTTCGAACGCAGGTTGCCCATCACGAAATTCGTGAAGGTTTCGAGGTCCTGTTCGACGAGCGGGCCAGTGCCGCCGCTGGCCACCGTGCCGATGACGATGTTCAACCGGCCGTTAACATCGTGGGCGGACTGTGCCGCCGCTTTCACGGTGTCCTCGTCTTCGGGGTCGCCCTTCTGCAGCACGATCTCCGCGTCCGGCGCGGCCTCATGAATTCGGTCGCGCGTCGCTTCGAGCCGCTTCATGGATCGCCCCAGCAAGTACAACGTCGCACCGTCGATCGCCAGCAGTCTGGCTGAGGCCTGGGCGATACCCGCCGATGCACCGAGAACGAACGCCGTCTGGCCGTCGAGAACACTCATGATCGGTGAAGCTATCACTTACGCAACGGACGCTCTCTAAAACCGTTAATCCGAATTCTCAGGTGCGGTAGCGTGCGCGTGTGCCAGACATGACCGACA
Source organism: Mycobacterium lehmannii (assembly GCF_001499925.1). Lineage (NCBI taxonomy): Bacteria > Bacillati > Actinomycetota > Actinomycetes > Mycobacteriales > Mycobacteriaceae > Mycobacterium > Mycobacterium lehmannii. The sequence continues at coordinate 44,998 of NZ_LQIR01000068.1, forward strand.
AGGTCGCGCTCATCACTGGGGCGGCCCGCGGACAGGGCCGCGCTCATGCCGAGAGGCTCAGCGCCGATGGCGCCGACGTCATTCTCGTCGACATCGCCGGGCCGTTACCACCGAGTGTCCCCTACGATTCCGCTACCCCCGAGGATCTGGCCAAAACGGCGGAGATGGTGGAAACCAATGGCCGGCGGGCGGTGACGGCGGTCGTCGACACCCGAGATCACGACGGCCTCTGCGCGGCTGTCGATCACGCGGTCGCCGAGCTCGGGCGGTTGGATGTCATCGTCGCCAATGCGGGCATCTGTGTGCCGGCCGCGTGGGATCGGGTGGCGCCGAGTGACTTTCAGGACACCATCGACATCAACATCGTCGGTACCTGGAACACGGTAATGGCGGGGGCCAAACACATCATCGCCGGCGGTCGGGGTGGCTCTGTCATCCTCGTCAGCTCGGCGGCCGGCCTCACGGTGGAGCCGTTCATGATCGCCTACACGGCCAATAAGCACGCTGTTACGGCGCTGGCCCGTTCGTTCGCCGCCGAACTCGGCAAGTACCACATCCGAGTCAACAGCTTGCACCCCGGCTCGGTGGCGACGCCGATGGGAAGCGGTCGGATGATCGAGGCGATGGCCGAGGCGGCGAAGTCGAATCCGGCGCTGCGGCCCGGGTTCACAAAGCAACTCCTGCCGGACGCGATCACCACGCCCGAGGACATCGCCAGTGCGGTCGCGTGGTTGGCATCCGACGAGGCGAGATTCGTCACGGCCGCCGCCATTCCGGTGGATGTCGGCGTGACGGGCAGCTAAGCGGTGGACTGCCGGGTGACAACCGACGGCCCGGACAGAGGGCTGGAGATCACGCCCCGTGAGGATTCGACGACGCTCGGAAGGGCGTTCACCGCCGCGAGCGCCGTGGCTGCGACACCGGGGTTCACCCGGTCGTCGTCCGACTGTTCCAGGTGCAGTTCGAGGTTCATCTTGGGATTGCCGTTGATGCGGAACACCATTCCGCCTTGGCCTTCGCGCGCCGGCTTGGGCCAACGATCGGGCCACGGCGTGCTGCTGACCGTCGCGAAGTATTGAACCGCGACGGCAGGGCGGCCCCTGACGATCCCGGCGAGCTGCCACCGGTGCGCACAGATCGTTCCCTCCGGGATGACACCGAGCGCGGTCGCAAGGTCGGTCGGTGCGAGCAGCGTCTCCCAATCCAGCTCTATACCATCGAGTTCGAATCCGAGGATGTCGGCGATGTAGGTCACCACCGTGCTCCAGTCCTTGTTGACCTTCCCCGACGCGATTCGGACCGGCACATGGCCGTCGGGTTTACCGAATCCCATCGACTCATGGAGGACGTCCCATATCGGGTATGCCTTGTCGAGGTCGACCGCGTATTCGTCCATCCGGTACGAGTCGACTCGGCCCGCTCCGGTCAGCAGAGCCGTGGGGATGTTCAGGCTGATGAACCCCGGTTCGCTGCCGGTAGCATAGAACGTTGAATTGCCCTCAGCGGCGGCCTTTTCCAGTTCTTCTCGCCATGGCGCAGGTGCGGCCGGGGGATAGATCATCGGGATCAGCGAGAAGGTCACCACATTGATCCCGGCTCTGAGGTACGTGGCGATGTCCGCAATCGCCTCCTCTTCGCGTCGGACGGCGGTCGCGCAATAGGTCACGCAGTCGGGTTTCAGCGCGAGAACGGCCGATAGGTCATCGGTCGCACGTACTCCGACCGGTGGTGCACCGCACAGTTCTCCCGCGTCCATCCCGGCCTTTTCCGGTGACGACACCTTCACTCCGACGAGATCGAGCGAGGGGTCCTCGATGACCGCGCGCAACGCCTCCCTGCCGGTCAACCCGGTGCCGACGTGGACAACTCGATAGCGACGACCGGAGAAGTCGGTCACGGTGCTTTACCTCCTCACCCCTGCGGGGCAACAGTTCTCGTCATCGTGGGACTGACCATTTCAGCGGTAGAACGGTCCCGGCTTGCCGGCTTCCTCGAGATGACCGTACGGGTCGTACAGGTTCACATCCGGATACGGGTTCTGATCGAAGGAGGGCCGCGACAGACCTGCCTCCCGCAGCCCCGCCAACACGGCCAGGGGCACGGCGAACGACACCAGGCCCACCGTCACCGATACCAACAGCTGCCGAGTCAGCGTCACCTTCGAACGCCCCCGCCTCGCGGGCAACCAGCGTGCGAGACGGTTGATCAACACCAGTTCCCCACTCTCGTCTCGCACGCACATCACGGCAACCATGGCGAAGATCGGGGCGTCGTACACCGCCATGATCAAGGGAAAGTGGATGTGTCCGATGTGCAGCACCGGTCCGACTGCCTCTGTGTAGTAGAAGATTCCGGCTCGCATCCAGGTGAACTGGATGAGGCCGTTGATCGGGACGGCGATGATCGTCGCACCGATGAACACCCGCAGCAGCCTGCGGGGCGCCAACCAGCCGACGCGACGCATCAGCGGATCCAAAAGCCTGTCGTGCAGCTTCAGAAAGCCCAGACCGTTCAGCAGATAGTACGCGGCGTAACCACCCAGGAATGCCAGTGCCGGTTCGAGATTCGGTGAGATGTTCACGTACGGCCAGGACAGCGGGAAGTGCAACATGCGCGGATCGAATATCGCGAACGTCGCCCAGTTCGCCAATGGGTCCAGCGTCCCGGTGATCAGGCCGGCGAACGCGATGATGACCGCCCAGTGCACCTTTCGCTGCCGCCACGACAACCATGCCAGGACGGCGATCAGACCGATCGCCAACGGGATCGAGCTGATGGAGACGGCCAGCGGCCAGTTGTCGAAGCCGAGAAACGGCGGATACGGATCGGGGCCGGGATTCGGGTTCGCCTTCCTCGGGTCCCCGTGCAGACCCGTCTGAATGTTCGCGATCGTCACTATGGCGAACGCCAGGTAGGCGATGAAGAACAGCGACCATCCGATCCTGGCAGGCCACGGCGAGAGGGGTGCCTCAGCCGGTTCTCCGGGAGCGGAGTTGGGCGTGCGGTCAACGGTATTGGTCAACTCACACCGCCACCGGAAGCGTGGCCCACCCTCTGACGCTGGAGGTGTGAGCGCGTTTGGCCGCCCCGTAATCGACTTCCCAGTCGGGCCATCGGCTCAGCACCTCCTCGATCGCCACCCGCGCCTGCATCCGCGCGAGCGCGGCGCCGAGGCAGAAGTGAATTCCGCGACCGAACGACAGATGAGTGGCCTGCCGGTGAATGTCGAACCGGTCCGCGTCCGGGTACTGTCGCTCGTCCCGATTCGCCGAACCGTTGATCAGCAGCATCACCGACCCCTCGGCGACCGTCTGGCCATAGAATTCGACATCACTTGCGACATATCGTGCCTGTACAGGCGAGGGTGCCTCGTAGCGCACCACCTCCTCGATCGCCGCGGGGATGAGGCTGAAATCCGCCGCGAGTTCGCGGCGTTGGTCCGGGTGGTCGGACAGCAGTTGTCCGGCAAAGCCGATCAGCCGTGTCGTCGTTTCGTTTCCTGCGCCGACGAGCGTGCCGGCGTAGGTCAACACCTCTCCGCGCGTCAACCGCCTGCGGCTACCGTTCCGTTCTTCGATCTCGGCGTTGACCAGTTCGGTCATCAGATCGTCTGATGGGTGGTCGTAACGCCAGTCGATGAACTCCTCCAGCATCGAGCCTTGCCGAGTCAGCATGTCGTCGGCCGCATCGACGAGTTCGCCGTTTTTGAGTTCGAGAAGCCGGTCGGTGTTCTGACGGATGGCGATCTGCCTGTCCTCCGGTATGCCCAACAGGTATCCGATGGTGCGCATCGGCATCCATGCGCCGAGGTCGGCGATGAAGTCGAATGTCTCGGTGTTCTCGAGGGGCTCCAAGGCGTGCCGGCAGAACTCTCGCGCCAGCGGTTCGATAGCCGCCATGCGCCGTGGCGTGAATACACCCGACAACAGGCGACGATGGAAGTCGTGGATCGGGGGGTCCTCGAACAGGATGATGCCCGGCGGTACCTCGACGCCGTTGAGGATGATGTCGATGGTGGTGCCTTTGCCCGAGCGGTAGTCCTGCCAGTTGGCCAGCTCACGGGCGACGTCGGTGTACCTGCTCAGCGCGTAGAAGCCGTACTTGTCGTTGTGGTAGAGCGGCGCTTCGTCGCGGAGCCTCTTCCATACGGTGTAGGGATCGTCGTCGATGTCGAAGTCGAACGGGTCGTAGTACGGTTCAACATTCACCCTGTAGGTCACACCGTGAGAATAGGCTTTACCGAACGTCATTGTGGCGGATTTCTCCCTCCCCAGGCTCCGGACGGGCGCCGCCGAGCGCCCATGTCACCGCCGCCTACCGCCAGAAACACCCGTATGAGAATATGAATTCTCACATCGCGGACCCTCGGGTGCACCTGCGTAGAACGGGATCGAAGGAGGCGGCAATGGCCCCAGCCGCCGTTCGCAGCTTCACCTTCGCCGTCGAGTTCCGGATCGCCGAATCCGAGCGAGTGGGACCGGTGCTCGCGCAGCACGAGGAAAGTCTTCGCGATCTCGGCGCGCAGTATGCGTTCGTGTACGAGTCGGTGGTCGACCCCGGGAAGGTTCTGGTCGTCATCGGTATCCGAACCGAGCGGCCGCTGCTCGACCTGCTCCGCTCGCCGTACTTCTTCGAGTGGTTCGACGCGGTCGGCATCGAAGACCTTCCCGCGGTCTTCGCCGGTGAGGTCGTCGAGCGCTTCGACCTCGGCGAGCCACCCGCGCCGGGCACCGAGGTGGTGGTCGCCGCCGTCACCCGGGTCCGGAACGTCGAGGTCTTCATGGCTCGCGTGCGCGACTCACTTGCCGACTTCGCCCGTTCAGGGATTCGCCGGACACTCGTGTACCGCGCCTTCGACACCCCGCGCGAAGTGCTCTTTCTTCATCAGCTTGCGACCGCCCGTACCGCGTTGCAGTGGGTCGCGGACTCCGACATCGCTTCGGAGTGGCTGAAATCCGCCGGCGTCGGTGCTTATCCGCCGGTCTTCGTCGGGCGGTTCGTCCACGCGATGCGACTGGCCGAGACGGCCGGGACGGATCTGCACTGATGTATGTCTGCCTGTGTCTCGGCATAACGATCGAGGCGGTTTCCGATGCCGTCGCCTCGGGCGCCAAGACATCGCGGCAGGTATCGGACGCGTGCGGTGCCGGATCGGACTGCGGCAGGTGTCGACGAACGATCCGCTCGATCATCAAATCCGCGGAAGCGGAATCGGAATCCGGTAGGAGAAGCACGGCATGAGCGATCGACATTCCAACATCGAGGGCGCGCGGATGCTCGTGATCGGCGCATCCTCGGGTATCGGCCACGCACTCGCGCGCGCGGCTCACACCAGGGGCGCCCGTGTTGCGCTCGCGGCCAGACGCGTCGAGCTCCTGTCCGAACTGGCCGAAGAGCTCGACGGTTCCGCGCACGAGCTCGACGTCTCCGATCCACGCGCCATCGAGCGGGTCGTCGACGAGGTGGCCATGAAGTTCGGCCAGCTCGACGCGGTGGTATTCACCAGCGCCGTGGTGCCGTTCGCGTTGATCGAGCAGACCGACGTCACGACGTGGCTGCACGCCTACGCCGTCAACGCGGTAGGCGCATCGCATGTGCTGCGGGCGGCGCTCCCCCACCTCGCCGACGACGCGGTTGTACTCGTCGCGTCGAGCCACGACGTCGGCAGGCCACGCGCCGGCGTCGCGGCCTACCACGCCAGCAAGGCCGCCCTGGACGAAATCCTGCGCTCATGGCGGGCCGAGCATCCGGAACTGGCCGTCATCCGTGTCAGCGTCGGCCCGACGGACGGCACCGAGATCCTCCGCGGGGCAGACCGCGACCTACTGGCCGACCTCTACCGGGCCTGGGCACAGGAGGGTCAAATCCCGGCGAAGATGTCCGCCGTCAACGACGTGGCCAACGCCATGCTGTCGTTGATCGCCATGTCCCGCGCCAACCCCACGGTCGTGAGCGACATAGTGCATCTGGCCCCCCGCCTGAGCACAGGCCGATAGAAGGGATCCGTCAATGGATTTGGGCTTCGAAGGGGCGACCGCGGTCGTCACCGGCGGCAGCAAGGGGATGGGACTGGCGATCGCCGAAACGCTCGGCGTCGAAGGCGCGTCGGTGGCGATCATGGCGCGCGGACGTCAAGGCTTGGACGCGGCGACCGAACGGATTCGCGATGCCGGGGCGCCCGAGGTGCTCGCATTGAGCGTCGACATGGCCGACGCCACATCGATCGCGGCGGGATTCGCCACCGTCAACAACACCTGGCGTCGGCTCAACGTGCTCGTGCACACGGTGGGACCGGACGCGGGCGCCTTCGAAGAACTCGATGACGACGACTGGCACGCCGCTTTCGATATGGGCACGATGGCCGCGGTCCGGTCGGTGCGTGCGGCACTCCCGATGCTGCGCGCCGCCGAATGGGCCCGCATCGTCACGCTGTCTGCGCATTCGATCCAACGTCAGAGTCCCCGACTCGTCGCCTACACCGCAGCGAAGGCCGCCTTGTCGAGCTTCACGAAGAATCTCTCGAAAAGCCTTGGACCCAAGGGCATTCTCGTCAACTGCGTATGCCCGGGAACCATCGTGACCGCCAGTTTCACCGAGATCCTTCGAGATGTGCTGGCCGACGACGGACTGGACTCCGCCGATCCGCACGATGTGATGACGTGGGTGGAGCGGACCTACGGGCACCCCTGTGATCTCGGCCGGGCTGGGCTACCGGAGGAAATCGCCTCGGCAGCAACTTATCTGGCATCGCGCCGCAACGGCTATGTCACTGGTGCCACGGTCAATGTCGACGGCGGCTCGGACTTCATCTGAACATGCGAGCGCCTTTGTAGGACGATCAGCTGCTCTTCGACATCTCTGCGGCGGCCGTGTCGGCCCACTGCGCCTGGTGCCGGCCCATCGTCATGGCGCCATTCCAACCGCCGTCGGTCCACAGCACCTCACCGCCGACATAACTGAACCGCGGGCTGCCGAGACAGACCAGCGGCCAGGCTTGTTCCTCGGCAGTCGAATACCGTCCGATCGGTCCGACCGCCTGATCGACGGTCTCCTTGCCCATCAGATCCTGGAAGGCTGGCATCATCGCCGTCTCGGTGGGGCCCGGGTTGATGCAGTTGATACGGATACCGCGGCGGCCGAGTTCGGGATACCACCAGCCCACCCACGCATCGATGATGTATTTCGAGTAGGCGTAGCCGCTCCACGACCACAACTTCTCGTTGGCGGTCAGCCATTCGATGGCGGCCTCGAACCCCCTGGTCTCGAGCAGCCCGGTGATGACCTTGATGTGGTCCTGCCAGCCGATCGCGGCCGACGACGAAATCACGCTGATGGCCGACCCCTCGGGCATCTTCGGCACGAGCTGCTCGGCGAGGTGACGCGCCCCGACGAAGTTGACCAGAATCGTGTCCCATTCGCTGAAAGGCGGACCGGGCAGCCCGGCACAGCTGAAGAGCCCGTCGACGGGGCCGTCGATGGAAGCCGCGACCTCTTCGATGCTCCTTGCGTCGCGTAGATCGATCTGTAGCGCGCGGGCGACGGGAACGGTGGTCGGCTTGATGTCCAGGGCGGTGACCGTCGCACCGAGATCGACGAGGATTTGCGCGGTCGCCTGGCCCATGCCCGACGCCGCACCCGTTACGACCACCGACTTGCCCCGGTACCTCAGCACATCGTCCATGGCACGCTCCCGTCGAGAATTTCATTTACTGATTGTGAGAACCTACGTTATCACCGGTGTACTGTCGCACCGTGACGGTTTCGAAGGGGGCCGCCCTGTGACCGCCGGCAGGCGCCCATTGCGCATCATTCAGTGGGCCACCGGCGGGGTCGGCTCCGAGATGATCACCACCATCTTCGATCACCGACCCGACCTCGAGTTGGTCGGGGCCCGCGTGTATTCCGACGCCAAGAACGGGGTCGACATAGGGACGCTCGTCAACAGAGCTCCCATCGGCGTCACCGCCACCACGGATGTCGCCGCAATCCTCGCACTGGACGCCGACCTCGTCTTGTACGCACCGTCTTTCACCGACCTCGACGATGTGTGTGCGCTGCTCGAGAGCGGGAAGAACGTGGCAACGCCGTCGTTTCTGTTCCACCCTCGCCGCATTCCCGAGGCCGACCGGGACAAGGTCCTGACGGCGTGCGAGAAGGGCAACAGCACTATCCACGGCAGTGGCCTCAACCCAGGCAACCTGTCTGGTGTGCTCCCGCTGGCGCTGTCGGGCATGAGCCGCACGATCGAGCGCTTGACCCTCCAGGAGAGAGCTGATTGGACGCTGTGGGAGAGCACTGGAATCACGTTCGATGGAATGTGGTTCGGTCGACCGGTTGATGAGGTGACGCCCACGGCCAACGGTTACCTGAGCTTCCTGACGAAGCTGTTCGTCGAGCAGACCTGGTTCATCTCCGACAGCTTGAACGCGGACATCGACGACGTCTCGGTGACCCTGGAGACGGTGCCTGCGAGCAAGGACCTCAAGATCTTCGACCACGTGGTGCGGCAGGGCAGCACGGCCGGCCAGCGGTGGAATTTCATCGGCCATCGGAACGGTGAACCGCTGATCGAATTCGAAACGCTCTGGACCGTCGGCGGCGAGTATCCCGACCACTGGCCGCAACCGCTCGACGGCTGGACACTGACCATCGAGGGCGACCCGTCCATGCGCACGCACTTCTTTCCGCTGGCCAGCTTCTCGCGCGAGGCATCCATCGAGGAGCACGTCCGCGCCGGCCTCATCACGGTGGCGATGCAGGTCGTCAATGCCATCCCGGCGGTCTGCGCGGCCCCGGCGGGTTTCGCGACGATGGCGGACCTGCCACTCATCCGTAGCTACACAGGATTTGGAAACAGGCGCGAAAGCTAGTCGCTGCGGTTGGTCCAGTGCGCGACAAACGGCGCGATGCCCGACAGGTCATAAAGCCCCGGCTCAGCCGCGACGACCGTGGGTATGGCGTTGATCGCGTGCATCGCGGTGGCCAGGCAGCCCTGTTCGGCGTGGTCTTCACCGGGAGACCCGATTTCGAGGTGTATTCGCATGCTCGGCTCACCTTCGAAGGCCAGATCGTATCCAATCTCGTTCGGCCAGTGCGGGGCCAGATCGTCAGCCATGCGGGTGAGATGCTCGACCGATATCGTGGTCTCGCCGCAGTCGACGACCACGCCGAACCGCATGGCACCGACGGTGCCCGAGGGGATCTCGCCCGCGGCGACGGTCAACGCGCGCGGCGTCGTCACGACCTCACGGAAGCCCTCGACCGCGCGGATTCGCAGTCCGAGCGCCTGAGCGAGCACCGTCGCGCTGCCGATCCATGCGCTCGCCGCATACTCGGCGTTCGCGAGCAGCGGGGTGGTGTCGTCGGGTGCGTGCCCGAAACCCATGGCATTGAAGACCAGGTCGTGACTGGCGTAGGTGGAGTAGTTGAGCACTTCGCGGACTGTGATCCGGTTCGTCTGCTGGGTGAGCCGCGACAGGAGGGGCGCGATCGACTCGCCGAAGAAGCCCGGGTACAGGCCCACCCCGAGGAATGATGATCGGCCCGTTTCACAGGCATTTTCGATGTCGTCGGCCAGCGATTCGTGCAGTGAGCGCGGATGGACGAACCTGCTTCCCGTGGCGACAACATTCTTACCCGAAGCGAGCAGGTCACAGACATCGGCGAAGCAGCCCGGGGTGTCGGTCTCGACCTTGCCCATATAGAGCACGACGTCGGCATCGGTGGCGATGATGGCGTCGCGGTCGTCGCTGGTGACCACTCCGGCCTCACCGGCACCGCACAGCGTGCCCGCGTCGACACCGGCTTTCGCCGGATCGTAGACCCGAACACCGACGACAGAGAGATCCGGCCGCCCGATGATGTGGCGAAGCGCCATCATTCCCGTCACACCGGTCGCCCACTGAATTACTCGCGTCATACGGGTGCCCCTCAATTCCACACGACGTCGAGGCGAGAGGGCGAGCGGAACATCGTCCCGGTGATGTATGGCGCAGGCGCGTCGGGATCGAGCCGGAGTCCGGGCAATTCGTCGAACAAGGCGTTGAAGATCTTCGTGGTCTCGAGCCGAGCCAGATGCATGCCCAGGCAGACATGGGCCCCGTGCGCGAACCCGATGTGCGGCTTGCGTTCCCGGAAAATGTCGAACTCCTCCGGTTCGTCCCACCGCGTTTCGTCGTGGTTCGCGCTGCCGAGACTGAGCATCATCGTCGCGCCCGCGGGTACGTGAACCCCGCCGATCTCGGTGTCGCAGGTGACCTCGCGCATGAAATTGAGCAGCGGGGTTTCCCAGCGGATGCCTTCCTCGATCGCCTGCGGCAGCAGGCTGCGGTCGGCGCGCACCGCGTCGAGCTGATCAGGATGGGTGAGCAATGCGTAGGCCAGGCTGGCAGTCGAGCGTGACGTGGTCTCGGCGCCCGCGGGCAGTAGGTTGCGCATGAAACCGTAGATCTGTTCGTCGGACATCTTGACGCCGTTGATCTCCGCACCCGCGAGGATCGACACCATGTCATCCCTGGGCGCTTTCCGCTTCTCGGCCAGAATCCCGACGAAGTACTCCTTCATCTTCGCCGACGCCCGCATCGCGCGGTCCATGTCGGCGCGGAAGCCCAGCAGGTCGATCGCGAGTCGGTGGAAATGCAGCACATCGGAATCGGGCAAACCCAACAGGGCAGCGATCACACGTACCGGAATTGGCATGAACACCGCGTCGACCAGGTCGGCCCGCTTGGCGGCCTTGATCTTCGCGATGGTCTGGTCCACCAGCGGGCCGACGAGTTCGGTATCCCAACGCTTCATCGATGAGCGAGCGAAGGCGAACTCGTGCAGCTTGCGGTAAATCGCGTGTTCGGGATCCTGCATCTCGAGGATGGTGGGGCCCTGAAGTGGCCGTACCACGTCCTCGTAACACCGGGTGCTGAAGGTGATGTTGTCGGTGAAGATCGCCTTGACGGTGTCGAACGTGTACGCCGTGAAGGTCGGCGGGCCGTCTTCCGAATTGCCGATCATCCCCATCTCGGGCCACCCGGCATGCACCGGCGCCTGTGCCCGCAGCTCCTTGAGGAAGGGGTACGGCGTGGCGTCACCGTCGGCGCCCATGCCTGCGTTGAATTTGTCTTGAGCGTCTCGAATACTCTGCTCGAGATCTTCGACGCTCGCCGGCTCGAACATGCGACGACTCCTCACTGCGGATCGGCCGCTATCAACATACACCCTGGTGGTTGCCGACCTCCATCATGTACGTTTGGCCGGAGTCAAGCCAAAGCCTCAGCGAAAAACACACCAGGAGCGATCGATTGGTAACTCGAGTCGTCCAATGGGCCACGGGCGCCGTCGGTCGCGCTGCGCTCGCCGAACTCATTGAGAACCCTGATTTTCAATTGGCCGGCGTGCTGGTGTACGACCCGGCGAAGGCTGGACAGGACGCCGGGTCGCTGTGCGGCCTTCCGGCGACCACCGGCGTCCTCGCTACCACGGACAAGGACGAGATCTTCGGACTCGGTGCCGACGTCGTCATCCATGCCGCCAGCAAGGCCCATGCCGTTGACACCAACGCCGATGACATCTGCCGACTGCTTGCGGCGGGTACCGACGTCATCACGACGACGTCCTACAACCACCTGCCGACCTACGGCGCCGAGACCGAGGCCGCTTTCGTCGAAGCATCCCGGACGGGACAGTCCCGCTTCCACGCCGCGGGAGAGAACCCGGGATTCATGTTCGAACGCCTGGTGGCGACCGTGACGGGGCTGAGCAAGTCAATCGATCGAATCGACCTCTACGAAGCGACCGATGTCTCGGCGGTCAACAGCCGACCCATGCTCGTCGACCTGATGGGTATGGGCCGAGCACCCGAGGACGTCAGCGTCGACTCGCCGATCATCAAGAAGCTCGACATGGCGTATCGTCAGGCGCTCAACGCCACCGCCGACGTTCTCGGCGTCACGCTGTCGCACGTCGAGGTCTCCGTTGATGCCACCACGCTTCCGCACGACCTCGAGGTGACGGCTGGCACTATCGAGGCGGGAACGGTCGTCGGCCAACGGTTCTCATGGGTCGGACACTGGTCAGGCCGCCCACTGCTGGCCATCCACGAGGAATGGGTCCTCACGCGGGATCTGCCCCAGTGGGGGCTCACGCCGCTTGCCCCGGGAGAGAAGGCGCCGCTGATCCGCGCCGTCATCAAGGGCGAACCGAGTTTCGAGCTCGCGCTCGACGTCGGCTGGGACGGCAAGGTGCCCAACGGGCGGCACGCGCAACCGGGGCATCTGATGATCGCAATGGGCGCAGTCCGGGCGATCCCTTACGTGAGGGCCCAGCCGCCGGGGATCGTCACGGCACCGGTGTTCGGTGCGATCCAGCTGGGCAGCCAGCGCCGAAACTGAGCTTCTGGAGACACATTCGCGCCTCCGTCGCGCCCAGCTCAGTCTCGGCAGGCGCTCACCGCGCGTGCGATGGTGTCGCTCGGCGCCGTGTGGAATACGTGTCCGCTTCCGTCCGGTAGCACTCGGCGCGCGATCAGGTAATCGGAGCCCAGCCAACCCTGCCTGATGTAACGGCCGAATCGGAGGAAGGTCCCCGGGGCTCCGCTCGCCGACGGCACGAGCTTCACCTGCTCGATTCCGTGCTTGACACCTTCGCCGGTCAGCGGCCTCGCAGCCGCCAAGCCGCGGGCGATCACGGTCGCGACGTCGTGACACAGGCCCGGCATCGAGTGCGCCGGTCGGCGTCCGTAGCGCGCCTCGAACCGGTCGAGGAAGGCCTGTCCGACGCGGTTGCGCTCGTCGTAGCTGTCAAGACCGATCCAGCCGCGCAGGTGATGCATCCACTCGGCGTTGATGTGCGCCATCTCGAACGCCGTCGTGGTGTAGCGCGGCGGATCCCAGCCGGCACTCTCCAAGGCGTCCGAGAAGCCCCACAACCCGTGGCCGAAACCGACGTGCACCAGCGCATCGGGACCGGCCGCCCGCAGTTGGGCGACCACCGCCTCCTTGTCCGCTTCGACCTGAGGGATGGCCGCCGTGGCGACGACCTTCAATCCCGCTGCGGAATAAGCCTTCTCGGCGAACGCCAGATACTCCTTGCCGATGAGAGAGGCCTCATAAGCGATGGCGATGCGCGACCTTGCGTCGCCGAGCATCACCGCGGCAAGCATGACCGGCTCTTCGGGCATCGACCCGTTGTTGAGCGCGAACGTCCACTCCCCCAGCGCCTCCTCCGATCCCGACAGGATGAGATTCGGAACCTTGGCCACGCGGTCGGCGTGCGCGGACAGCGGCACCGCGTTATCGGAGACGTACGGGCCGAAGATGACCAGGCAGCCCTCGGCGACCAGCTCGTCGTAACCGCGTTCGACGGCATGGTAGGTGCCATTGGGCAGGCCGATGACGTCGCGCCGCACCACTTCGATCGGCCGATCGACAAGCCCGGCGGAGCCCGCTTCCTCGAACACCAGCCGCAACGTGTCCAGCGTATCGTCCTCGGTGCTGGACCTGGTCGGATAGTCGTTGAGCAGACCGACTTTCAGCGGGGCCACTGAACCGTATGCGCGGGCCTTTTCCTCTGCCATCCCCGCAACATACACAATGAATGTCGCTAGGATGACCCTATGGCCAAGCGTGGTGGCACCGAATCCGAACGACGCGCTCGCGGAGATCAAACCCGTCGTGACCTCGTCGACGCCGGTCGCGTCCTGTTCGTCGAGAAGGGCTACTTCAACACCAGCATCGGCGACTTGGTCACGACTTCTGGCGTCGGCACCCGCGGCGCCTTCTATCACCACTTCAAGGACAAGGCCGAGCTCTTCCGCGCGGTGTTCGAGGAGGTCGAACGAGACCTCACATTGCGTTCGCTGTCCTCCCCGCCGCGCGGCACGGATTCGTGGGAGCGGCTCTGCGCAGGTCTTCACGGCTTTCTCGAGTCTGCACTCGAACCCGAGGTGCAGCGCATCATGCTGGTTGACGGGCCTGTCGTCTTGGGCTGGCGGACACTTCGCGCGATCCAGGAGGACAACAGCATCGCGTTGATCAACGAGATGGTACGCAATGCCATCGCCGAAGGCAGCATCGACGATCTGCCCGTCGCCGAACTGACGCACATGCTCGTCGCATCGCTCGAGGAGGGCGCGCTTCTGGTGGCGCACGCGAAGAGCCCCGGCCGAGCACGCGGTCGTGCGGCACGGATTCTCGACCGGCTTCTGCTCAGCTTCGCTACGGAGCCGCGCAAGGTGGTCAGGCGGTAGCAGTGGTTGATTCGCGACTCGGGATGGTGGCCTACCGTATGGAAATGAGCGTTTTCATTTTTGATTATTGTTCTTCTACTGAGCTGATAATGTGGCTTCGCCCACGTCTGAAGGAGACCTAATGCCAGACGCGCCACCACTGCGAGTCGCCGTAGTTGGAGCGTCTGCGGGTCTGGGCCGGTGCATCGGTCTGGGCCTCGCGAAGGAGGGCGCCAAGGTTGCGTTCCTCGCTCGACGTCGTGACCGCCTCGAGAACGCCGCCAAGGAGGCGGGCAGCGGTGCGGTAGCCGTCGCGTGTGACGTCACGGACGCGGGCGCCTGCCAACGCGCGATGACAGCCGTCGTTGAACAATTCGGTGGTCTCGACGCCCTCGTCTACACGACCGGCGTCGGTGTTCTCGCCCCGCTGACCGAGGTGACAGCCGAGCAGTGGGCAAATCTCTTCGCCACCAACGTCACCGGCGCCTCACTCATTACCGCGGCGGCTGCACCTCACCTGGCCGCCAACGCCGGCTCGGCGGTGTACCTCTCGTCGCTCAGCGCTTCCTACTCCGCCCCATGGCCCCTGCTGGGTGCCTACGCGGTATCAAAGGCAGCGTTGGACAAACTGGTCGAGGCCTGGCGGATCGAACACCCCAACATCGGCTTCACCCGCCTGGCGGTCGGCGACTGCTTCGGCGGTGAAGGAGACTCCCAGACCGAGTTCAACAAGACCTGGGATCCGCAGGCGCTCGAGAACGCCATCCGGTTCTGGATGGACAACGGCTACATGCAGGGCGGTCTGGTGGAAGCCGATCACCTCGTTGACGTCGTGCACAACGTACTTCGTTGCGGAAACAGCAGTTTCATCCCATACCTGACATTGGCTCCCAGACCGTCGGGCGCGGTGGCCGAACTTCGACAGTGGTGAAGGACACTCGTGACACACGAATCGCGCATGCTCATCGACGGCAAGCTCGTCGAATCAGAAACAGGCCGGCAGTTCGACAACATCAACCCCGCGACCGAGGAGGTCCTCGGCGGCACCGCCGACGGCACCCGCGCCGACATGGAACGGGCGGTGGCGGCCGCCCGCCACGCGTTCGACCACACCGACTGGTCGCGAGACGGACAGGCCCGTGCCGCCGGACTGCGTCAACTGCAGGCGGCGCTCGAGGCCGAACGCGAGGAGATCCGCAGCGAGCTCATCGCGGAGGCCGGCTGCCCGCTGCTGAGCACGTTCGGACCACAGCTCGACGTGCCGCTCAAGGAAGCCCTGGGTTGGCCGGCCGATATGATCAGTCAGTTCCCCTGGAAACGAACACTTCCCGATAAGGATGCGTTCGGCATGGGGACCCTCGCTGCCCGTGAAGTGTGGAAGGAACCTGTCGGAGTCGTCGGCGTCGTCACGCCGTGGAACTTTCCGTTCGAGATCATCCTCAACAAGATCGGGCCGATTCTCGCCATGGGCAACACGATGGTGCTCAAGCCCGCTCCCGATACGCCCTGGAACGCCACCCGCATCGGCCGGATCATCGCCGAGCAGACCGACATTCCGCCTGGGGTGATCAACATCGTCACCTCGTCGGATCATCTGGTCGGCGAGGTGCTCTCGACCTCTCCCCTCGTCGACATGGTGGCCTTCACCGGGTCGACGGCGACCGGCCGGCGCATCATGAAGGCCGCCGCCGACACGGTCAAACCGACATTCCTCGAACTCGGCGGCAAGTCGGTGTACCTGGTGCTCGACGACGACGGCGACATCAGTGCATCGGTGGGCGGCAGCGCGTTCATATCCATGCATGCCGGACAAGGCTGCGCCATGCCGACCCGGTTGCTGGTGCCCCACAGTCGCTACGCCGAGGCGGTCGAGATCGTCAAGGTCGCCATGGAGAAGAACAAGTACGGTGACCCCACCGACCCCTCCGTGTTGCAAGGCCCTCAGGTTTCCAAGCGCCAGCAGGACCGGGTGATGGGCTATATCGAGAAGGGTAAGCAGGAAGGGGCAAGGGTCGTCACCGGCGGCAACGTTCCTTCGCACCTCGAGAAGGGTTTCTTCGTCGAGCCAACGGTTTTCGCCGACGTCGACAACCGGATGACGATCGCCCAAGAGGAGATTTTCGGCCCGGTGTTGTCGGTCATCGGATTCGACGACGACGACGATGCGGTGCGCATCGCCAACGACTCCATCTACGGCTTGTCGGGCGTGGTGTTCGCCAACGACCTGGACCGAGCCAAGTCGGTCGCGAGCCGGATCCGCACCGGGACCCTCGGAATCAACGGCGGCCTCTGGTATGGCGCAGACGCCCCCTTCGGCGGCTACAAGCAATCCGGTGTCGGTCGGCAATGCGGCATCGAAGGCCTCGAAATCTTTACCGAAACCAAGACTGTCGGCTGGCCGAAGGGGGCATAGATGAAATCACGTGCGGCCGTGTTGCGCGGCGTGGGCATCGATTGGGAAGTCACCGACATCGAACTGGACCCGCCCCGCGCCGGTGAGGTTCTGGTCAAGATGGCCTACGCCGGGATCTGCCATTCCGACGAACACTTCTACACCGGCGACAGCGTGCCCAGTCCGGAGATGGAAGAACTGATGCGGGCCTCCGGTGTGCCGGTGCCGGAGTGGTTCCCGATGCTCGGCGGGCACGAGGGAGCCGGCATCGTAGAAGACGTCGGTCCTGAGGTGAAGACGCTCAAACCCGGTGACCACGTGGCGGTCTCGTTTTTCCCCGCATGTGGCACCTGCCGCTGGTGCGTGACCGGGCACACCTATCTGTGCGACGTCGGCGCCGACATCTACAGCAAGGCCATGACCACCGACGGCACGTGCAGGCGCCACGTCGGCGACGAAGACCTGATGGCGATGATGCAGGTCGGCACGTTCTCCGAATTCGTGATCGCGTCCGAGCGCTCACTAGTCAAGATCAACGACTGGGTGCCGTTGGAAGCGGCTTCCCTCGTATCCTGCGGTGTCACAACAGGGTTCGGTTCCGGTTCGGTGGCGGCAGGAACCGAACCCGGCGACACCGTCGTGGTGGTGGGTGTGGGCGGTATCGGTATGAACGCCGTGCAGGGTGCGAAGGTCGCCGGCGCCAAGCACATCGTCGCCGTCGACCCGAACGAGTTCAAACGGGAGATCGCTCCCACCTTCGGCGCCACGCACACCGCCGTCGACGCTGGCGCGGCCCTGGAACTGGTCAAGGAGATCACCTGGGGCGTCATGGCAGACCGCGTCGTACTGACGCCGGGAGTGGTGCCAGCCGACCTGGTGATGGTGGCGCTGATGCTGCTGCGCAAGGGCGGCACCTGCGTGCTGACCGGCATGGCGAAGGTCAGCGACATGATGGTCCCGCTGAGCCTGCCCGACATGGTGAGTTCGTGTAAGACCCTCAAAGGGGTCCTCTACGGCGAGATGAATCCCCGCGAAGCCATGCCGAGGCTGCTGTCGATGTATGAGGCGGGCGCCATCAAGCTCGACGAGTTGATCACCCAGAAGTACAAGCTCGACGACATCAACGAGGCGATGAAGGACCTGCGCGCCGGCAGCAACATCCGCGGGGTCATCGCCTTTTAAGTACGCAGCCGCGACGGCGTTTCGGAACGACTCGCAGCGGTGCAGGGTAGAGTCGGTTTCATTCAGGGGCTGAGCCCACGCCTCGCAGTAAGTCTGCCTGCCTGCAGGGGTGTGATGCTTTCCAGTTCCGACGTGGCTTTCCACGGTGACCGATGACCAGCGACAGAAGCGTGAGAACCGAGGCGCCGGGTGGAGCAGCCGGCTGGCACTCTGTTCCTCACCCCGTGGTCATGGTCGACCGCGCGGGTGTCATACGCGGGCTGAGCGACTCCGCGCGCTCCCTCTTGCCAGACGCCGAGGTCGGGGCCAGATTCGTTGACACTGCGCCGCCGTGGTTGACGTGCGCGCATGTCCGATTTCTGCGAGACCAGGTGGTCGACGCCGCGCAGGCGTCGACCATGGGGGAGCTCACAGGACGCAATTTCGAGGCACGTCCCTCGGCGCTGCCCGGCGGCGAGGTCGCGTGGTGGCTGGTCGAAGACACCCACCGGACGCTGCGGAATGCGCAGGAGGAGCTGGCAAGGGAACGCGGGCGCGCTGCGCTTCTCGACGACGTCTCTGCGGTGCTGATGACATCGCTGAACTTCGAGCGCTGCATGGAGGCGACGGCGCAGATGGCGGAGCGTCATCTGGCGGACGCCGCGGTGGTCGTCGCACCCGTCAGGGGTGAGCGGATGCCTGTCGTCTGCAGCGGAGCCGACGGTGCCGCAGAACACCGCAGCGTGGAAGCCGACCCCGCCGAGGTGTCGGGCCTCAGCGAGGCGCTTCGCGGGTTCCCGCCGGTCCCGTCGCGCTGGATCGACCCCGCGTCTGTGCCCGACTGGTTGATTCCATCGCACTTCGTCGGGCAGGTCGGGTCGGTCCTGATCACGCCGCTGCCCGGCCACGGCGTTCCGGCCGGCGCGCTCGTGTTGTTGCGCCGCGGCTCGCACACGGCATTCAGCGAGAACGAGGAACGGTTCGCCCGGCTGTTCGCGACCCGCGCGGGTGCGGCGCTCTCCGCGGCGCGGCTGTATGCCGAACAGTCGGCGATCACCCGCACCCTGATGCACGAGCTGCTGCCCCCTACTCTGGCAGCAAACGAGGATTTCGAGCTCGCCGGCGGTTACCGTGCGTCAGCAGACCATGAGTTGGTCGGTGGCGACTTCTACGACGTCCATCCCGCCGTGGACGCCGACGGCGAAACCCTTGTTGTTCTCGGTGACGTCTGCGGCAAGGGCCTGGAGGCCGCGGTCCTCAGCGGCAAGATCCGCAACACGCTGCAGGCGCTCGCGCCCCTGGCCGACCAGCACGAAGCGGTTCTCAAGCTGCTCAACAGCGCGCTGCTGACCCCCGACAACAGCCGCTTCGCCACGGTGGTGCTCGCCTCCGTCGCGCACCGCGACGGTCAGTTGAAGTTGCGGCTGACCTGCGCCGGGCACCCACCCCCGCTGATCGTGCGGAACGACGGAACAGTGGAGCAGACGGACACCCGTGGCATGTTGGTCGGCGCGCTGCCGCAGTTCAAAGCGCGCTCGACCGAGGTCTCGCTGGCCCCCGGCGAGACGTGCCTGCTCTACACCGACGGTCTGTCCGAAGCCCGCGGCGGCCCACTCGGCCAGGAGGCCTTCGGCGAAGAACGCCTGATCGGCGCGTTGGCGCAATGCGCGGCGCTGCCCGCCGAAGCGGTCGTCGAGCGGATGATGATGCTCGCCTCGCAGTGGGTAACCGATCGGGAACACGACGACATGGCCGTCGTAGCCATCACGGCGCCGCGCCGGACACATCTCAGTGCGGTCGACGGCCACACTGCAGGCAGGTATATAGCGTGAGCGGATCGGACATCGGCGCGGGAACAGCCGCCGCCGATCCCGCAACGGTGCGTGAGCGACTGTGGCAAGCGGCGCTCGGCGGTGACGAGCAGACCGCGGTTGCGGCCGTCTTCGCAGCGGTGGACGCGGGAATGACGCCCGAGGATGCTCTGCTCGAGGTGATCGCGCCCGTTCAACGCAGGGTCGGCGCCGAATGGGCGGCCAACCGGATCACCGTCGCGCAGGAGCACGCGGCCACCGCGATCAACGATCGCGTCATCGCGGCTCTGTCGCAGCACCCCTCCGGCGAATCCACCGACGAGGCCGGGCGGGTCACCGTGGCCTGCGTGGACGGGGAATGGCACGCGCTACCGGCCCGGCTGCTCGCGGAAGTTCTGCGCCTGCGCGGCTGGCGGGTGGACTTCCTCGGCGCCCAGGTGCCGACGCCGCACCTGATCGCGCATCTGCATCAGCACGCGCCCGACGCGGTCGCGCTGTCGTGCTCGATCCCGACTCGCCTACCCGCCGCGCACGCCGCGATCACGGCGTGCCAGGCCGCGGGCGTCTCGGTGCTCGTCGGCGGCGCCGCGTTCGGCCCCGACGGCCGTTACGCACGGCTTCTCGGTGCCGACGCGTGGGCACCGGATGCCCGGGCCGCCGCGCAGTGCCTGCGCGCCGACATCGGTCGACTACGCCTCACCCCGAACCGGCAGGCGGCGGAGCAGCTACCGCACCTGGCCGACCAGGAGTACTCGATGATCAGCACCGCCAAACCGCAACTGGTCAAGTCGACCGTCGCCGAGTTGGAGAACCGCTTCCCCGCGATGCGGGACTACAGCGAGGCGCAGCGCGAACACACCACCGAGGACATCGCCCACATCGTCGACTTCCTCGCGACCGCCCTCTACATCGACGACCACGAGTTGTTCACCGGGTTCATCGTGTGGACGGCCGAGGTGCTCAGTTCCCGTGACGTACCGGCGGCCTCGCTGATTCCCGCACTAGAGTTGCTGTCCGCTCAGCTGCAAGACTTTCCCCGAGCTCAGCGCCACCTGGCCGCTGCGCGCATTGCCCTGGCCCCCGACACCACACCGATCGCATGACACTCACCTTGAAGTCCGACGTCACGATTCCCTCGGCACGCATCCACGTCGCCGGCGACCTCGACTACGGACACACCGCACCCCTCGTGGACGCCGTCTGCGAGCTGCTCGCCACCAACATTGGCGTGAAAGACCTGCACCTCGACTTCGCCCAGTTGGAGTTCCTCGACTCCACCGGACTGTCGGCGCTGCTGGTGATTCACCGAGAGGTGACACGCTCTGGTCTCAAGCTGCACCTCGACAACCGGCCACGACAGCTCGACCGCGTCCTGGAGATCACCGGCCTGCTCGAACATCTCACGTCGGGTGAAACCACCGCTCCCCAGCGCTCTGACGAAATCGAGATCGGTTGAGCGACATGGCCGGACGGGTTTCCGCGCTGCACCGCTACCCGGTGAAATCGATGCTCGGAGAAGTACGCGACCGGGTCCGGATCGGGCCGATGGGCGTCGACGGCGACCGCCGGTACGCCCTCATCGACGAGGAGACCGGACGAGTCGCCACCGCCAAGCACCCGCGGCGGTGGAGCACCCTGTTGCAGTGCGCGTCGACGACCGGCGAGGACGGTAGCGTCACGGTTACCCTGCCCGACGGGCGAAGTATGCCGGTCACCGAGGCGGCCGAGCCGCTGTCCGAACTGCTCGGGCGCACAGTGCATGTCGCCGACGAGCGGGCTGCCGGCGTAGTTCTCGAGCGGTCCGATCCGCTGGAGGTGCTCGCACACGGCATCGACGCCGAGTTCGATCCGGTGCTGCTCGAACTC
The DNA here is from genome assembly GCF_001499925.1 of Mycobacterium lehmannii. Classification (NCBI taxonomy): domain Bacteria; kingdom Bacillati; phylum Actinomycetota; class Actinomycetes; order Mycobacteriales; family Mycobacteriaceae; genus Mycobacterium; species Mycobacterium lehmannii. Next base: position 66,446 of record NZ_LQIR01000068.1, read on the forward strand.
GGGCAGGGTGCACCCGGCGGCGCGTTCGTCGACCACTCGCCGGTGCATCTGATCACCACTGCCACGCTCGACGCGATCGGCGTGGGCCCGGCTGAGGCGCTGCGGTACCGACCCAACGTCGTCATCGACGTCGGGTCCGAGCCCTTCGTCGAGAACGAATGGGTGGGAGCCCAAATCGAGCTCGGTGAGGCCACGCTACGCGTCACCCTGCCCACCCCACGCTGCGCCGTTCCGACACTGCGACATGGTGCGACCGAACGCCTTCCGGATGCCGTGCGGTACCTGCTGGACCACAATCGCGTCGACGTGCCGGGCTTCGGTAAGGCGCCGTGTGCGGGGGTCTACGCCGAGGTGGTCGCCGTCGGCACCGTCAGTACCGGCGATAAGGTGCGAGTACGCCCGCCGCAGCGGTGACCGCGTCGGTGACTCGGTCGACGATCGGACTATCCAGTTTCCAGCACTGCCAGAACAGCGGGACATCGAGATACGCCTTCGTGATCCGCACGAAGGCGCCGTCGTCCAAGTGGGGCCGGGCCAGTGCCTCGGGGAACATCCCCCACCCCAATCCGGCTTCGACCGCGGCTCCGAAGCCCTCCGCCGTCGGCACAAAATGCTGGGGACGGGATAGGTCGCGACGAAACACCTTGCGCACCAACATGTCCTGTAGAGCGTCGTCGCGGTTCCATGCCAGGGACGGCGCGTGGGCGGCCGCTGCAGCAGTGAAGCCGTCGAGCAGATACCGGTCGCGATACCCGGGACTGGCCACCGGTAGATAACGCATAACCCCCAGAGGCTGCACGCGGCATCCCGAGACCGGCGTGCGCTCGGTCGTCACCGCGCCCATTACCACGCCCTCTCGCAGCAGCCGCGCCGAGTGGTCCTGGTCTTCGATGCGGATGTCCAACAGCACATCGCCTAAGGGCGCGAACACGTCGGTGAACCAGGTGGCCATCGAATCGGCGTTGACCGCCATCGCGATTCGCGGAGCGACGCCACGTCCGCCTGCCATTTCCGCCAGTGCCTCGGCCTCCAACAACGCGGTCTGCGCCGCCAACCGCAACAGCGGTACGCCTGCCGTGGTTGCGCTGCAGGGCTTTTCGCGGACCACTAGCACCTGCCCGACCCGCTGTTCGAGCGCCTTGATGCGCTGACTGATCGCCGACGGCGTGACGTGCAACCGTGAGGCTGCCGCGTCGAACGAACCGTGCTCGATCACCGCGGCGAACGCCGCCAACTGCTGAGCGTCAACCGTCACATTAGTGATGCTAATGCAGCAGGAGAATCATTAGCTGTATTGATGCAAGGCCCAGCCCTACCGTCAAGCCATGACCTCTTCGCTGGTGATGGGTTTCTCGGCCTCGTTGGCGTTGATCGCCGCGATCGGTGCGCAGAACGCGTTCGTGCTCCGCCAGGGGATCCGCCGCGAGCACGTGCTGGCGGTCGCTGCGGTATGCACGGTGTCCGACGTCGTGTTGATCGCCGCGGGCATCGCCGGGTTCGGGGTGCTGATCCGCGCACACCCGGGCGCACTCGAGGTGGCCAGATTCGGCGGCGCGGCGTTCCTCGTCGGCTACGGCATCATCGCGGCGCGACGCGCCCTGCGGCCCTCCGCGCTGACCCCCTCCGAGGAAGGACCGTCCCGCCTGCTCGAGGTGCTGGTCACCTGCCTGGCACTGACCTGGTTGAACCCGCACGTCTATCTCGACACCGTGGTGCTTCTCGGCGCGCTGGCCAACGAACACCGCGACGGACGCTGGCTGTTCGGCGTCGGGGCGGTCACCGCCAGCGCGGTCTGGTTCTTCAGCCTGGGACTGGGCGCGCGCCGGTTGGCCGGGCTGTTCGCCACGCCGATGACGTGGCGTGTGCTCGACGGTGTGATCGCGGCCTCGATGATCGGACTCGGCCTGTCGTTGGCCTTCGCCTGACACAATCGCGGTGATGTCGCCGTCGAGGAAGCGGGTATGAAGAGGTGATGACGAAACCCTCCGCCTCAGGTAAATCCGTTTTCATCACTGGGGCCGCCGCCGGAATCGGGCGCGCCACTGCGCTGACGTTCGCCCGCAACGGATACGTCGTCGGTGGATACGACATCGACGAGATCGGGCTGAAATCGCTGGCCGACGACATCGAGCAGCTGGGCGGTGTCGTGCACACCGGCCATCTCGACGTCACCGACCCCGACGAGATGGCCGCGCGAGTGCGGGAGTTCGCCGAGGCCGCTGGTGACCGGCTCGACGTGATGATCAACAACGCGGGGATCCTGCGCGCCGGTCGTTTCGAGGAGATGGACATCGCGGGTCACCACAAGGAGATCGACATCAACGCCAAGGGCGTCGTCAACGGTCTGTATGCGGCGTTTCCCTACCTGCGAGAAACCCCGGGCTCGGTTGTCGTGAACCTGTCTTCCGCGTCGGCGATCTACGGTCAGGCCGAGCTGGCCAACTACAGCGCCACCAAGTTCTTCGTCCGCGGGATCACCGAGGCTCTCGACATCGAGTGGAACCGATACGGCATCCGGGTCATCGCGATGTGGCCGCTGTATGTGCAGACCGCGATGACCCACGACGTCAAGACCGGCACGACGGACTCGCTGGGCATCCGGCTGACCGCACAGGACATCGCCGACGCGATCCTCGAGGCCATCGAACCGTCGCGGCTGCGGCGGGCCATCCACCAGGTGCACTTCCCCGTCGGCAAGCAGACCAAGGTGATGACGATCGCCTCCCGGTTCTCGCCGGGCTGGCTGACCCGTTACGCGAACAAGAAGCTGTCGCATTCCTGACGCCCACCGGCATCTGTTGAGGTTCAAATCGGGCTGATCGCAACGGATGTCTCATACGCGGCGCACGACGTACGGTCCGGCGCATGAACGAGGACTGGCTCGCCGTCATTGTCGGCCTTTCGCTGCTTGCGCTCGTCCTGGTGGGCGCGATTCCGGGAAGCGTGATCCCGTGACCGAACAGACGACCACGACGAGAACAAAGTCTCCGTCTTCGGGGGCCGGTTACGCCGTCGCCGGGGTGCTCGTGGTGCTCGCGCTGGGCGCCGTCACGCGCTACCTGGAAGCGCAGGTGCCGCAGTGGGCCGACGGCACCGCCTTCGAGCGCGTCGCGAAGTCCATCGAATTCCCGGTCTACGCCATCGCTTTGGGCCTACTCGGCAACTTCGTGCTCTCACGCCTGGCCCTACGCGACGCGCTGTCGCGCGGCTTCCGCACCGAGTTCTTCATCAAGACCGGTCTGGTGCTGCTCGGTGCGTCGATCAACCTCAAGGTGCTCGTCACCGCGGCGGGCCCGGCCATCGTCCAGGCGCTGCTGTTGATCTCGATCGTCTTCGGCTTCACCTGGTGGCTGGGCGGTGTGCTGCGACTCGAGGACAAACTGCGTGCGCTGCTCGCGTCGGCGGTGTCGATCTGCGGGGTGAGCGCGGCCATCGCAGCGGCAGGTGCCGTGCAGGCCAAACGCGAGCAACTGGCCTACGCGGCGTCTCTGGTCATCGCGTTCGCGCTGCCGTCGATCTTCCTGTTGCCTTGGCTGGCAGACGTTTTCAACCTCTCCGACGCGGTGGCCGGCGCCTGGATCGGCGGAAACATCGACACCACCGCCGCCGTCGCCGCATCCGGCGCCATCGCCGGTGAGGACGCGCTACAGATCGCGACGATCGTCAAGACCACCCAGAACGCGCTGATCGGGGTCGTCGCAATCGCGCTGACCGCCTACTTCGCGCTGAAGGTGGAGCGCAAATCGGGCGCCGAGGCGCGGCCGTCGATCGGGCAGTTCTGGGAGCGCTTCCCCAAATTCGTGCTCGGCTTCGTCGTCGCGTCAATCGTGGGCACGCTGTATCTGGCGTCGGGCGGGGACAAGTCGGCGGTCAGCACGGTCAACGACCTGCGGACGTGGTTCCTGATCTTCGCGTTCGTCGCGATCGGCCTGGAGTTCTCCCTGAAGGGGCTGCGGGAGGCTGGTTGGCGACCGGTGGCGTTGTTCGCCTCGGCGACCGTGGTGAACATCGTCGTGGCACTGGGTCTGGCCGTCGTGTTGTTCGGGAACTTCCAGGTCGGTTAGCTACGCTCGCCGGGTGGCCACGGGGCTGAATCGACGAGGCTTCCTGACGATGACCGCCGGCGCGGCGCTCGTCACCGCCGGATTCACGGCCGGATGCGGTTCGGACAAACCTGGCACCGTGGCCAAGGACGGCTCGGTCACCGTCAAGCACGTCTTCGGCGAGACCAAGATCCCCGGTCCGCCCGCGCGGGTGGTCAGCGCCGGGTTGACCGAGCAGGACGACCTGCTCGCGCTCGGCGTCGTACCGGTCGCGGTGACCGACTGGTTCGGAGGCGAACCGTTCGCGGTATGGCCCTGGGCGCGAGCCAAACTCGGCTCTGCACAACCAGCCGTGCTCAGCCTCGCCGAGGGCATTCAGGTCGACCAGATCGCAGGGCTGAACCCCGACCTCATCGTCGCCACCAACGCCGGACTCGATTCGGACACCTACTCGAGGCTGTCGGAGATCGCGCCGACCGTCGCGCAGGCTGGTGCCGAGGCGTTCTTCGAGCCGTGGAAACAACAAGCCACCACCATCGGGCAGGCGGTGTTCAAACACGACGAGATGCAGGCGCTGCTCGTCGCCGTCGGCGACAAGTTCATCGCGGTCGCCGAAAGCAATCCCGGTTTCGCGGGCAAGACGGCGGCGCTACTGCACGGCCGGCTGGACAACGGAGAACCGAAAGCCGTGACGCCCGCATGGCGCACCGAGTTCCTCACCGCCATGGGTCTGAGCGTCACCGACGGACTCGGCGCCGACGTGTTGATCTGGGCCACCGAGTCCGACGAGGAACAGTCCGCGCTGCTGGCCGAGCCGAGGGTCGCCGAGCGCGGCACGGCGAACGTCTTCACGGGCAAGGAACTCGCGGGCGCGATCGCCTTCGCCTCACCGCTGTCCTACCCGCTGGTGGCCGACCAACTGCCGGCGCGCATCGCCCAAGCCCTCGCCTGAGAAGATTGCGCGGTGACCGCCGACATTGAGGCCGAGCACCGCGGGTTCGCGACCACGGGATCGGCCTACTACCCGACGCTGGTCGCGGTCTTCACCGGCTTGGTCCTGATATCCAATATCGCCGCTACTAAAGGCGTCGCGTTCGGGCCGCTGCTGACCGACGGTGGATTCCTCGTCTTCCCGCTCACCTACGTCATCGGTGATGTTTTGAGCGAGGTATACGGGTTCAAAGCCGCCCGGCGCGCGGTGATCATCGGCTTTTGCATGCAGGCGTTGGCGGTACTCGTGTTGTGGGCGACCGTGCACCTCCCTGCTGCGCCCGACTACACCAACCAGGAGGCGCTCGCCAGCACCGTCGCGTCCATCACCGGGTTGGCGACCGCCGGGCTGGCCGGCTTCCTCGTGGGACAGTTGGTCAACGCCTGGGTGGTGGTGCGTATCAAGGCACGCACCAAAGAGAAGCACCTGTGGGCCAGATTGCTTGGCTCGACAGTCGTCGGCCAGTTCGCGGACACGTTGGTGTTCTGTGCCATCGCCGCACCGATCATCGGATTCGGCGATATGCGCTCGTTCGTGGTGTACGCCGCTCTGGGATGGGTCTACAAGACCGCGGTGGAAGTGGTCGTGCTGCCCGTGACGTACCGGGTGATCGCCTTCATCAAGCGCCGCGAGCCGACGTATCGGCCCGCCGCTTGAGGCATCGCTAAAACTCCTCTGGCAAGGCTCATAGAGCAGGCGTATTGCAAGCTACTCGCGGGTAATTTCGCAGGTATGACCGTGACAGCCGAAATGGAACGTGACGTGCCGGACGCCGGCGCGATGCCGATCCGCGACTACGGGGATCGGGCGCTGTTGCTCGAGTTCGACACCACCGCCGAGGTGTTGGCGTGGAGCGAGGCGATCCGACGGGCCGATCTGCCCGGCGTCCTCGACATCGTCCCCGCCGCGCGAACCGTGTTGGTCAAGCTCGCCGAGCCCAGGTATCAGGCGCCGACGCGACAGCGTCTCGGCGGGTTGCGCATCGACGCCGATCCGGAGGCCGAGCTGATACCACCCGCCGGCGGCCGCGCCGACCTCACCATCGACGTCGTCTACGACGGACCCGATCTCGACGAGGTGGCCCGACTGACGGGGCTGACCCCTGACGACGTCATCGCCGCACACACCGGCAGCATGTGGCGGGTCGCGTTCGGCGGGTTCGCACCGGGCTTCGCCTATCTCGTCGGCGGTGACCGCAGGCTCGAGGTGCCGCGGCGATCCGAGCCGAGGACCAAGGTGCCTGCCGGCGCCGTGGGTCTGGCGGGCGAGTTCAGCGGTATCTATCCGCGCGAGTCGCCCGGCGGCTGGCAGCTGATCGGCCGCACCTCGGCGGTGCTGTGGGACATCAACCGAGACAGCCCGGCGCTGCTGACATCGGGCATGTGGGTCCAGTTCCGGGCGGTCGAGTCATGACGACGACGCTGGAGATCCTGCGCTCCGGACCGTTAGCTCTGGTCGAGGACCTGGGCCGGCCCGGCTTGGCGCATATGGGCGTGGGCCGCTCCGGCGCCGCCGACCGCAGCTCGCACACACTGGCCAACCGGCTGGTGGCCAACCCCGGCGATCGGGCCACCATCGAGGTGACGTTCGGCGGGCTGGCGGCGCGGGTGCACGGTGACGATATCGCCATCGCGGTCACCGGCGCCGACACCGATCCGACCGTCGACGGAGCGTTGTTCGGCACCAACAGCATCCACTACGCCCGCGACGGTGAGGTGATCTCGCTCGGTGCGCCGCGTGCCGGCCTTCGGACATATCTGGCGGTGCGCGGCGGCATCGACGTCGAACCGGTACTGGGCTCGCGGTCGTATGACGTGATGTCGGCGATCGGTCCGCAGCCGCTGCGGACAGGCGATGTGCTGCCCGTCGGCGAGCACACCGAGGACTTCCCCGAACTCGACCAGGCTCCCGTCGCGGCCATTGAGGACGACGTGCTCGAGTTGACTGTGGTGCCCGGCCCGCGCGACGACTGGTTCGTCGATCCGGATGTATTGATTCGCACGAACTGGCAGGCGACCAACAAGAGCGACCGCGTGGGCATGCGGTTGGTCGGCGGGCCGCTCGAGTATCGCTGGCCGGACCGGCAACTGTCGAGCGAGGGCGCCACAAGGGGCGCAATTCAGGTGCCGCCGAACGGTTTTCCCGTCATCCTCGGGCCGGATCACCCGGTCACGGGTGGGTACCCGGTGATCGGTGTGGTCGCCGACGAGGACATCGACAAGGTCGCTCAGGTGCGGCCCGGGCAAACGGTGCGGATGCATTGGTCGCGGCCGCGCCGACCGTTCGGGGACCGTTAGTCACACCGCGCTGGTAGAAAAGCAGTGTGCATGTTCAGGATCCGTATGCTCCCGTCGTGCGCATCCACAGCGCACGGCTGATCCATACCTCCGACCTCGACCCGGAGACGCGCGCGGACGCCAAGCGCATGGTGATCGACGCCTTCGAAGGCTCGTTCACCGACGTCGACTGGGAGCACTCGCTGGGCGGCATGCACGCGATGATCTTCGACCACGGAGCGCTGATCGCGCATGCGGCAGTGGTCCAACGGCGGCTGCTGTACCGCAAAACCGCGCTGCGGTGCGGTTACGTCGAAGCGGTCGCGGTGCGTGAGGACTGGCGCGGGCAAGGCCTGGCCCGCGCGGTGATGGACGCCGCAGAGCAGGTGATCCGCGGGGCGTATCAACTTGGGGCCCTCAGCGCGACGGAGGCCGGCAGGCCGATCTGCACGGCCCGCGGTTGGCTGCCGTGGCAGGGGCCGACGTCGGTGTTGGCGCCGGCCGGGTTGACCCGCACTCCCGACGACGACAACGCGCTGTTCGTGCTGCCGGTCAATGTGGAACTCGACACCAGCGCCGAGATCACCTGCGACTGGCGCGACGGCGACGTCTGGTGAGACTCACATCCGCACCGGGTGTGGGGTGAGGGGAAATTCACGGCGGGGTCACCGCACGGCATGTTGACGCAATAACGCCTCGTTAACGTCGGCTTTCATGACGTTCTGCAGGCTGCGGGCGGTGCCGACACGCCTCGGAAATGGCCAAGTAATCGCTTGGAAACATGCGCTGCCTACACAGGTTCCATGACTGAGCCGGACTGGGCGCCGCTGACCGGATTCCGGGTAGCCGTGACCTCCGCTCGGCGCGCCGACGAGCTGAGCGCGCTCCTGCGCCGCCGCGGTGCGACGGTGACCAGCGCGGCGGCGATCCAGATGGTGCCGTTGCCCGACGACGACGAGCTGCGCGCCCACACCGAAGGCCTGATCGACGTCCCGCCCGACATCGTGATCGCCACCACCGGCATCGGGTTCCGCGGCTGGGTCGCCGCGGCCGACGGCTGGGGGCTGGCCAACGACCTGACCGGCGCGCTCGCGAAGGCCCGCGTCGTGTCGCGCGGCCCCAAGGCGACCGGTGCGCTGCGCGCCGCCGGGCTGCCCGAGGAGTGGTCCCCCGACTCGGAGTCGTCACGCGAATTGCTGCACTACCTCGTTGAGGGCGGTATCGCCGGGCAGCGGATCGCGGTGCAGTTGCACGGAGCCACCGATGACTGGGACCCGTTTCCCGAGTTCCTCGACGAGTTGTGTGCCGCGGGTGCCGAGGTCGTGCCGATCCGGGTGTACCGGTGGCATCCGGCGCCACACAACGGTGACTTCGACCAACTGGTGGCCGGTATCGCCGACGAAAAGTTCGACGCGGTCAGCTTCACGTCGGCGCCCGCCGTCGCCTCGGTGCTGCTGCGGGCCAAGGAGATGGGCCTGGAGAACCAGGTGATCGCTGCCTTCCGCCGAGACGTGCACGCCATGTGCGTCGGCCCCGTGACCGCCCGGCCGCTGGTTCGGTTGGGTATACCGACGTCGGCTCCGGAGCGAATGCGGTTGGGGGCGTTGGCCCGTCACATCACCGATGAGCTGCCGCTGTTGTGTTCGCGCACCATTCGAGTGGCCGGGCACCTGCTCGAGATCCGCGGCACGTGCGTCCTGGTCGACGGTGTCGTCAAGCCGGTGTCACCGGCGGGCATGGCGACGATTCGCGCACTCGCCCACCGGCCGGGAGCGGTGGTGTCGCGCGCCGACCTGCTGCGGGCCCTTCCCGGCACCGGCACCGACACCCACGCCGTTGAAACGGCCGTCTTGCGGCTGCGAACGGCGTTGGGCGACAAGAACATCGTGTCGACCGTCGTCAAGCGCGGCTACCGCCTGGCCGTCGAGGACAACCTGGCGTACACGCCATGAGCTATCTACTGGTAGCGCACGGCACGCGTAAACAGAGCGGTGTCGCGTTGATCGGGAGCCTCGCCGACCGGGTGTCGACCGCGCTCGGCACCCCGGTCCACGTCGCGTTCGTCGACGTCCTCGGCCCGACACCGAGTGAGGTGTTGCAGACGTTGTCCGATCGGACCATCCTCGTGCCGGCATTTCTGGCGCGCGGGTATCACGTCAATGTCGACATCCCCGCACACGTCGCGGCCAGTGGACATCCCGGCGTGACCGTTGCCGAGGCACTTGGACCCAGCACCGCGTTGGCGCGTGTGCTCATGGATCGCTTAATCGAATGTGGCTGGCGTGCGGGCGATTCGGTGGTCCTCGCCGCAGCGGGCACGTCCGACCCCGGTGCGTTGTCGGATCTGCGACAGACGTCGGCGCTGTTGTCGGCGGTGATCGGTGAGCGGGTCGAACTGGCGTACGCCGCCACCGGTGAGCCGCGCGTCGCCGACGCGGTGGCGCGGCTACGTCGCAACGGCGCGAGGCGGGTGGTCGTGGCCTCGTACCTGTTGGCCGAGGGACTTTTTCAGGACCGGCTGCGCGACAGCGGTGCCGACGCGGTGGCCGACCCGCTGGGCACCCATCCCGCGATGGTGCGGTTGATCGCCAACCGGTTCCGCCGCGCCCGCGTTCCGCTGGCAGCCTGACTCACCGCCGCGAAATGGCATTCCAGCAGGTGTTCACTCGAACTTTCGCTGCTGGAATGCAATTTCGCGCAAAGACGGGTAGGGGTCAGCCGCGGACCTCGACGTGGCCGTCGGCGGTGACGCGCGTCGGGTAGACCGGCAGCGAGAACTCGGGATCGTCGAGGCACACGCCGTCATCGAGCGCGAAGGCCTGCTTCTTGATCGGGGACTGCACTGTCGGCCGGCCGCCGCGATCGCCGACGAGGCCGCGTGACATCACCGCAGCGCCCGAGAACGGATCGATATTGCCGACCGCATGCAGCGACCCGTCGTCCAGACGGAACAGCGCCGCCTGGCTGCCGTCGGCGAGTAGCACGCCCACGCCGCGGTTCGGGATCAGGAAGTCGTAGCGGCAGGCTGTTGTCCAGACCTGGATGTCGTTGAGAGTTGTCATCTTTGGGGCACCTTCGGCATTCCGATGGGGACGGGCACCTTGCGGCCGGACCGCTCGGTGAACTCGACTGTGGGGTCAGCGACGTCGGGGGCGTTGACGAAAGACACGAAGCGCGACAGCTTGTTCGGGTCGTCGAGCACGCCTTTCCATTCGCAGGCGTAGCCATCCACGTGGCGGGCCATCGCATCCTCGAATTCGGCGGCCAAGCCCAGGGAGTCGTTGCAGACGACATCGCGGAGATGGTCCAGTCCTCCGTCCATCGCCTCCAGCCACGGCGCAGTGCGCTGCAACCGGTCGGCGGTGCGGATGTAGAACATCAGGAACCGGTCGATGTACCGGATCAACGTCTCGTCGTCGAGGTCGCCGGCCAGCAGCTGCGCGTGCCGGGGCGACATGCCGCCGTTGCCGCAGACGTAAAGATTCCAACCCTGTTCGGTGGCGATGACGCCGACGTCTTTGCTCTGCGCCTCCGCGCATTCGCGCGCGCATCCCGACACCGCCATCTTGATCTTGTGTGGTGCGCGAAGCCCGCGGTAGCGCTTCTCGATTTCGACGGCCATGTCGACGGAGTCCTGTTGACCGTAGCGGCACCATGTGCTGCCGACGCAGCTCTTGACGGTGCGCAACGACTTGCCGTAGGCGTGCCCGGATTCCATGCCGCCGTCGACGAGCCGGCGCCAGATCTCGGGAAGCTGGTCGACGCGGGCGCCGAACATGTCGATGCGCTGCCCGCCGGTGATCTTGGTGTACAGGCCGAAGTCCCTGGCGATCTCGCCGATCAGGATCAGTTGCTCCGGTGTGATCTCGCCGCCCGGTGACCGTGGCACCACCGAGTAGCTGCCGTTTTTCTGGATGTTGGCCAGGAAGTGGTCGTTGGAGTCCTGCAGCGAGGCCTGCTCCCCGTCGAGGATGTGCTCGCTGCTCGTCGAGGCGAGAATCGAGGCCACCACCGGTTTGCAGATGTCGCAACCCTTTCCGGTGCCGAACCGCTCGATCAAACCGGAGAACGTGCGGATCTCGGTGGCGCTAATGATCTCGAACAACTCGGCGCGCGACTGCGAGAAGTGTTCGCACAGCGCCTTGGACTGTTCAACGCCCTCGGCCTCCAGCAGCTGCTTGAGCAGCGGCACGCACGAACCGCAGGAGGTGCCCGCGAGCGTGCACTTCTTCAGGCCGGGCACGTCGGCGCATCCGCCGCTGATGGCCTCCTTCAGGTCACCCTTGGTGACGTTGTTGCAGGAGCAGATCTGCGCGATGTCGGGCAGCGCGCCGACACCCAAACCCGGTGCGTCGCCGTCGGAGGCGGGTGCGATCAGCGACAGCGGGTCACCGGGCAGTTCGCTGGCTACCATCGGACGCAGCACACCGTAGGCCGACGCGTCGCCGACGAGGATTCCGCCCAACAGGGTCTTGGCGTCATCGGAGAGCACCAGCTTCGCGTAGGTCTGCTTGACCGGGTCATTGACCACGACGTTCAAGCAGTTGGGCGTGTGGCCCTGAGCATCGCCGAAGCTGGCCACGTCGACGCCGAGCAGCTTGAGCTTGGTCGACATGTCGGCTTCCGGGAACTCGGCGGCGCCACCGAGCAGGCGATCGGCCACCACCTCCGCGCTCGTATAGCCGGGGCCGACCAGCCCATAGCAGCGGCCCTCGATCGCGGCCACCTCGCCGATGGCGTAGATGTCGGGATCGCTTGTGACGCAGGATAGGTCGGTCAGCACACCGCCGCGCTGGGCAATCTCCAGGCCCGCTTCGCGGGCGAGTTCGTCGCGCGGGCGCACACCGGCGGCGAACACGATCAGGCCGGTGTCGATATGGCTTCCGTCGTTGAGGGACAACCGCACTGAGTCGTCTTGGTCGGATTTGCGCAGCGGCCGGTTGCGCTGTGCCGGCGCGATGGTCTCGGTGCCCACGCCGGTGTGCACCTCGATGCCCAGGCTCTTGACCATCCTGCTCAGCAGCGCGCCGCCTGCCTCGTCGAGCTGCGCGGCCATCAGGTGGGGCGCCATCTCGACGACGTGGGTCTTCAACCCGAACGCGCGCAGCGCATTCGCCGCTTCGAGGCCGAGCAGACCACCGCCGATCACCACACCGACGGGCGCCTTGGACGCGAGTGCCGTTTCGGCGCCTGCCCGGATCGCGTTGAGGTCGTCGAGGGTCCGATAGACGTGGCAGGCCGGCAGGTCGCGGCCCGGCACCGGCGGTACGAACGCATACGAACCGGTCGCCAACACCAAGGCGTCGTATGGAATCCGGGAACCCTCGGCGGTCAGCACCGCCTTGTCCGTCCGGTCGATCCCGGTGACCCGCGTGCCCAGCCGCAGCTCGACCAGCTCGTCATCCGGGTAGTCGTTGCCCGCGAGCGCCAACCGGCTGCGGTCCCAGTGTTCGGTGTACCCGGTGAGCCCGACCCGGTCGTAGGCGGCGTCGGCTTCCTCGGCGAGGATCGTCACCCGCCACTGGCCGTCGGCGTCACGGGACCGCAACGCCTCGACGAATCGGTGCCCGACCATGCCGTGGCCGACCACGACCACGTTCCTTGTTGACCGCATGCCGCCGACGCTAAGCAGCCGATATTGCCGCAATGTCGCCTCGTGTGAAGCAGCGATCACGGTGTGCTCACATCGACCCGCGGCCGCTGTGAGCCCGATGCTGCGGGTTCACTCGCGGCGAACGACCTAAAGGAATATGAGCGTAGGTGACTCAAGTTTTACTTGCTGAGAAACCGGCACAGTACCGGTTCGACAGCGAGGAGGCAGACATGAGCACATTGGCATTACGCACTCGTCCCACGTGGGATCTGGACCGGTGGGTACGCGACTTCTTCGGCCCCGCGACGGCTGAAAGCTGGGCCGCGGGGGCGTTCACCCCCGCCGCGGAAATCGTCAGGGAGGGCGACGACGCGCTCGTCCGCGTCGAGCTTCCGGGCCTAGACGTCGAAAAGGATGTGAACGTCGAGGTCGACAGGGGCTACCTCGTGATCCACGGCGAACGTCGCGACGAGCGGTCCGAAGATAAGGACGGTCGCACGCTGCGCGAAGTGCGTTACGGGTCGTTCCGTCGATCGTTCAAGCTCCCCGAGCACGTCACCGGCCAGGACATCAAGGCCGAGTACGACACTGGTGTGCTGACGGTGCGGATCCCCGGCGCCCACAAGGGCCGTCAGACGCAGCGCATCGCGATCGAAAACAAGTAAGCACCTCGATACGGCAGCCGGTGGAACTTCGGTTCCACCGGCTTCGTCGTCTCAACGCTCGGTTGTCGTGGGGGCCGCGCCGGTGGTGGTCGGCGGTGGCTCCGGGGCCCTGATCTCGGTCGTCTCCACGCTCGGCATCGTGTAGCTGGGGGTGGTCGTCGTCGTGGTGGTGTACGACAGCGGAATCGACGTCGCCGCCGGCGGCGGCACCGAAGCGGGCACCCTGGCCGCGTCCGAGGTGCGGACCACCGCGTAGATCAGGATCGCCACCAGGACCGCCGCGACCACGCCTGCAGCCATGATCAGTGACTGGTCGTCCTGCCAGTTCAGGTCGTCGTCAGCCATGTCTTTCGTCCTAGACCCAGCGCTGCAACAGTTCCTTGGCCTGTGCCGACAGCGCGCGCTGCAGGAACGGACCGAAGCTGACGCGCGCCACACCGAGCGGCCCGAACGACGCGGGGTCGTCCTGATCGGGCAGCCCGATCGCGTTCACCGGCAGAGGTAACTCGGATGTCAAGCGCCGCAACGTGTCCGGATCGTGACGGCCGACGGGGTAAAGCACGTCGGCCCCTGCCGCGGCGGCTTCGGTCAACCGCGCGATCGCACGATCCACACGGTCGGACTCGTCGCCGTCCTGGCGCAGGAACAGGTCCGTACGCGCGTTGATCACCACGTGCACGCCGGTCGCGTCCGCCGCCTCACGCAGCGCGCCGACGAGCTCGGCGTGCTCGGTGGCCGAGCGCAACCGGCCGTCCTCGCTGTGCACGGTGTCTTCGATGTTGAACCCGACACCGCCCGCCTCCAGCAGGCCGTCGATGAGCCGCGCGGGCGACTGGGCATAGCCGGACTCGAGGTCGACCGAGACCGGCACGTCGACGGCCGCGGTGATCTGCTTGACGCGGGCGATCACGTCGTCGAACGACATGCCCTCCTGGTCCGCTTTACCGACGGAATCGGCCAGCGGATGGCTTCCGACGGTGAGCGCAGCAAATCCTTCGTCGACCGCCAGCCGGGCCGACCAGACGTCCCAGACGGTCGGCAGGATCACCGGGTTCCCCGGTATGTGCAAGGCCAGCAGGGCGTCGGCCCGTTCTTTGAGGACTTGGTCGGGCATCGGGCCGTCTCCTTTTAGTTTGACGTGATCTGTCTCACGGTGCACTGCATGATGGAGCTAGCATCGGGTGTCGTACTGTGATGCCTGACACCCTTCAGCCCAAGGAGGTCAATTGTCCAGCACTACCGAACTTGCCGAGCTGCACGAGCTAATCGGAAGCCTGCGGCGGTGCGTGACATCGTTGGCGTCGAGGTACGGGGACACCCCCGCGACGCGTCGGATCGTCAACGACGCCGAACGCATCCTCAACGACATCGACCGTCTCGACATTGACGCCGAAGAGCTGGAGCTGGCCCGAGGCGTGGTGCACCACCACGCCGGAGACCGCATCCCGATCCCGGACACCCAGTACGACACCGAGTTCTGGCGCGGCGTCGATGACGAAGGGCTCGGCGGCGTCCGCTGACGCGGACCCCCGGGCACCGGGACAACTCAACACCGAAAGGCAACAGTGAGCGCACCCACCGCCGACCGCAAGGCGACCGGCGTCTTTTCGCCGAGCCGTGCCGAGATTCCGCAACGCACGCTGCGCACCGACCGGTGGTGGCAGTCACCGCTGATCGTGAACCTGGGCTTCGCGGCCTTCCTGATCTACGCCACGGTGCGGGCGTTCATGCAGAAGTGGTACTACGTCGCCGACTACCACTACCTGACGCCGTTCTACTCGCCGTGTCTGGCGAAGTGGAACGCCGCCGAGCAGTCCGGGTGTATCCCGGAGTCCAGCCACTTCGGCCAGTTCCTGCCCGATGTGTGGTGGCTGCCGTACGCGGCGGTGTCGCTGCCGTTCCTGCTGCTGTTCCGCTTGACCTGCTACTACTACCGCGGCGCCTACTACCGGTCGGTGTGGCAGTCGCCGACGGCTTGTGCGGTGCCGGAACCTCGGGCGCACTACACGGGCGAGACGCGGCTGCCGCTGATCATCCAGAACACCCACCGCTACTTCTTCTACATCGCCGTGCTCATCTCGCTGATCAACACCTACGACGCGATCGCGGCGTTCCACTCGCCCTCGGGCTTCGGATTCGGCTTGGGCAACGTGATTCTCGTCGGCAATGTGATCCTGCTGTGGACGTACACGGTGTCGTGCCACTCCTGCCGTCACGTCGCCGGCGGCCGCCTCAAGCACTTCTCCAAACATCCTGTGCGGTACTGGATGTGGACCCAGATCAGCAGGCTCAACGTGCGTCACAAGCAGTATGCGTGGATCACACTCGGCACGCTGATGCTGACCGACTTCTACATCATGTTGGTGGCCAGTGGTGCCATCTCTGACCTGAGATTCATTGGCTGAGCGCCTAATTCAATCGGTAGTGAGGTTTTCTTAATGGCGGAACTGGAACGGCACTCCTACGACGTCGTCGTGATCGGCGCCGGCGGTGCGGGTTTACGCGCGGTCATCGAGGCGCGCGAACGCGGCCTGAAGGTCGCGGTGATCACGAAGTCGTTGTTCGGCAAGGCCCATACGGTGATGGCCGAGGGCGGCTGCGCCGCGGCGATGGGCAACGCGAACCCGAAGGACAACTGGCAGGTCCACTTCAAGGACACCATGCGCGGCGGGAAGTTCCTCAACAACTGGCGCATGGCCGAGTTGCACGCCAAGGAAGCCCCGGACCGGGTGTGGGAGCTGGAGACCTACGGCGCGCTCTTCGACCGCACCAAGGACGGAAAGATCAGCCAGCGCAACTTCGGTGGGCACACCTATCCGCGGCTGGCGCACGTCGGTGACCGGACCGGCCTGGAGATCATCCGGACCCTGCAGCAGAAGATCGTCTCCCTGCAGCAGGAAGACAAGGAGGAGTTCGGCGACTACGAGGCCCGCATCCGCGTCTTCCACGAGTGCACCGTCACCGACCTCATCAAGGACGGCGATCGGATCGCGGGCGCGTTCGGCTACTACCGCGAAGGCGGCAACTTCGTCCTGTTCGAGACGCCGGCCGTGGTGTTGGCGACCGGTGGAATCGGCAAGTCCTACAAGGTGACGTCGAACTCCTGGGAGTACACCGGCGACGGCCACGCGCTGGCGCTGCGGGCGGGCGCGACGCTGATCAACATGGAGTTCGTCCAGTTCCACCCCACCGGCATGGTCTGGCCGCCCAGCGTCAAGGGCATCCTCGTCACCGAGGGTGTGCGCGGCGACGGCGGAGTGCTGAAGAACTCCGAGGGCAAGCGCTTCATGTTCGACTACATCCCGGCGGTGTTCAAAGGTCAGTACGCCGAGAGCATGGAGGAAGCCGACCAGTGGCTCAAGGACAACGACTCCGCGCGGCGCACCCCTGACCTGCTGCCCCGCGACGAGGTGGCCCGTGCGATCAACTCCGAGGTGAAGGCCGACCGCGGCACCCCGCACGGCGGCGTCTACCTCGACATCGCCTCGCGGCTGCCTGCCGAGGAGATCAAGCGGCGGTTGCCGTCGATGTACCACCAGTTCATGGAGCTGGCCGAAGTCGACATCACTAAGGAGCCCATGGAGGTCGGGCCGACGTGCCACTACGTCATGGGCGGCATCGAGGTCGACCCGGACACGGGCGCGGCCAAGACGCCGGGACTGTTCGCCGCGGGTGAGTGCTCGGGCGGCATGCACGGCTCGAACCGGCTGGGTGGCAACTCGCTGTCGGACCTGCTGGTGTTCGGCAGGCGGGCCGGCATGGGCGCGGCCGACTACGTGCGCGCGCTCGGTGAGCGCCCGACGGTGTCCGACGCGGCGGTCGAGGAATCGACCAAGTTGGCGCTGCATCCGTTCGAGGGCCCGTCCAACGGCGACAACGCCGAGAATCCGTACACCCTGCAGCTGGACCTGCAGGACACGATGAACAGCCTGGTCGGCATCATCCGTAAATCCGACGAGATCACCGAGGCCATCGACAAGCTCAAGGAGCTGCGCGAGCGGTACAAGCGGGTCCGAGTCGAGGGTGGCCGACATTTCAACCCGGGTTGGCACCTGGCCATCGACCTGCGCAACATGATCCTGGTCAGCGAGTGCATCGCCAAGGCCGCACTGGAGCGCACCGAAAGCCGCGGCGGGCACACCCGCGACGACTATCCGTCGATGGAATCCGAGTGGCGCAAGACGCTGCTGGTGTGCCGGGCCGAAGGTGAGACCGTGGTTCCCGACATCGACATCACCAAGCAGGACCAGGTGCCGATGCGCGACGACCTGCTGGAGCTGATCGACATCGAAGAGTTGGAGAAGTACTTCACCTCCGAAGAGCTCGCCAACCACTCGTCTAGGAGAGACGCATGAGCTACCAGGCAAAGATGCGAGTGTGGCGTGGCGACGACAACGCCGGCGCGCTGCAGGACTACTCGGTTGAGGTCAACGAGGGTGAGGTGGTGCTCGACATCATCCACCGGCTGCAGCAGACCCAGACCGGCGACCTGGCCGTGCGCTGGAACTGCAAGGCAGGCAAGTGCGGATCCTGCTCGGCGGAGATCAACGGCAGGCCCCGCCTGCTGTGCATGACGCGGATGTCGACCTTCGCCGAGAACGAGGTCATCACCGTGACTCCCCTGCGCACCTTTCCGGTGATCCGCGATCTGGTGACCGACGTGTCGTTCAACTATGAGAAGGCCAGGGAGATCCCGGCGTTCACGCCGCCGAAGGACCTGCAGCCCGGCGAATACCGAATGGCGCAGGAGGACGTCAATCGGTCACAGGAGTTCCGCAAGTGCATCGAGTGCTTCCTGTGCCAGAACGTCTGCCACGTGATCCGCGATCACGAGGAGAACAAAGAGGCGTTCGCCGGCCCGCGGTACCTGATGCGCCAGGCCGAACTCGACATGCATCCGCTCGACGTGCACGAGCGGCGCGCCGAGGACGCGCAGGAAGTGCATGGTCTGGGCTATTGCAACATCACCAAGTGCTGCACCGAGGTCTGCCCCGAACACATCAAGATCACCGACAATGCGCTGATCCCGATGAAGGAGAGGGCCGCCGACCGCAAGTACGACCCGGTGGTGTGGCTCGGCGACAAGCTCTTCCGGCGACGGTAGGAGCCGGAACAAACAGCTTGAGCCGGCGACGGTAGGAGCCGGAACAAACAGCTAGAGCCGGCGACGGTAGGAGCCGGAACAAACAGCTTGCGCCGGCGACGGTAGGAGCGGAACTTCACTAACGGGTTGATCGCATGCACGAGGTACTTGCGATCAACCCGTTAAGGCTCTCCGCCGTGAGCTGGCGACGGCAGGAGCCGTTGACGGGCACGATTCCGCAGGTACCCTGCGGGTAGCGGCCAATCAACGACGAAAGGTTGCATCGTGGCACTTCGACACCCGCATAGCATCAACGACATTCGCACTGCGATTCGCGAGCTCAGCACCCGCGCGGTCCTCGCCCGCAAGGAAGGCCGAGTCGCCGACGCCGACGAGCTGGAGCGACGGGTGGCCGGGTATCGCGAGGAGCTCAGCGCGCGGCCCTGATACGACGGCTTTGGTGCATCACCGATCGCTGAGCGACCGGTAGCGCCCCCAGATCAGCCGTTGCCGAGGCGACGGAACGTACTGCGGTGGAATACGATCGGCGCGACGTCGGCATGCACCGTGATATCGCAGACCCGAAGAATCACGATCGTGTGATCGCCGGCAGGGACGAGTTGCTCAATCACGCTTTCCAGCCATACCGCGGTGCCGTCGATGAAGACCGCGCCGGATTCTCGCGACACGGTGTGCAGGCCGGCGAAACGATCACCGGTCTTGGCGGCCAGCGTCCGCGCGGCTTCGTCGTGTGCCTCGCCGAGCACGCTGATCCCCAGTGACGGGACTGCCCTGAGCCTGGGCCAGGTCTCCGAGGAGTTCTGGACGCAGAACGACACCAGCGGCGGGTCGAGCGACACCGGAACGAACGTGCTCGCGGCGAGTCCGATACGGGTGCCTTCCAACTCCGCGGCGATCGCGATGACACCGGACGGGAAGTGCCCGAACGCTTCGCGAAGCGTCGCCGGGCTCAGATCAGTTGCGCTCATATCCCGTCCATCTTCACACGCGACCGCACGCGGCGGCCACGTCCGGCCCGCTGACCGGACCGTCGGACGTCGTGGACGCGGCACCCGTTAAGGGTCGGAATCGCCGTGAACACAACCGGTAACGTGACGCCCATGCTCGAGCCGCCCGCGGATGACCGGTAGGCCCGGGGACCGACGAAACGTATGTGGATTCCGCTTCTGGTGATGGCTGTTGCGGTCAGCCTGGAGCCGTTTCGGGTCGGCATGACTGTCCTGATGCTCAACCGCCCGCACCCGACCGGCCAGTTACTGGCCTTCCTCACCGGGGGTTTCGCGATGGGCACGGCCGTGGGCGTCGTCGTGTTGTTCGTGCTGCGCCCCGCGCTGGGGTCGGCTCGCTTCACCTTGCCCATGGTGCAGATCGTGGTCGGCGCGGTCCTGCTGCTAAACGCGGCGCTGGTGGTCACGGGTGTGTGGGCACGCGGCCGCGACGTGGCGGCTCTTGCCGAGGCCAGGGTCGGACCGCTCGCCGGCCGGGCGCGCCGAGTGCTCGAGGGCCGGTCGCTGTGGACGGCCGGAGTCGCCGGTCTCGGCATCGCGCTGCCGTCCGTCGACTACCTCGCCGCGCTGGCGCTGATCGTCGCCTCCGGCGCCGCCACCGCGGTCCAGTTGGGCGCCCTGATGCTGTTCAACCTGGTGGCATTCGCGCTCGTCGAGATCCCGCTGCTGTGCTACCTGGTGGCTCCGGACCGCACCCGCGCCGCATTGTCGGCGCTGTACGACTGGCTGCGGTCACAGGGCCGTCGCGGGATTGGCGCACTGCTCGCCGTGATCGGCTGCGCACTGCTCGGAGTCGGGCTTGCCGGCCTCTGAGGCGCCGGGCGCGGTCAGCCTTGCGGAGGGTTGTTCAGCACGTACTGCAGCCCGGAGAGCAGCTGCGAGACCGGGTCGGCGCCGCCACCGAACGCGGCCTGAGTGGCAGGGGCGGTGACCTCGGCGGGGTCATAACCGTTCACGGGGTCGACGGTGATCGGCGCGGTCAGCGGGTTGTCGTTTCGCGAGTAGCCGGCGTCGACGTACGGCTTGAGCACTGCGTCGAGCTCGATCAACGTGTCCTTGGGCACCCCGAGATATTTGAACGGCAGCACCAGCGGCAGATGCTCCTCGGGAATCATGAACGTCGTGGTCTTCGCACCGCGGGAGTTGACGGTCGTCCGGATGTTCTGCGGCGGCACCATGCTGGGATCGGTGAACGCGACCGCGGTGTGACCGGTCGCCAGCCCCACGATCGCGTTGGCCACGGAGATCCAGTTGTCCGGGCGATCGGGCCAGTCGGCGATGCTGTCGTACGCGGAAATGAACTGATATGTGTCGTACTGGCTTTCGACCGGCGGCGGGATGCGGTAGTCGAGCGACGGCACGACGCTGCCGACGGGGAACATCTGGGTCAGAAAGCTTTCGCCGAAGGCGTGCCGAGCCACCGGGTCCCCGTACATCGCGAAGCTCAGCTCGTTCGGCGGCGGGGCGGCGGGGTCGTATGCGAGCCGCGCCTGCACGTCGTTGAGCACCATCGCGCCCTCCGACAGACCGATCGCGGTTCCGCGCCCGCCCGCCTTGATGGCGTCGATGAGGTTCGGCGCGCCGACGTCGACCGATTCGCCGACGCTGGGCCCGTCGAGCCCGAGTCCGGGCACGTAGCGATCCCCCAACGCGCCGATACCGGGGAACAACCGCTCCAGGGTGTGCCCCTGCACCTGTCCGGCGGGGTAGTCGACGATCTGGCGGTCCAATCCAGGGAACCAGTCCGCGCCGGTACGCATGATGTATTCGTCGTACGGAATGCCGAGCACGTGTGCGCCACCCAGCGCGTACGCGCGACCGGGCGTGCCCAGAGGCGGTGGACCGTCGCCCGACGGGCCGGGCGGCGGGGGCGGCTCGTCGGCAGCCGCGATCCCGAGTCCCAGACAGCCTACGGCGCTGAGGGTTGTCAGTACAGCGCCGAGGGCGAGAATCCTCTTCATCTCACGTCCAATCGCGCGAATCGATTCTGCTGATATCGCTCGACGCAGGCGGCGCGCCGGATCTTGCCGCTCGTCGTCGTGGGGATCGAACCGGCTGAAACCAACACCACATCCTCGACGCTGAGGCCGTGCGCATTGGAAATCGCCGCCGTGACATCGCTTTTCAGCGTCTCGAGCCGCTCCCCCACACCTTCGGCCGAATCGGTCGGCTTCTTGAGTTCGATGACGGTGACCAGCCTCTCGCCACCGTCCGCCGAAACCGCGATCGCCGCGACCCGACCGCGGGTGATCTCCTGCACCGTCGCCTCGATGTCCTCGGGGTAGTGGTTACGGCCTCGGATGATCAACAGATCCTTGATGCGACCGACGATGAACAGCTCGCCACCGTAGACGAATCCGAGATCGCCGGTGGCCAGCCACGGCCCCTCCGGAGTACCCGCGGACGGGTCGACAAGCATTGCGCCGAAACAACTCTGCTCGTCCGGCGGCCTACCCCAGTAGCCGCCGGCGACGTTGTCGCCGTGTACCCAGATCTCGCCGACCTCGTCGGGCGCGCATTCTCGGCGGGTGTCGCTGTCGACGATGCGCACCAACGGCGACTGCGGCACCCGGTACCTGACCAGTTCCGCGCCCTTCCCGGCCGCGCAGGGCCGGACGCGGCGGGCGCCCAGTTCCTCGGCGTCGAATCCGACCGCAGCCAACGACTCGTCCCAGGTTCCCGCTGCGACGAAGACCGTCGCCTCGGCCAAACCGTATGCCGGGCGCAGCATATGGTCGCGAAAGTTGAAGTGCGCGAACCGGTCGACGAAACGTTCCAAGGTGGCCGGCTCGACCCGTTCGGCGCCGTTGATGATGCCCAGTACCCCGCCGAGGTCGAGTCCCGCCAAGTCGTCATCGGTGATCTTGCGGGCGGCCAGGTCGAATGCGAAGTTGGGTGCCCCCGAGAACGCGTGCGGGTTCTCGGCCAACGCTCGTACCCACCGGGCCGGCTTCTCCAGGAACGCGGTCGGGTGCGTCAATGCAGCGGAACGGCCGCTGAGGATCGGCAAGCCGACGCCCAGCATCAGTCCCATGTCGTGGTAAAAGGGCAGCCACGACACAAATGTGGCGTCCGGCGGCAGGGGCGACTGCGCGAAGAACTCCCGCATCAGCTGCTCGAAGTTGACCGTCAGATTGCGGTGCGAGATCTCCGCTCCCGTAGGCGATCTCGTCGATCCCGAACTGTATTGCAGATACGCGATGTTCGGTAGCTCAGCCGGTTCGGGGCCGCTACGCCCCTCGGCGTCGAGGTCCAGCGAGTCGATCTCGACCAGCTTCGGCACCATGTCCAGCGGCGATCCATCGATGAAATCGCCGACATAGCTCGCAGCGACCGAGGTCGTGAGGACGACGGCGGGCGCGGTGTCGGCGAGCACCGCACTCACCCGGTCATGTCCCGAACCGGGGTGCGGCAGCGGCAGCGGGACCGCGATGAACCCCGCCTGCATCGACCCCAGGAACGCCAGGATGTACTCGAAGCCCTGTGGGGCAAGGATCACCGCTCTGTCGCCGACCGACCCGTGCCGCCGTAGTTCGTGCGCGACATTCACGGTGCGTCGTGCCAGTTGCGACCACGTGAGGGTCTCCCGCACACCCGCGGGGTCGCGCGAGTATTCGGTGAAGGTGAAGGCGACGTCGTCGGGACGCAGGCTCGCACGCCCGTGCAGCATCGAAAGGATCGAGGAATCGGACGGTGTCACGAGATATCCGTATCAGCTCGGTGGGACGACAACGCGGGGGTGCGCGGCGGCGGCGGTTGTGTGGGCCACCAGTTCGCCCGCCCTATCAGTGTGGCGATGGCCGGGACGGTGATGGTGCGAACCACGAAGGTGTCCAGCAGGATTCCGACCCCGATGACGAATCCGCCTTGGATCACGATGCCGATGCTGGAGAACAGCAGGCCGGCCATCGACGCGGCGAAGATCAAACCGGCCGCGGTGATGACGCCGCCCGTCGAACCCAGGGTCCGGATCACGCCGTAACGCACACTGCTCGGCGACTCGTCACGCAACCGCGACACGAACAGCATGTTGTAGTCGGCGCCCACCGCAACCAGCACCACGAACGCCAACGGCGGTACGCTCCAATGTAATTCCTGCCCGAGGAGCACCTGGAACGCGAGCACCCCGATACCGATCGCCGCGAAGTACGACACCACCACCGACCCGACCAGGTACAGCGGCGCGATGATCGCGCGCAGCAACACCATCAACGTCAACAGCACGACGATCACGGTCGCGGCGATGATGAACCGGATGTCCTGCTGGTAGTAGTCACGCGTGTCGCGCAGCGCGGCGGGAAATCCGCCCATCGAGATCGTGGCGTCGGCCAACGCCGTGTTCGGTTGGGCTCCGCGGGCGATGTCATGGATCTGGTTCACCTGGTCCATCGCCTCGGGACTGAACGGGTTGAGCTCGGTCTGCACCAGGTATCGCACCGAGCGTCCGTCCGGCGAAATGTACGCCGCGGCTGCCTTTTTGAAGTCGGGCAGGTTCAGCACTTCCGGCGGGATGTTGAACCCGGCCTGTGACGGGTCCGCGGCGTTGCTGCGCATCGTCAACAGAAAGGTCGACGCCTCGTTCAGTCCGGCGGCGATCACCTTGACCTGTTTGACGAGTTCGTCCACGCCGCCCGCCACTTCCCGGCTCCCGGCGGCGAGGCGGTTCGCGCCGCGCTGCAGTTCGGTCATGCTGCGCTGTGCGCCGCCGGGTTGGTCCAACCCCATCGTGTTGACTGCCTTGGCGACGTTGGCCATCGCGGCGTTGAGCTTGCTGACCGCCGCGTTCAGCGTCTGGCGGTCCTCGACACCCTGGAGTTCCTGGGCCAGGCCGTTGATCTCGTCGAGGCTTCCGTTGTCCCGCGCGGCGACGAGCCGTTGGAACTGCATGCGGGTGTCGACACAGGAGGGGTTGGCGTCGCACACCGCGTTGCCCTGCAGCGCGGTCAGGACCGGTCCGATCCAGGCGAACAGATCCTTGACCGCCCGGAAGTTCACGCCCATGGAGTTGCCGAGCGCGTTGATGCTCGCGACCAACTTGGCCGTGGTTTCGACGTCGCGCACCAACTTGTCGCCGCCGTACTCGGTGCGCACGGAGGAGAACGTGTCGACGAGGTTCTGGATGCTCGGCGCGACCGCGTTGATCTGGGCTTGCACGTCGGCCAGGCTGTCGGCGAGCGTGTCGGCCCCGTCGGTGAGCCGGTTGAGATCACCGGTGCGCTGACCGATCTGAGCTGACCCGTCCGCCAGCCGGTCACCCACGATGCCCGCCTGGAAGGTCGCCCGGAACTCCATCGGCACTTCACCGAGCGGACGGGTGATACCGCTGACCAGCCCCACGTCGGGCAGTTGCGCGATGCGCGACGCCATCTGCTCGAGGTCGGCAAGCGCCCGCGGCGACCGAAGATCGTGTGGCGATTGGATCAGGATGTATTCGGGGATGGACTGTTTGATCGGGAAATGGCGTTCCAGCGCGGCGTACCCGACCGAACTCGGCGCCGAGGCGGGGACCACCTTGCGGTCGTCGTAGTTGTAGTCGGCGAACACCGCGATGCCTGCCAGCAGGCCCAGCACGAGCAGGCTGGCGACCAGGTGGGGCACCGGCCTGCGCACGATGCGCACACCGGAGCGCCGCCAGAACGGGGCGGTCAGTTCACGCCGGGGCTTGACCCAGCCGCGGGGCCCGGCCAGCACGAGGATGGCCGGGAGCAGGGTCACCCCCGCGAGGTAGGCGATGCCGATCCCGATCGCCGCCGACGCTCCGACGGTTTTGAAGACGCCCATCTGCGCGAAGCTCAGCATCAAAAACGTCAGGCCCACCGTCGCGGCAGACGCCGTGATGACCTTGCCGATCGAGGCCATCGCCGCCCTGACCGCCTGCTCGTAGTCGCCGCCCGAACGCAGATAGTCGTGGTAGCGGCTGATCAGGAAGACCGCGTAATCCGTTCCGGCGCCCGCCATGATCGCGCTGAGGAACACGATGGACTGGTTGGAGACGCCGGCCCCGGTCAGCTCCGAGAAACCCGCGACGACGGCTTGGGCGAGCAACAGCGACGATCCGATCGTCACCAGAGGCAGCAGCATCGTGACCACGTTGCGGTACACCAGCAGCAGCACGCCCAGAACCAGGACGGCGATCGCGATCTCGATCGGCAGGCGATCCTGTTCGCCCGCGACGGTGAGGTCGGCGACGGTGGCGGCCGGCCCGGTGATGTACGCGGTGACGGCGCTGCCCGCGACGTTCTGCTCGATCAGCTCTGCCACTCGGTTGAAGGAGTCGAACGCCCGCGGCGTACCCAACTCCCCCTCGAGGCTGACCGGCAGCACCCACGTCGTCTTGTCTTCACTTGTCAGGAACGGCCGAAGCTGTGGCGTGGCGACGAAGTCCTGCACCGACACGACGTCGGTGACGTTGTCGCGCAACGCGTCGACGAGCTTGCGGTAGGTGGCTTCGTCAGCGGGCGTCAGCCCGTTCTCGTTGATGAGCGCCACGAGCAGGAGGTCGTCGTTGGCGGTCTCACCGAATGCCTCGGCCATTTTCGCGGCGGTGACGGCCGACGGCGCGTCGGCGGGCAGGATCGCCAGCGGATGCTTCTGGGCCATCTCGCCCAGCGACGGGACCGTCAGCGGCAGCGCGACCACCATCGCGGCCCAGATGCCGATGACGATCCAGGGCCACCGCGCCACGAAATCGGCTAGCCGCCGCATACCGTCCTCATCTCGACCCGCCCCACGCTATGCGACGCGCCCCCACTGCCCGGTGTCGGCGACCAGAGCGGACACCGACCTCATCGTGTTCATGTACCGGGTTACGGATTTTTTGGCGACGGCATTGTCGGGATGCATGATCGCCATCACCGTGCCCTCGCCGTAGCGGAATATGTAGACGGTGAGTTGATAGGAGAATCGGCCGTCGGGGTAAATCCCGATGTTGTCGGCGAGCCCCATATCCGCGGCCGCCAGAACGGCATTCAGCGGTGCGGCGCCGGCGTGAAAGAAATTCGAGACGGGGAAATTCGGCTGCGGCCAATTGAGCCACGGCGCCAATTCCAGCACGCGGTAGAACGGCACCTTGGCCATGTTTAGATTCGAATCGAACGAGGCCTGCGCGGACCACGCGGCCTCGGCGAACGAGGCAGCTCCAACCGGCACCGTGATCGGGATCAGGCCGGTGAACCAGCCCTGTGTCATGAAGTTGTCGGTGGCCGCGCGGGAGTCCCGCGGGGTGAGGCCGTAGTAGGTCAGCGCACCGGTCAGCTCGTGCTCGACCTGGGCAAGGCAGGCGAACAGCCCGCCGACGAAGCGCGCGCCCGCCGACGCGCATGCGGCTTCGAAACGTTCGGTCTGCGCGGGGTTCATCAGGACTTCCGACGTCATGTCGCTGCTGGTGGCCTCCCGCGGATTGCCCAGCGGCAACGGAAATCCGGGAAACCCGCCGTCGTTGCTTTCTGCGAATTCGATCCATGCGCGCACTTCGGGTGAATCCACGGTCAATGCCGATGTGCGCTCACGCTCGCGGATGCAGAAATCGTCGAAGCTCCCCGGCTCGGGCAACGCCAGCGGCGCACCGCCTCCGCTCAGCGCCGAATACATTCCGTTGGCTTCCAGCATCGTCGTGCCGATCAATGTGGCGTCGCCGTGGATATGGTCCATCGCCGCGAAAAACGTGAAGTGGTCTTCGTGCTGGATGATCCCGAAGGTGAAACATGCCCATTCCAGCGGGCTCGGTATGTCGACGACGTGAGCGCGGATGTCGTCGACCGTCATCGCGCCGTGGTCGATCGGCACGAACTCGATGACGGCCGGATCGTCGAGGGCGTGGCGGACGAACTCGCCGCCAGGGGCGTGTTCGAACCAGCTGCGGAACGTGTCGTGGCGGCGCAGGTAGGCGTTCACCGCTTGATCCATGGCGGCGATGTCGCAGTGGCCTGCTACCTCGCAGCTCGCGATGATCTGCCGGGAGAAGTTGAGCCCTGCCGATGTCCGCTCGCAGTAGTTCCGGAGGTGCTGGCGCTGCATGTAACTGACCGGCACCGCGCTGACCGGCGCTTGCCGCGCCGTCTCGACGGCCGCTGGGGTCGGGCGCCACGAGGTGACGGTGCCGGGTTTGAGCGACCATTCATCTAGTGCGCCAACCGTGATCTTGCCGATGCGCAAACCGTATTCCTCCCAGCCTGCCGACTTCGGGCGGCACCACTCCTGGGGATCCCGGGAGCGAGACCCGCACGCAATAGTTGCACGTGCAATAGTGTTCGTCGAAGCCGATCTTGAGGCGCTACAGATGCAGCGCAGAGTGTAAATGAGACCGTCGATGCAGGAAGGACGGTATGGGACCCGCCGGACCGCGAATCGAGCCGACGCCCCGCTTTGCGATCATCGGGTACGCGGCGAGATTCCCCGGCGCGCGGGACGCCGACGAGTACTGGGACCTGCTGCGCGAAGGCCGTGACGCGATCTCCGATGTGCCCGCCGACCGCTGGGACGCCGACGACTTCTTCGACCCCGAGCCCGGGTCGCCGGGCAAGGTGGTCACCCGCCGCGCGGGATTCCTCGACGACGCGACCGGTTTCGACGCGCCCTTCTTCGGGATGTCCGCGCGCGAGGCCAGGATGGTGGACCCGCAGCACCGGCTCCTGCTCGAGACGGCCTGGCGCGCCGTGGAGCACTCGGGTATCGCGCCTACGACGCTGGCCGACACCGACACGGGCGTGTTCGTGGGCCTGGCCACCCACGACTACTTGGGCATGGTCTCCGATGAGCTGACGTACCCCGAGATCGAGGCCTATATGGCGATCGGGACGTCGAGCGCCGCCGCCGCGGGCCGCATCAGCTACCGGCTGGGCCTGCAGGGTCCGGCCGTCGCGGTCGATACCGCGTGCAGTTCGTCGCTGGTGGCCATCCATCAGGCGTGTCAGGCGCTGCGCCTGGGTGAATGCGACCTTGCGTTGGCCGGCGGGGCGAACGTGCTGCTGACCCCGGCCACCATGATCACGTTCTCCAACGCCCGCATGCTCGCACCCGACGGCCGGTGCAAAACCTTCGACGCGGCCGCCGACGGCTACGTGCGCGGTGAGGGCTGCGGCGTCATCGTCGTCAAGCGCCTCGAGGACGCGCTGCGCGACCGCGACCGGATCCGGGCCGTGATCCGCGGCAGCGCCGTCAATCAGGACGGCGCATCGGGCGGGTTGACGGTGCCCAACGGTGTCGCGCAGCAACGGGTCATCGCCGATGCGCTCAAACGTGCCGGCCTTCGGCCCGGCGACGTCGGATATCTGGAAGCGCACGGCACGGGGACGTCGTTGGGTGACCCGATCGAGGCGCAAGCCGCGGGCGCGGCGTTCGGCGCGGGGCGCGAACCCGGGCGGCCGCTGCTGATCGGGTCGGCCAAGACCAACATCGGTCACCTCGAGGCGGCCGCCGGGATCGCCGGCGTGCTCAAGGTCGTCCTGGCCCTCGAGCACGCGGCCCTGCCCAAGCACCTCAACTTCGAGAACCCGTCGCCGCACATCCCGTGGGACCGGCTCCCGGTGGAGGTCGTCACCGACACCATCCCGTGGCAACGCGGCGACAGGCCCCGGATCGCCGGGGTGAGTTCGTTCGGGTTCGCGGGCACCAACGCGCACGTGATCCTCGAGGAGGCGCCCGAGGTGCCAGCTGCCGCACCGGAGCAGCAGGCACCGACCGCACCGCAGTTCGGCATCCTTCCGCTGTCGGCGCGCACTCCCGCCGCGCTCAGGCAGACCGCCGACCGCGCCCGCGCCTGGATGAACGAGCACCCCCACGCCACGCTGGCCGACGTGTGCTTCACGGCGGGTACGGCCCGCGCGCACCTGGAGCACCGTGCCGCGCTGGTGGTCAACTCGACTGGCTCGGCCACCGATCTTCTCGGGGCGCTCGCCGAGGACCGCCCGGCGCCCGGTCTGGTACGCGGAGAGTCTCACGAGGCGCCCAAGACGGCTTGGTTGTTCACCGGCCAGGGCAGCCAGTACCCCGGGATGGCACGCGAGCTGTACGACACCGAACCGGTGTTCGCCGACACGATGCGGCGGTGCGCGGCGGCGGTCGCCGGCGTGCTCGAAAAGCCGTTGCTGGACGTCATTTTCGATGTCGAAAGCCCGCAGGCCGGCGAAACGCTGCGCCAGACGTCGTACGCACAGCCGGCGTTGTTCGCAGTCGAGATGGGTCTGGCCCGCCTCTGGCAGTCGTGGGGTCTTGAGCCCGACGTCGTGCTGGGCCACAGCGTCGGCCAGTATGCGGCGGCCTGCGTCGCGGGTGTGTTCAGCCTCGAGGACGGCGCGCGGCTGATGGCCGAACGCGGACGGCTCTTCGGCAGCCTGCCCGAGGGCGGCCGAATGGTCGCGGTGTTCGCCGCGGCCGAGCGGGTCGAGAAGCTGACCGACGACTTCCCCGCCCTGTCGGTGGCGGCCTTCAACGGCGCCAACACCGTGCTGTCGGGGCCCGCGGCGGGCCTGGAATCAGCCGTCGCCCGCCTGACGACCGACGGGGTCCGGTGCGATTGGCTCGACACCAGCCATGCATTCCACTCGGCGCTGCTGGATCCGATTCTCGACGAGTTCGAGTCATATGCGCAGCGGTTCACTTTCGCTGCCCCGCAACGAATCCTGATCGACAACCGGACCGGTGCCGCGCTCGGCAGGCGCGTCCAGCTCGACGGCGCCTACTGGCGCAGGCACGCACGCCAACCGGTCGAGTTCGCCAAGAGCGTGCGCACGCTCGCCGAGCTGAACTGCAAGATGCTGCTCGAGATCGGACCGCGGCCCGTGCTCACCGCCGCCGCTTTGGCGGCATGGCCCCACGCCGCCACCGCACCGAGGGTGATCGCGTCGCTGCGGCCCAACACCGCCGACCAGCGGCAGATCACCGAAGCACTCGCCGACGCCTACGTCTCGGGCCACCTGCCCGACTTCGATGCGCTTCGGCAACCGAACGCGCGCAAGGTCGACCTGCCGACCTATCCCTTCGAGCACCGCGAGTACTGGTTCCGAGACGACCGGCAACCCGTCGCCCGGCACCACAAGAACGAACGACCGGCTGCGGCATCGGAACGCACGGTGGGCCAACCCACAGAAGACCGTTACGAGATCCGTTGGGAGCAAGCGGCTGCGCCGTCGGCTTCCGAGCGCCAGGAGTGCGCGTGGATCGTCGTCACCGACGACGCGGCCGCCGCCCGCCCGCTGGTCGATGCCCTCACGAGCCGCGGCGAGAGACATCAGATCGTCGGCCTGCCGACGACCGACGCCGACGAGACGGAATTCGCGGGTACGGTGCGCGCCGCGAGTCGCGACGCCGCGGCGCTGCGCATCGTGCACATAGCCGCACTGGGCTCGCCGAAGGCGCCGTCCATGAGGTCGCTGCTGCGCATACAGCACCGCGTGCTCGGCGGGACACGGCGACTCCTCCGCGCCGCGGCCGTCGCTGAACCGCGGCCGTCGGTCTGGATCGTCACCCGCGGGGCGCAACGAGTCGCCGAAGCCGACACGATGGCTCCCGAACAGACATGCCTGTGGGGCTTCGGACGCGCCGCGTCGCTGGAACTGCCGCAGGTGTGGGGCGGCTTGGTCGACCTGGCGGAAGGCACGGCCGCCGAATGGTCAACGCTGCTGGAACGCATCGCCGCGTCCGCCGGTTCCGGCGCCAGGGACGATCAGCTTGCCATCCGCGAATCAGAGGTCTACGTACCGCGACTGGCTCGATGCGCGGCACGCGGTGCAATTTCGCATATCCGTTCTGATGCAACGTATCTCGTCTCGGGCGGCCTGGGCGCGATCGGGCTGGAGGTCGCCGCGTACCTCGCCGGGCAGGGCGCCAAGCACCTGGTGCTGACCAGCCGCCGCACACCCGACGACGCCACGCAGCACACCGTCGACACACTGGCCGCACGACACGATGCCGATGTCCGCGTCATCGCCGCCGATGTCGCCGACGCGCACGATGTGGCACGCCTGTTGGCCACCCTGGACGCCGAGCTACCGCCGTTGGCGGGCATCGTGCACGCCGCAGGTGAGATCGCCACGACGCCACTGGCCGACCTCGACGATGCCGAGATCGACCGCGTCTTCGCTGGGAAGGTCTGGGGCGCCTGGTATCTGAGTGAGGCAGCGGTCGATCTGCGCCTTGACTTCTTCATCACCACCTCCTCCATTGCCTCGGTGTGGGGCGGGTTCGGTCAGACTGCGTACGGCGCGGCCAACGCGTTCCTCGACGGGCTGGCGTGGCGGCTGCGCGAGCAGGGTGTCCCGGGGTTCAGCGTGAACTTCGGCCCGTGGTCGGCGGGAATGGCCGACGCGGAATCGCGTGCGCGCCTGGAACAGCGTGGGGTGCGCACACTTTCGCCTTCCGAGGCGCTGGCGGGCATGGCCGATGTGGTGGGGGCGTCCTCGGCGCAGGGAGTCGTGGCCAGGATCGACTGGGACCGTTTCCTGCCGCTCTACCAGCAGGCCGGCCGTCGCGGGTTCCTCGCGGAGATGGAGAGTGAGGCACCCGCCGCGGGGCCGGCGGTGCCGTCGTCGGGTACGACCGAGCTGGTCGAGCGGCTGACCAAAGCGCCTGTGCAGCAGCGTAAGCGGCTGCTGACCGACTACCTGCGTCACGCGGTCGCGGAGGTCACGCGCGTCGATGCCGCCGAGGTCCGCGAGGAGGCGGGATTCTTCGACCTGGGCCTGGACTCGCTGATGGCCGTCGAACTGCGCCGCCGCCTCGAACAGGGCGTCGGCAAGGAGATTCCGGTCACGCTGGTGATGGATCACCCGCGGATCTCCGACGCCGCCGACTACCTGCTCGGTGACGTGCTCGCCTTGAGCCGACAGGCCGGTCCGGAGCCTAGACCGGCGTCGGTCGTGCCGTCACGCACCGACGACTCGATCGCGATCGTCGCGGTGTCGTGCCGGTTCCCCGGCGCACCGAACCCGGAAGCGTTCTGGGAGCTGCTTTCCGGCGGGGTCGACGCGATCCGAGAGGTCCCCGAGGACCGGTTCGACATCGACGAGTTCTACGACCCCGACCCCGAGGCCGCCGGCAAGACGTACACACGCTTCGGCGGATTCCTCGACGGGATCGACGGATTCGACCCCGAGTTCTTCGGGATCTCACCGCGCGAGGCTCTCTGGATCGAGCCGCAGCAGCGGCTGATGCTCGAAACGGTGTGGGAGGGCCTCGAACGAGCGGGGTATGCCCCCGCCAGCCTGCGGGGCAGCCGGACCGGTGTCTTCGCGGGTGTTGCCGCCAACGAGTACGCCCATCTGCTGTCCTCGGAGTCGGTGGACAAGATCGAGCCGTACTTCATCACGGGCAATGCGCTCAACGCGATCTCCGGCCGCGTCGCCTTCGCCCTCGGGCTCGAGGGACCGGCGGTGGCCGTCGACACCGCATGCAGTTCTGCGCTGGTCGCCGTTCATCAGGCCGTGCAGGCGCTGCGCTCCGGCGACTGCGACATGGCACTGGCCGGCGGGGTGAACGTCCTGCTGAGCCCGGTCACGGTGATCGCTGCATCTCGCGCGCGGATGCTCTCCCCCGTCGGGCGGTGCAAGACCTTCGACGCCTCCGCCGACGGTTATGTGCGCAGCGAGGGCTGCGGCATCCTCGTGCTCAAAAGGCTGAGTGACGCCGAACGCGAAGGCGACCGCATCTGTGCGGTCATCCCCAGCAGCGCGGTCAACCAGGACGGTGCCTCAAGCGGTCTGACGGTGCCCAACGGGGGTGCGCAGCAACGGCTTATCGGTTCGGCGTTGGCCCGTGCGGGACTGACCGGCGGGGACGTCGACTATCTCGAGGCACACGGGACCGGCACGCCGTTGGGTGATCCGATCGAGGTGCAGGCGGCCGCGGCGGTTTACGGTGCCTCGCGCGACCCGGACCGTCCGCTGCTGATGGGCTCGGTGAAGACCAACATCGGCCACCTCGAGTCGGCGTCGGGAGCGGCGGGCTTGATCAAGGTCGTGTTGTCGCTTCAGCACGAGGCGATCCCGAAGAGCCTGCACTTCCAAGACCCTTCTCCGCACATCCCGTGGGACTCGCTGCCGGTGCAGGTCGTCGACGAGGCCAGGCCGTGGCAGACCAACGGCAGGCCGCGGCGCGCGGGCGTGAGCTCTTTCGGCTTCACAGGAACGAACGCCCATGTGATCGTCGAGGAGGCGCCGCCGTCGGCGACCGAGGACGAATATTCGTCGGAAGGCGCTGCGGTCGAACCGGCCGATGTCAGACAGTCGCTCAACGTGCTGCCGCTGTCCGCCCGCTCGCCCGACGCGCTGGTCGCACTGGCCCAGCGGTACCGCGATTGGCTCGACGCAAATCCGAAGGTCGATGTCGCCCACGTCTGTTACACCGCAGGCGTCGGGCGTTCGCACTTCGAGCATCGCGGTGCGTTGGTCGTCGACTCGGTGCAGAGCGCCGGTGAACTCCTTACCGACCTGAGCGAGAATCGTGTCCGACCGGGGGTTGTACGCGGTGAATGCACCGCCTCGCCGACCACCGCGTGGCTGTTCACCGGACAGGGCAGCCAGTACCCGGGGATGGCGCGCGAATTGTTCGAGTCCGAACCGGTTTTCGCCGACACCGTGAAACGCTGCGCGGAAGCGGTCGACGGGATGCTGCCCCGTCCGCTCCTCGACGTCCTGTTCGCCGCGGACCGGGAGACCGGACTTGTCCTGCGGCACACGTCGTACGCACAGCCGGCACTTTTCGCGGTCGAGATGGGACTGGCCCGGTTGTGGCAGTCGTGGGGCATCGAACCCGATGTGGTACTGGGGCACAGCGTGGGCCAGTACGCGGCGGCCTGCGTGGCCGGAGTGTTCGGCCTCGAGGACGGCGCCAGGCTGATCGCCGAGCGCGGCCGGTTGTTCGGCAGCCTGCCCGACGGCGGGCGCATGGCCGCGGTGTTCGCCGACGCCAAGCACGTCGAGGAAGTGGTCGGCGAGTTCCCGCGGGTTTCAGTCGCCGCGTACAACGGACCCAACACCGTGGTGTCGGGTCCCGGCGAGGACGTGGAGCAGATCGTCGACCGGTTCACCGACGACGGCATCCGCTGCACCGCGCTGGAGACCAGCCACGCCTTCCACTCCGAGCTGCTGGATCCCGTCCTCGACGAATTCCAGTCGTACGCGGCGCGTTTCGGGTTCGCCCCGCCGACGGTGCCGCTGGTCTGCAACCGCACCGGCGCCGTGCTCACGGGCCACGCCAACCTGGACGCGCAGTACTGGCGGCGACACTCGCGCCAGCCGGTCCAGTTCGCCGAAAGCGTGCGCACCGTGGCCGCGCTGGGCTGCTCGGTGCTGATGGAGATCGGCCCGCAACCGGTGCTGACCGGCGCGGCGGTACAGGTGTGGCCCGAGCACCTGGCGGCCCCCCGCCCGATCGTCTCGCTGCGCAAGGGCGTCGGCGATCGCCGCCAGATCGCCGACGCGCTGGCCGCGGCGTACGTCGGCGGCCTTCGGCCCGATTTCGCCGCGCTGCACCCCAGGGCCCGCCGCAGGCTGGAACTGCCCACCTACCCGTTCCAGCGCCGCCGGTTCTGGCCCAAGACGGCAGGCAGCGCGATCGAAGGTGCGGGCAGCGCCGCCACGTCTGGAATCTTGGGCAGTGCAAAAGATCTCGCCTCAGGCGACACCGTCTACACGAGCAGGTTGTCGGTGCGCTCGCAGCCGTGGTTGTCCGACCATGTCATCTACGGCACCGTCGTCGTGCCCGGCGCGACGTACGCCGCGATGGCGCTGACCGCGGTCGGCGCCCCGGCACGGGTCCGCGACGTCTTCTTCTACGAGCCGATCATCCTGCCCGAGAAGGCTTCTCGCGAAGTTCAGCTGACGCTGCGGCCCGGTGAAGGCTCAAGCGAAGGCGGTGACGAGTGGCGATTCCAGGTCCACAGCCGGCCGTACGGTGAGCGCGACGCCGAATGGTCGTTGAACGCCGACGGCACGGTCGCGAGCGGCCCGGGCAAGCACCCGCCGTCCGAAGCCGCGATCGACGAGGCGATCGAGCGCTGCAACCGCATGCGTCCGCAGGACCTGTTCGAGACCTTCGCGGACATGGAACTGGCATGGGGGCCGACCTGGTCGGGTTCCCTGAAGTCGGTGTGGCTCGGCGACGGTGAGGCCATCGGCGACATCGTCGTCGGCGACGAACTGGCCGAGCACCTGGGCAGCGAACCGATGCACCCGGTGCTGATGGACCTGTGCACCGGCGTCGCGTTCCCCGCCTTCCCAGCGCTGCTCGCGGCCGAACAGGGCGTCAACGACCTGTTCCTGCCGCTGCGCTACGGGCAGGTGACGCTGCACGAGAAGATGCCGCGACGGTTCTACTGCCGCGCCCGCTGGCACACCGGTGAACTCGACAGCGAAACACAGGTGTTCGACCTCGATTTCGTCAGTCGCGACGGCCGCCCACTCGGCGGGATTCGCGAGTTCACGGTGAAACGTGCGCCTCGTGAGGCGTTGCTGCGCGGCCTCGGCGGCGATGCCACCAGGCTGATGTACACCCTCGGCTGGCATGAGGTGCCGCTACCGGACACCGACGCGACAGCCCCCGGAGGCACGTGGCTGGTCGCGGGATTCGACGAACTGGCCGCGGCGGTGCCGGGTTGCATCGCCTACGACCGGCGGACCGATGCGCAACCGCTGGGCCGACTGCTGGCCGACGCGCACGGGCGCGGACTTCCATTCTCCGGTGTGGTGTGGCGCGCGACCGCGGCACCGCCCGACGAGTCGAGCGCCGATGCGGCCGCCCGAATCGAGCGCGACGTCGCCGATCTGCTCGACGGGGTGCACACCGTGCAGCGCGGTGAGGCGAAACTGCCGGGTGGAATGTGGATCGTCACCGAACGCGCCGTGGCCACCGAGTCGGGTGAACCCGTCGACCCGGTACAGGCGGCGCTGTGGGGCTTCGGCCGCACCGCGATCAACGAGGAACCGGCGCTGCGGTGCACACTGGTCGACTGCGACGGCTCACCCGAAGCTGTGCGGGCGGTCGCCGGTCTGCTGGCCTCGCCCGTCGGTGAGCCGGAACTGGCGCTACGGCAAGGGAAGTTGCTGGCGTCGCGCCTGCTGCCATGGTCGAGAAGCGGTCACCTCACGGTGCCGCGGTCGAGCGATTACGTCCTGGCCCCGACCGAGCGCGGCGCCATCGACAACCTGCGGCTGGTCCAGGCCGACGTACCGGCACCAGCCGAGGGTTTCGTGCAGGTCCGCGTGGAGGCAGCGGGCCTGAACTTCCGCGACGTGCTCAACGTTCTCGGCCTGTACCCCGGCGATCCCGGACCCATCGGCGGCGACTTCGCCGGTGTGATCACGCAATTGGGCGACGGCGTCGCAGGCCTGCAGGTGGGCCAACGCGTCTACGGCTTCATGCAGGGGGCGTTCGCCAGTCGGTTCAACGTCCCGGCCCAGCTGGTGGCGGCTGTTCCCGACGGACTGGACCCCGTCGCCGCGGCCACCATCCCCGCCGCGGCGCTCACGGCGCGGCTCGCATTCGACTGGGCCAAGCTGCGGCCCGGCGACCGCGTGCTCATCCACGCCGCCAGCGGTGGCGTGGGCCTGGCCGCCATCCAGATGGCGCAGCAGCACGGCGCCGTCGTCTTCGCGACGGCCAGCACCTACAAGCGCGCGACGCTGCGACAGATGGGTGTCGAGTATGTCTACGACTCGCGCACAACCGATTTCGCCGACCAAATCTTGGCTGACACCGAAGGTGCAGGCGTCGACGTGGTGCTCAACAGCCTGACCAACGAGGGCTTCATCGAAGCGACGGTGCGGGCCACCGCCCCCAACGGCCGCTTCGCCGAGATCGCCAAGCGCGACATCTGGACCCCTGAACAGATGGCGGCGGTTCGACCGGACATCGCCTACGAGATCGTCGCGCTCGACACCGTCACCTACCAGGAGCCCGAGCACATCCGCACGCTGCTGACCGAGGTGTCGCGTGGACTGGCCAGCGGGCAGTGGACACCGTTGCCCGCCGAGCTCTATCCGTTGACCGAGGCGAGGACCGCGTTCCGCCGCATGCAGCAGGCGCGCCACATCGGCAAGATCGTGCTGCAGATCCCGAATCCTCTGCAGCCGAGGCCCGATCGGAGTTATCTGATCACCGGCGGCCTCGGGGCGGTCGGGTTGCACACCGCGGCGTACCTGGCGCAACTCGGGGCCGGCGACATCGTGCTGACCAGCCGTCGCGAACCCGACGCCGATGCGCAGCGCGTGATCGACGAGATCACCGAACGCTACAAGTGCCGCGTCCACACCTTCGCGGGTGACGTCGGCGACGAGGCCGAGGTCGTCGGGCTGCTCGACCGGATCCGCGCGGAGTTGCCGCCGCTGGCCGGGGTGGCGCACCTGGCGGGGGTTCTCGATGATGCCCTGCTCAGCCAGCAGGATGTCGACCGATTCTGGACGACGCTGCGGCCCAAGGCTTTCGGTGCCTACCACCTGGACCGGTTGACGCGAGCCGACGAGCTGGACTTCTTCATCGTCTCCTCGTCGGTGTCCAGCATCTTCGGATCGCCCGGACAGGCCAACTACGCGACGGCCAATGCGCTGCTCGACGGTCTGGTCGCGCGGCGCCGCGCCGAGGGTTTGCCCGCCACCGCCGTCAACTTCGGACCGTGGGCCGAGGGCGGTATGGCGTCGTCGGAGGCCGTGCGCGCCAACCTCAACGCCCAAGGTCTGGCGCCGCTGCCCCCGTCGGCGGCACTCACCGCGCTCAGCGAGGTCGTGGCGAACGGCACCGGCCAGGCGACCGTCGTCAAGGCCAACTGGCAGCGGGCGGCGAAGCTGTTGGGTGCTGCCCGGCCGCCGATCCTGGATCTCGTGCTGCCTCGTCCCGAAGGTGAAACCGCCGGCGACAGCGAGCTACTGCGCCAGTTGCAGGAAATCCCGGTGCCGCAACGCGCGGCGTTCGTCACCGAGTTTCTGCAACGCGAGGTGCAGAGCTTCCTGCGGTTGGCCCAGCCGCCCGCGTCGACCAGCCGCTTCCTGGACCTCGGAACCGACTCGCTGATGGCGATCGAGCTGCGCAACCGGTTGCACAGTCAGTTCGGTGGCGCGTTCACCATCAACGCGACCGCGGTGTTCGACTATCCGACCATCGGCGGGCTGGCCGAGTACCTGGTCGGTCAGCTGCCGGATGCCGAGAGCGCGGAACCGCCAGGGTCGCAACCCGAGTCGACGGAGCCGTCCGAACCTCAGTAGCCGAGCGCATCTGTCGCCGATTTCTGCAGCAAGGCTGCAGGCGACTTTTTGCGACCATGGCGCAGAAATCGCGAGGGTAAGAGCGGGTCAATGGGCCCAGCGCTGCGCCTGCACCTCGGGCGGCAGCGTCGTCTGCAGCGGCGCGTCGAGCCCGTCGTAGATGCCCGGCTTCTGTTCGACGAGCCAGGCAAGCGCGCCGAGCAGCCGATTGGCGGCCGTGGTGTTGCCGCCGTCGGCGCGGGTGCCGCCGGGCACGTCGGCGCGCGTGGTGATGGTCAATCGTGGATCCCCGTCGATGATCACGCGGTGGTCGCCGACGCCCTCATCGGGATACGGCCAGTCCGGCGCACACGACGAGTGGATGCGGGTGATGTGATCGATGACGATGCGTTCGCGTCCGCCCGACTTGCCGATCACCTTCAACCAGAACGCGCCCTGGGTGCCTTTCTCGAACCGGCCCATCACCGTATCGACGGGCTCCTCCAGCGGGCGTCGTTCGACTTCCTCGGCGATCTCGTCGATCTCCATCCCGAGGGTGCGGCCCACCAGCCGAATGTTGCCGCCCCACACCATCGTTGGGATCGACGGAAGCAACATCATCGGGGTCTCGTCCATCGACCCCCCGAAACCACACGACACCTTCACCGCGAACGGCTGGTTGTAGGTGGAGTAGTCGAAGATCTCCTGGCAGTGGATGCTGTTGATCCTGGTGCACAGGCCGGCGGCGATCACGGCGAGCGCGTCGTTGCCCCAGCCCGGGTCGACGCCGCTGACGAGCAGCGTGCAGTTGCCTTCTTCGGCGGCGCGGGTGAGCCGGTCGACCCATTCAGGTGGCGCCGAACGCGGGTCGTAGAGCGAGTACAGCGACGGCGTCACCACATGCCTGCCCGCCCGCAGGCAGCGTTCGATGTCGGAGACGGCGTCGTCGGGTCGAATGTCGCCGGAAGCCATGTAGGCCACGGCATCACAGTCGGTGAGCGCCGCGTCGACGTCGGTGGTGGCAGTGACGCCGGTCGACCCGTCGAGTGCGGCGAACGCGGCGGCGTCCTTGCCCGCTTTGTCCGGCGATGAGGTGATGACGCCGGCCAGCGTCAAGCCCGGAAAGGCCGCCGCTGAGCGGATGGTCGCCACCCCCATGTTGCCCGTCCCCCAGACCGCGATGCGAAGCATCGCAACACCCTATCCGGGTTGGCGTGACCATTCTCACAATGGGCATCAACGCCTGGCCAGACACCTGTCAACTGCGGATTTCGGTTCCCCGACCAACCGGGCGGTTAGTTAGGTGCCGGAAATTGTTTCGAGGTGGTTTGAGTTGAAGTTACTGATGGGTATAGTTCGGGCAGTTACTGGTGGGTAACTTAAGCAAGAAGTACCCAACCAACAGTGGCCGTCTCACCGAGGAGGAACCGTGAGCCACTATAAGAGCAACGTTCGTGACCAGGTATTCAACCTGTTCGAGGTCTTCGGCGTTGACAAGGCGCTTGGCGAGGGTGACTACGCCGAACTGGACGTGGACACCGCCCGCGAGATGCTCGGCGAGATCGCCCGGTTGGCTGAGGGTCCGATCGCCGAGTCGTTCGCCGACGCGGACCGCAACCCGCCGACCTTCGACCCCAACACCCACTCGGTGACGCTGCCCGACTCGTTCAAGAAGTCGATGCGCGCGCTGCTCGAGGGTGGCTGGGACAAGGTCGGTCTCTCCGAGGAGCTCGGCGGCATGCCGATGCCCCGCGCGCTGCAGTGGGCGCTGATCGAGCACATTCTCGGCGCCAATCCCGCGGCCTACATGTACGCGATGGGCGCGGGTATGTGCGAGATCTTCTACAACAACGGCACCGACGAGCAGAAGAAGTGGGCCGTGCTGGCCGCCGAACGCGGCTGGGGCGCAACGATGGTGCTGACCGAGCCCGATGCGGGTTCCGACGTCGGCGCCGGCCGCACCAAGGCCGTGCAGCAGCCCGACGGCACCTGGCACATCGACGGGGTCAAGCGCTTCATCACTTCGGGCGACTCCGACGACCTGTTCGAGAACATCATGCACCTGGTGCTGGCCCGCCCCGAGGGCGCAGGCCCGGGCACCAAGGGCCTGTCACTGTTCTTCGTGCCGAAGTACCACTTCGACCCCGAGACCGGTGAGCCCGGCGAGCGCAACGGTGTCTTCGTCACCAACGTCGAGCACAAGATGGGCCTGAAGGTCTCGGCCACCTGTGAGCTGTCCCTGGGTCAGCACGGCACCCCGGCCGTGGGCTGGCTGGTCGGCGAGGTGCACGACGGCATCGCGCAGATGTTCGACGTCATCGAGCAGGCCCGAATGATGGTGGGCACCAAGGCCATCGCCACGCTGTCGACCGGCTACCTCAACGCGCTCGAGTACGCCAAGGAGCGTGTGCAGGGCGCCGACATGACGCAGATGACCGACAAGACGGCTCCGCGCGTGACCATCACGCACCACCCCGACGTGCGTCGTTCGCTGATGACCCAGAAGGCCTACGCCGAAGGTCTGCGCGCCCTGTACCTCTACACGGCGACCTACCAGGACGCCGCGGTGGCCAAGGCGGTGCACGAGATCGACGCCGAGCTGGCCGCGCGGGTCAACGACCTGATGCTGCCGATCGTCAAGGGGGTCGGCTCCGAGCAGGCCTACGCCAAGCTGACCGAGAGCCTGCAGACCCTCGGTGGATCGGGCTTCCTGCAGGACTACCCGATCGAGCAGTACATCCGTGACGCCAAGATCGACTCGCTCTACGAGGGCACCACGGCCATCCAGGCGCAGGACTTCTTCTTCCGCAAGATCGTCCGCGACAAGGGTGTGGCGCTGGCTCACGTGGCCGGCCAGATCGAGCAGTTCGTCAAGAACGAGTCGGGCAACGGCCGGCTCAAGGCCGAGCGTGCGCTGCTGGCGACCGCGCTGGAGGACGTCCAGGCGATGGCGGCCTCGCTCACCGGCTATCTGATGGCGGCGCAGGAGAACTCGACCGAGCTGTACAAGGTCGGCCTGGGTTCGGTGCGTTTCCTGATGAGCGTCGGCGACCTGGTCATCGGCTGGCTCCTGCAGCAGCACGCCGCGGTGGCCGTCGACAAGCTCGACGCGGGTGTGGCCGGTGACGACCGCGCCTTCTACGAGGGCAAGGTCGCAGTGGCGTCGTTCTTCGCGAAGAACTTCCTGCCGATGCTCACCAGCACGCGTCAGATCATCGAGAACCTCGACAACGAGGTGATGGAACTCAACGAGGCGGCCTTCTAAGAGCCTTCAGTCGCTTCGCAGAAACAAAACGCCCCCGGTCTCTTCCCGGGGGCGTTTTGCATCGGAATCAAGTTCACATTAGGGCGGGTTCGGGAGGACACCAGGTGCGTCACATCAGTCTCGCGCGGTCGGCTTTCAACCCTTGCCGACTCTTCGGAAAAGTCACTCCCGAACCCGTCGTGCGACCGATCGTACGCCCGTGATCTCGATCACACCAGTGCGAATTTTTCCGGTCAGGTGCCCCTGGACCGCAACAGCGCCCGGGTGCGCGC
Organism: Mycobacterium lehmannii; assembly: GCF_001499925.1. NCBI lineage: Bacteria > Bacillati > Actinomycetota > Actinomycetes > Mycobacteriales > Mycobacteriaceae > Mycobacterium > Mycobacterium lehmannii. The sequence continues at coordinate 108,831 of NZ_LQIR01000068.1, forward strand.
ACGCGCCTCAGGATCCGAGTCGAAGACGCTGGCGACGAACTCGTCGACACCGGCAGCGCCCAGTTCGTCCAGCCGCTGCGACACCGACTCCTCGTCGCCGATGATCGCGGCGTCGGCGGGTTCTGCGTAGCCCTCGCGATCGAGCATGGCGCGGTACGACGGCAATTGTCCGTAGATGGCGAACTCCTCGGCGGCTGTGGCCCGCGCGCCGTCGACGTCGTCGGTGACGCTGATCGGCAATGACGCCACCACCCGAACCGAGTCCTCGTCGCGGCCCGCCTCCACTGCGGCCGTGCGCAGGGTCGGGACGACGTGGTCGGCCAGCGTCCTGGGACCCGTCATCCACGTCATCGTCCCGGCGCTGCGACGACCGGCCAGGCGCAGCATCTGCGGGCCGAGTGCTGCGAGGTAGACGTCGGGCCGCGGAGCGCCGGGCACCTTCAACGAGCCTCGGGTCGTCCAGAACTGCCCGGAGGCGTCGGCGGGCTCACCGGCCAGCAGGGGCAGCAGCGCGTCGAGGTACTCGCGCATCTGCCGCACCGGTTTGTCGTACGAAATGCCCCACACCCCTTCGGTCACCATGCGATGGCTCAACCCGATGCCCAGGGTGAAGCGGCCGCCCGCGATGGCGTTCAGCGTCAGCGCGCGCTGCGCCAGTTGGGTGGGGTGCTGCACCTGGATCGGGATCACCCCTGAGGCCACCTCGATGGTCTCGATTTCGCGAAACGCGACGGCCAGGATCGTCAGCAGGTCGGGGTCGTAGGGCAGCTGCGCCATCCACACCCGGCGGAATCCCTCGTCGCGCAACGACGTCAGCTTCGTCAAGACGCCGTCGAGCGGCGAGCGGCCGTCGGCGTCGGTGATGAGTCCGGTGAGGGCGACACTGATCTGCACCCCACCATCGAAGCACGACCGGCGGCGAGCCTTCCCGCGTGCCGGAGGCGGTCTGAACATACTGGGCCATGACGACCGAGTTGGCGCGGCTACAACACCTCGGACCCAACTGGTTCGCCTCCGTGATGGGCACCGGCATCGTCGCCACCGCCGGCGCCACGCTGCCCGTGCACGTCCCCGGCCTGCACGTGTTCTCGCGCGTGGTGTGGGTCTTCGCGGCGCTTCTGCTCGTGGTGCTCGGCATCGCGGTCAGCGTGCAACGGATCCGGCACCCGGTGGCGGCGCGTCGACATGTCCGCAATCCGCAGATGACGCACTTCTACGGTGCTGCGCCGATGGCGTTGCTGACCGTGGGCTCGGGCGCCCTGCTGATCGGCAAGGATCTGATCGGCGAGCGAGCAGCCGTCGACCTGGCGTGGGTGCTGTGGACGGCTGGCACCGTCGGGGGGCTGTTCACCGCGGCGACCATCCCGTTTCTGATGTTCACGCAGCTCAACGTCGAGCCCGACGCCGCGTTCGGTGGCTGGTTGATGCCGGTGGTGCCGCCGATGGTGTCGGCCGCCTCCGGTGCGCTGCTGATCCCGCACATGGATCCGGGCACCGGGCGGGCGACGATGCTCTACGGGTGCTACGCGATGTTCGGTCTGTCGTTGTTCGCGGCGCTGATCATCATCACGATGATCTGGAGCAGGCTGGCGCTGTACGGCACCTCGGGCACGGCGCGGGTGCCGACGCTGTGGATCGTGCTCGGCCCGCTCGGACAGGGCATCACCGCGGCCGGGCTGCTCGGTGCGCACGCCGGGGCATCGGTCTCGACTGAGCTGGCCGATGCCATGGACGTGTTCGCAGTGCTGTTCGGCGTACCGGTGTGGGGTTTCGCGGTGTTGTGGATCGTGCTGGCCACCGAACTGACCGTGCGCACGATGCGCCGTGGGATGCCGTTCGCGTTGACGTGGTGGAGCCTGACGTTTCCGGTCGGGACCTTCGTCACCGGAACGACGCAACTGGCGAACCACACCGGGCTGCCCGCGTTCCACGTCGCCGCCGCCATCGCCTACACCGGTCTGCTGGGGACGTGGGCACTGGTCGCGGTCCGCACGATGGGCGGCAGTTTCGGCGGTGCGCTGTTCGCGCCGGCGGCGGCCGGGCCGGTCAAGGCGAAGAAGGATCCTCCGCCGGCTTGAGGCCCGAAAAGTTAAGAGCCCCGTACTGCCGTCGGGTCGGGGGGTCAGACGGCAGCACGGAGCTATCAGGTGTATCGGCGCGTTTCCGGGGGGCGTTACACGCTGCCGTCAGTATTTTTTGGCGGTCCTGCCGGGCTGGTCAGGCTTCCAGAATGGCCGCCACACCCTGCCCGCCGGCGGCGCAGATCGAAATCAGCCCGCGCACCGATTGACCGGTCTCTTTCTTCTTCTCGGCCAGCTGCTTGGCCAACTGCGACACGATCCGCCCGCCGGTCGCGGCGAACGGATGACCGGCCGCGATCGACGACCCGTTGACGTTCAGCTTCGAGCGGTCGATCGAGCCGAGAGCCGCGTCGAGCCCGAGGCGCTCCTTGCAGTACTCCTCGGACTCCCACGCCTGCAGGTGCGCGAGCACCACCGACGCGAACGCCTCGTGGATTTCGTAGAAGTCGAAGTCCTGCAGGGTCAGGCCGTTGCGGGCCAGCAGCCGCGGCACCGCATAGGTCGGCGCCATCAGCAATCCGTCCTTGCCGTTGACGTAGTCCACCGCGGCGGTCTCTGCGTCCACGAAGTAGGCGAGCGGTTCGATACCGTGCGCCGAGGCCCACTCGTCGGTCGCCAGCAGCGCCACCGAGGCGCCGTCGGTCAGCGGCGTGGAGTTGCCCGCCGTCATCGTCGCGTCGCCGTTTCGGACACCGAATACCGGCTTGAGCTTGGCCAGCTTCTCGGCCGACGAGTCGGGGCGCAGGTTGTTGTCGCGGTACACGCCGAGGAACGGCGTGACCAGGTCGTCGAAGAAGCCGCGGTCGTAGGCGGCGGTCATGTTGCGGTGACTGGCGGCGGCCAACTCGTCCTGGTCGACGCGCTTGATGCCCATCTCCTTGGCGGTGACGGCGGCGTGCTCGCCCATCGACATGCCCGTACGGGGCTCGCTGTTGACCGGGATCTGGATGCCCACAGAGGCGGGTAGCTTGCCCACGAGCTTGAGCCGGTCGACGTTCGACTTCGCGCGGCGCAGACCGAGCAGCGTGCGGCGAAGGTCGTCGCCGAGCGCGATCGGCGCATCCGAAGCGGTGTCGACGCCGCCGGCCGCCGCGACCTCATAGCGACCCGCGGCGATGCCGTCGGCCGCGGAGATGGCCGCCTGCAGGCCCGTGCCGCACGCCTGCTGGATGTCGAACGCGGGCGTGTAGGACGAGAGGGCGCTGCCGAGCACGCATTCGCGGATCAGGTTGAAGTCGCGGCTGTGCTTGAGCACAGCACCGCCGATCACCGCGCCGAGCGTCTCTCCGTCGAGGTTGAAGCGCTCGATCAGGCCGCCCAGCGCGGCGGTGAACATGTCCTGGTTCGACGCATTGGCGTACGCGCCATCGGAGCGGGCGAAAGGAATTCTGTTGCCACCGAGGATGGCGACGCGTCGGCGGGTATCACTAGGCATGCACCCATAGTACCCACCCTTCTTACTCTGGAGTAAGTTCGTCCTCATGGCATCGGATCTGTACTCGCAAATCGTCCACTCGACGCCCGGATCGTTCCTCGCCAAGCAACTGGGCATCCCCCAGCCCGAGACGCTGCGCCGCTACAAGCCGGGTGATCCGCCGCTGGCGGGCACGCTACTGATCGGCGGCTCAGGCTCGATTGCCGGCTCAGCCGGCGGCGGCCGACTCGTCGATCCGCTCCGCACCGCGCTGGCCGACGACTACGACGTCGTCTCCGACAACCTGGGCGGTCGCTGGGCCGACTCGTTCGGCGGGCTGGTGTACGACGCGACCGGCATCACCGAGCCGACCGGCCTCAAGGGGCTCTACGAGTTCTTCACCCCGCTGCTGCGCAACCTCGGGCCCTCCGGTCGCGTCGTCGTCGTCGGCACCACACCTGAGCTAGCAGGCAGCGAGCATGAGCGCATCGCGCAGCGCGCGCTCGAGGGCTTCACCCGCTCGCTGGGCAAGGAGATGCGCCGCGGCGCGACGGTGAACCTCGTCTACGTCTCCCCCGACGCCAAGCCCGCCGCGACGGGTCTCGAGTCGACGATGCGGTTCCTGCTGTCGGGCAAGTCCGCCTACGTCGACGGACAGGTGTTCCGGATCGGCCCCGACGACGCGGCGCCGCCCGCGGACTGGGACCGTCCGCTGGACGGCAAGGTCGCGATCGTGACCGGCGCGGCCCGCGGTATCGGCGCGACGATCGCCGAGGTCTTCTCGCGCGACGGGGCCAAGGTGATCTGCATCGACGTCGAGGGGGCACAGGAAGCGCTCGGCGTGACGGCGACGAAGGTCGGGGGGACCGCGCTGGCCCTGGACGTGACCGCCGAGGACGCGGTCGACCGCATCACCGAGCATGTGCGCGACCACTACGACGGTCGCGTCGACATCCTGGTCAACAACGCGGGCATCACCCGCGACAAGCTGCTGGCCAACATGGACGAGGGGCGTTGGGATTCCGTTGTGGCGGTAAATCTCGTTGCGCCGCTTGCCCTTGCGGAGGGACTGGTGAACAACGGCGTGCTGGGCGAAGGCGGCCGGATCGTCGGCTTGTCGTCGATGGCCGGCATCGCGGGCAACCGCGGCCAGACGAACTACGCCGCGACCAAAGCCGGCATGATCGGGCTTACCGACAGCCTGTCTGAGGCTTACGCCGACAAGGGCGTCACGGTCAACGCGGTGGCCCCGGGCTTCATCGAGACCAAGATGACCGAGGCGATTCCGCTGGCCACCCGCGAGGTGGGTCGTCGGCTCAATTCGCTGTACCAGGGCGGCCAACCTGTCGATGTCGCCGAGACCATCGCCTACTTCGCCAGCCCCGCATCCAACGCCGTCACCGGCAATACGGTGCGGGTGTGCGGCCAGGCCTGGTTGGGGGCGTGACATGAGCCAACCGTCGGGTCTGATGAACCTGGCGCGCGCGGCGGCGGGCGCCTTGCCGTTCGTGCCGCGCGGCGAGACGCTGCCCGATCGCACGCTGACCGTCGAGGATTTGCGCATCGATCCCGAGAACGTGGCGGCCTACGCGTCGGTGACGGGTTTGCAGTTCGGGGACACGGTCCCGCTGACGTATCCGTTCGCGCTGACGTTCCCGACGTTGATGTCGTTGGTGACCGGGTTCGACTTCCCTTTCGCGGCAATGGGTTCGGTGCACATCGAGAACCACATCACCCAGTACCGTCCGATCGCGGTCACCGACTCCGTGTCGGTGACGGTGCACGCGGAGAATCTGCGTGAGCATCGGCGTGGTCTGCTGGTCGACATCGTGACCGATGTCAATGTCGGCAACGAGCAGGCGTGGCACCAGGTGACGACGTTTCTGCACCAGCAGCGAACGAGTCTGTCGGACGAGCCGAAGCCGCCGCCGCAGAAGCCGCCGAAACTCGGCCCGCCGAATGCGATGCTGCGCATCACTCCGGGGCAGATCCGGCACTACGCCTCGGTGGGCGGTGACCACAACCCGATCCACACCAACTCGGTCGCGGCCAAGCTGTTCGGTTTCCCGACGGTCATCGCGCACGGGATGTTCAGCGCGGCAGCAGTTCTGGCGAACATCGAGGGTCAGCTGCCGGACGCGGTCAAGTATTCGGTGAAGTTCGCCAAGCCGGTGGTGCTGCCCGCGAACGCCGGACTCTACGTCGACCGGGTGTCCGATGGGTGGGATCTCACGTTGCGCGACATGAAGAAACGCGAGCCCCACTTGTTCGGAACGGTGCGCTCGCTGCAGTCGGAGTGACTCTGCGCTGAGAGCGCCGGCTACTCCGACAATTGCGCCGCAGCCGCAGAGTGAACGGATGAGTCCGAATGTTCCGACGGGGTGCCCTTCAGTCCGCGCCAGAACAGGTTGATCATCAACTCGGCGGCCTCGTCCACGCCCGCGTCGCCGGTGCTGACCCGCGACGCCACTGCCTCACCGGCGCCGACCAGGGCAACGGCCATCATGTCGAAGTCGGTGTCGGGCTCGGGATTTCGGGTGCCCGAGCGCAGCAGTCTGCCAACCAAGTCGATGATGCGCTCGCGGCCTTCGCGCACGGTGTGGGCGAAGGCCTGCGAACTGGTCGCCTGGCTGTACAGCACCATCCACGACGCCCGGTTCGCGTCGATGTAGTTCAGGAACGCCAGGACCGCGTTGCGCAACAGGTCTTTCGGGCTCTGCTTGAAATCGATCTGGCTGCGCACCTCGTCGACGAACCGCGCCAGCTCACGATCCAGGCACGCCGCGAACAACTCCTCCTTGGAGCCGTAGTACAGGTACAGCATCGGTTTGGAGATCTGCGCCTCGGCGGCGATCGCGTCCATCGACGTCTCGTGGTAGCCGTTCACCGAGAAGATCTGCACGGCGGCATCCAGCATCTGCTGCTCGCGCACCGCGCGCGGCAACCGCTTGGTACCTCCGGCCATTCCACCAGGGTAAGCAATGCGCGCCACCAGGGCGTCAGCAGCGGGCGGTGGGTGGGAACTAGCAGCGGGCGGTGGGCGGGAATCAGCAGCGCGGGTTGGGCCCCTTCATTCCCGCCAGCCGCAGCACCGAGGCATCGACGCTGGACATCGACAGCTCACCGGCATCCAACGCCTTCTCCAGCCGGTCGAGCACGGCGGGCACCTCACCGGTACTCAGCCATAGCGCGACGTCGGCGCCCGCTTGGAGGCTTCGCAGCGCCGCCTCGGCCACCCCGAACCGGTCGGTGATGGCCCGCATACCGGACAGATCATCGGTGAACACCGGGCCGTTGAACGGCTGGCCGCCGTAGTTGCCCGACCGCAGCAGCGCGTAGGCCGCCGGGCTCAGGCTGGCTGGATCGCTGCCGGTCAGCCCGGGCACCTGTAGGTGACCGACCATCACTCCGACGGGCGCCTGGCTGGTCAGCGTCCGGTACGGCACCAGATCGGTGGTTTGCAGGTCGCCGATCGGTGGCGTCGTAACCCCGCCCGTGTGCGAGTCGCCCGAGGCGCGCCCATGGCCGGGGAAGTGTTTGAGCACCGGCATCACGCCGCCGTCGCGCAGGCCTCGGGCGTACGCGCCGGCGAAGTCGGTGACGACGGCCGGATCGGAGCCGAAGGACCGGTCACCGATGGCACCGCCCCCGTCGACGTCGACGACCGGCGCGAAGTCGACGGTGATACCAAGCCCGCGCATGGCCTGGCCCCGCTTGAGCGCGATGTTGTACACCTCGTCGGGCGTGCTGCTGGCCGCCAGCGAGGCGGGCGACGGTTGACTGCCGATGAGCCCGGCCAGCCGCGACACCTGGCCGCCCTCCTCATCGACGCTGACCGCGAGCGGTAGCGGGGTCGCCGATCCAGCGATGGCTGCCAGCGACCCGTCGGACAGCATCGACAGGTCGGTCCAACTGCCGACGAAGATCCCGCCGACATGGTGATTGTCGACGACCGCGCGTGCGTCGCCCGCGTTGGAGACGCCCACCATCAGCAGCTGGGCGAGCTTGTCGCGGGTCGACATGGACGACAGCAGCGATTCACCGGCTCCGCACGCGGGAGGCGCCGGCGCGGCCGGGGCCGCGGGCAGCGCGGTCGCCGCCTTGGTGATGGGCGCGGACGTCGGTGACGGCGCGGCTTCCTGCGCGGCAGGCGAGCACGCCATCAGCAATACGGGAGCGGCCGCGAGGGCACACAATGCGCGGGGCAAGGCCATGGGCCTCGACACTAACGGCTGTGGCGGCTCAGTTCTATCTCGTGGTCGGCGTGTGCGGCCAGAACATGGGTTCAGCTGCGCACATGGGCCGCGTGCTAGTTTTGCCGCATGGATCGGTTCCTCGTGCCCGCCGCCGCCAGCATCGTGGTCGGCCTGCTGTTGGGCGCGGCGGCCGTTTTCGGTGTGACGCTGATGGTGCAGCAGGACAACAAGCCTCCTCTGCAAGCGGGCGATCCGGCGTCTTCGGTGCTCAACAGGGTCGAGTACGGCGACCGCAGCTGAATCCCGGGCCGCCTCTGAGACGGCCCCGCTCTCCCGGCGCTGGTTGTGGGTGGCCGCTGCGGCGGCACTGGTCCTGACGTTCGCCCAGTCACCCGGACAGATCTCACCCGACACCAAGCTCGACCTGACCGCCAATCCGTTGCGGTTCCTCGCGCGCGCGTTCAACCTGTGGAACAGCGAGCTGCCCTTCGGCCAGGCCCAGAACCAGGCCTACGGGTATCTGTTCCCGCACGGCACCTTCTTTTTGATCGGCGACATCGCCGGGCTGCCCGGCTGGGTCACCCAGCGGCTGTGGTGGGCGTTGCTGCTGGTCGTCGGGTTCTGGGGTGTGCTGCGGGTGGCCGAGGCGCTCGGCATCGGCAGCCCGTCGTCGCGGGTGATCGCCGCGGTCGCCTACGCGCTGTCGCCGCGGGCGCTGACCACAATCGGCGCGATCTCGTCGGAGACGCTTCCGATGATGCTGGCGCCGTGGGTGCTGCTGCCCGTCATCTTGGTCATGCGGGGCGATCCGCGGGTACGGGTGCTGGCGATGCGCTCGGCGGTGGCGATCGCGTTGATGGGTGCGGTCAACGCGGTGGCCACACTCACCGGCTGCCTGTGCGCGGCCATCTGGCTGGCGTGTCACCGGCCCACCAAGTTGTGGCGGCGGTTCACGGCGTGGTGGGCGCTCGGTATGACGCTGGCGGTGCTGTGGTGGGCGGTCGCGCTGGTGATGCTGGGCCGGGTCAGCCCACCGTTCCTCGACTTCATCGAATCGTCCGGCGTCACTACGCGGTGGATGTCCCTGACCGAGATGTTGCGCGGCACCGACGCCTGGACCCCGTTCGTCGCGCCCAACGCGACGGCAGGCGCGTCCCTGGTGACCGGTTCGGTCGCCGTGCTGGCCACCACCCTGGTCGCCGCTGCGGGCCTAGCGGGGCTGGCGTTGAAGACGATGCCCGCTCGCGGTCGTCTGATCGTCATCCTGCTCACCGGTGTCACGCTGCTCGCCGTCGGCTATTCCGGCGGGTTGGGGTCCCCGGTCGCGCTGCAGGTTCAGGCGTTCCTCGACGCGTCGGGGACTCCGCTGCGCAACTTGCATAAGCTCGAACCCCTGCTGCGACTGCCCTTGACGCTGGGGTTGGCGCATCTGCTCGGCCGCATCCCGCTGCCGGGCAGCGCGCCGCGCGCGGAGTGGACGACCGCGCTGGCGCATCCCGAACGCGACAAGCGTGTCGCGGTGGGAATGGTGGTCCTGGTCGCGCTGGCGGCGGGCACGTCGCTGGTATGGACCGGACGGCTCACTCCGCCAGGCGCTTTCGACGCCATCCCGCAGTACTGGCACGACACCGCCGACTGGCTCGACGCGAACAACACCGGCGGCCGCGTCCTGGTGGCACCCGGCGCTCCGTTCGCCACCCAGGTGTGGGGCAACAGCCACGACGAGCCACTGCAGGTACTGGGCGAAAGCGCCTGGGGGGTACGCGATTCGATCCCGCTGACCCCGCCGCAGACCATCCGCGCGCTCGACTCCGTGCAGCGGTTGTTCGCCGCAGGCCGCCCATCCGCGGGTCTCGCTGACACCCTTGCCCGCCAGGGTATTTCGTATGTCGTGGTGCGCAACGACCTGGACCCGGAGTCATCCCGGTCGGCCCGGCCGTTGCTTGTGCACCGCGCGATCGACGGCTCACCGGGTCTGGAGAAGGTCGCCGAGTTCGGCGATCCGGTCGGCGCGGGCACCCTGGCCGGATTCGTCTCCGACAGCGGTCTGCGCCCGCGCTACCCAGCCGTCGAGATATACCGGGTCAACGCCGAAACCCCGGTGACGCCTTACCTCGTCGAGACCGACCGCATGGCGCGCGTCGACGGCGCACCCGAGGCGCTGCTACGGCTCGACGAGCGCCGCCGACTGCTCGACCGCCCGCCGCTGGGCCCGATGCTCTTGACCGCCGACGCCGAACGCGCGGGCGTGCCAACCCCGCTGGTCACCGTCACCGACACCCCGCTAGCGCGGGAAACCGACTACGGTCGCGTCGACGACCACTCATCGGCGATCCGCACTCCCGACGATCCGCGGCACACCCACAATCGGGTCATCGACTACCCTTCTCCTGGAACCGATCTGGTCTACGGGCAGTGGAACGGTGGCCGGGTGTCGGTGTCGAGTTCGGCCGCCGACTCCACCGCGCTCCCCCACGTCGCGCCGGCGGCGGGCCCGGCCGCGGCGGTTGACGCCGACCCGTCGACCAGTTGGGTTTCCAACTCGCTGCAGTCGGCGATCGGCCAGTGGATGCAGGTCGACTTCGATCACCCCGTGACCAACGCGACCATCACGGTCACGCCCAGCGCCACCGCGGTCGGCGCACAGATCCGCCGCATCGAGATCTCGACGGTGAACGGCACCAGCACCCTGCGGTTCGATGAGGCAGGCAAACCGCTCACCGCGGCACTGCCCTACGGCGAGTCGCCGTGGGTGCGGCTCACCGCGGTAGCCACCGACGACGGCTCACCCGGCGTGCAGTTCGGAATCACCGACCTCGCGGTCACCCAGTACGACGCGAACGGCTTCGCCCACCCCGTCAGCCTGCGCCACACCGTGGCCGTTCCCGGTCCACCCGCGGATTCTGCTGTGGCGCAGTGGGATCTGGGTTCGGAGTTGCTGGGACGATCTGGCTGCGCGCAGAGTCCGACCGGCTACCGGTGCGCCGCGTTGATGGCGCTGTCGGCCGAGGAGCCGGTGAACTTGAGCCGGACTCTGACGGTTCCGACGCCGATCGCGGTGACTCCGACGGTATGGGTGCGCGCCCGACAGGGTCCCCAGTTGGCCGACCTCATCAGCGCCCCCGGTACCGCCCGCGCGGTGGGCGAAGCCGATCCGATCGACGTGCTCGGCTCGGCCTACGCCGCCGCAGACGGCGATGCGGGCACCGCCTGGACCGCCCCGCAGCGGGTCGTGCAGCAGGGGACGCCGCCGACACTGACGCTGAAACTGCCGAAGCGGACCGAAGTTGCCGGCCTGCGGGTGACGCCGAGTTCGTCGGAGTTGCCCGCACGTCCGACGCTGGTGGCCGTCGACCTCGGCGACGGTCCGCAAATCCGTCCGGTGGCCGGCGATGCCGGCGCCCAGACCCTGGATCTCAAACCGAGAGCCACCGACACCGTGACGATCTCCCTTCTCGACTGGGACGACGTCATCGACCGCACGGCGCTCGGTTTCGACCAACTCAAACCCCCCGGCCTGGCCGAGGTGACCGCGCTCGACACCCGCGGCGAACCGATCGCGGCGGCCGACGCCGCGGCCAACCGGAACCGAACCATCGACATGCCGTGCGGCAAGGGCCCGGTCATCGGGGTCGCCGGCGAGTTCGTGCAGACCTCGCTCAGCACGACCGTCGGCGCCCTCCTCGACGGTGAACCCGTGGCGGCACGCCCGTGCCGGGCCGAGCCGATCCTGCTGCCCGAGGGCCAACAGGAGCTGGTCATCAGCCCCGGCGCGGCGTTCATCGTCGACGGCGCTCAGCTCGCCGGACCGCGCGCCGGTGAAATACGCGAGGCGCCAAGCGTTTCCGCGCAGACCGGGCAATGGAGCGCAGACCACCGCGAGGTGACCGTCGCACCGTCGTCGGCGTCCCGGGTCCTCGTGGTACCCGAAAGCATCAACCCCGGCTGGGTCGCCCACGACAGCGCCGGGTCACAGCTGACGCCGATCACGGTGAACGGCTGGCAGCAGGGCTGGGTGCTGCCGCCGGGTACGGCGGGCCCGGTCACGCTGAGCTTCCCGACGAATGTGCCCTACCGCGCCGGCCTGATCGGCGGGCTCGCGCTGCTGCCGGTGCTCGCACTGCTCGCTTTCCTGCCGATGCGCAGGCGCGCGGCGCAAGCCGAGCCGGTGCCGGTGTGGCGACCGCGCCCCGTCGCCGTCGGCGCCGCGGCGCTGGCCGTCGGTGCGGCGATCTCGGGGGTGGCGGGCTTGGCGGTGGTCGGCCTGGCGGTCGGCGTCCGTTGGCTGCTGCGCCACCGCGAAAAGCTCTGCGAGGCAGTCACGGTCGGCACCGCGGCCGGTGGGTTGATCCTGGCCGGTGCGGTGTTGAGTCAGTATCCGTGGCGTTCGGTCGACGGCTACATCGGGCATTCGTGGGGTGTGCAGCTACTGGCATTGGTCTCGGTGGCCGCGGTCGCGGCGTCGACCGTGCCGATTCGGACGGAGAAACGGCTCAGCTGACCGCGATCAGATGCTCGAGCTTGGGTTCGCCGACGACGTACTTGTCGACCTCCTGCTCGGCGATCAGGTCCTGGCCCGTCTGCCGGATGACGTGCTGGTGCAGGTGCTCGTACCACGACCGCACGACGAACGCTTCGACGAATGTGTTGGGGAATTCACCGCTACGGAACAACCGCCATTGCACGGCCCCGGTACGCTGCCGCGAACGCTTCACCCGGTCCATCGCCGCGACGAACGCCGCCTCGTTCTCCGATGCGACCCGGTATGTCTTGAGCACGAGGACCGGGCCGTCGGGCGGGGCGGGTTCGAACACGAGCGCCGGTTCCGGCCAGTGCCCCGACGGTTCGACGTCGAGGTTGCCGGTGCCCGGATGCAGCGGCCACCACAGCAGCGATACCGCGCACGCGGCGAGCAACCCGGCCGCGATCAGCAGCGCGGTGACGCTGTTGGTCGCGCCGGCCACCAGCCCCCAGACCAGCGAGCCGATCGCCTGTCCACCCATGAACACCAGCTGGTAGACCGACAGTCCGCGCGCCCGCACCCAGGCCGGAAGGCTCAGCTGCATGGACGCATTCAGGGTCGACAGGGTCAGCAACCACGACAGTCCGCCGACGATCATCGCGACGATCACCACGGCAAGCACCGGAACCAGCGCCAGCACCGCGGTGGCGAGCGCGAAACCGACCGCGCCCACCGTCAACAAGGCGTTGCGCCCGAACCGGACCTGCAGCCGGGACAACACCATCGCCCCGCACACCGCGCCGACACCCAGCGCGCCCAGCAGCACGCCGTAGCCCGCCGACGACAGGTGCAGTTGTCGATCGGCGATCACCGCAAGCAGCCCCCACAGCGCGCTGCCGGGAGCGATGAACAGCAGCGCCCGCAGCAGGATGCGCCGCACCACCGGCGAGCTGCGGATGTACCGTCCGCCCGCGCTCAGCGCCGACAACGGCCGCTCGGTCGGCAGCAACCGTTCCTCAACCGGCCGCCGCCAGGTGAACAGCACCACGACGATGCCGATGAACGAGACCGCGTTCAGCGCGAACACCGTCGTCGGCCCGGACAAGGCCACGAGCAGGCCGGCGATCGCGGGCCCGACCGCCCTGGCGCTGTTCAGGGCCAGGCTGGTCAGCGCCGCCGCAGCGGGAATCTGTTCGCGCGGAACGAGTTCGGGCTGGATGGCCTGCCACGCCGGCGCCGTCAGCGCCTGTCCGCAGCCGATCAGGAACAACAGGATCAGCAAAACCGCCGGCGTCGTCAACCCGACACCGGTCAAGATCGCCAGGATCGAGACGCCGGCCGCCATCGCCGACTGCGTGGCGATCAGCAGGCGTCGCCGGTCGACCAGATCGGCGACCACGCCGGAGGGCAGCGCCAACAGCATCACCGGCAACGTCGTCGCGGTCTGCACCAGAGGCACCAGCACCGCGGCGTCGGGATCGGCGACCAGCATCCACTGGGCGCCGACCGTCTGCATCCAGGTCCCGAGGTTCGACACTAGCTGCGCGATCCACAGCGCCCGGTACATCGGCGACCGCAGCGGCGCCCACGCCGACGGCGCGGTGCGGACGCTCGACGATGTCGCCATTCGGTTCTGGCCTTTCGCTATGAATCGAGTTTCAAGTACCCGATTGGTCGACCGCTATCTCGTAGCATCGGCCGCGTGCCGGTACTGAACACCGCCCGAGGACCGATCGACACCACCGACCTGGGCGTCACGCTCATGCATGAACACGTCTTCATCCAGTCCCTCGACATCTCGACCAACTATCCGGAGGTCTGGGGCGACGAGGCCCAACGGGAGGGCGACGCCGTCGTCCGCCTCAACGAGCTCAAATCGCGCGGGGTCGACAGCATCGTCGATCTCACGGTGATCGGAATGGGGCGCTACATTCCGCGTATCGAGCGTATCGCCGCGCAAACCGACATCAACATCATCGTCGCCACCGGCGTCTACACGTACAACGACGTCCCGATGTTCTTCCATTTCAGCGGGCCGGAGACCCCGCTCGGTGAGCCGATGGTCGACATGTTCGTCCGCGACATCACCACCGGTATCGCGGGCACCGGCGTGAAGGCGGCGGTCCTCAAGTGCGCGACCGACGAACCCGGCCTGACACCCGGGGTCGAGCGGGTGCTGCGCGCGGTGGCCCAGGCGCACCGGGAGACGGGCGTCCCGATCTCGACGCACACGCACGCCGCGACCAAGCGCGGCCTGGATCAGCAGCGCGTGTTCAGTGAGGAGGGCGTGGACCTCTCGCGCGTCGTCATCGGGCATTCCGGTGACAGCACCGATCTGGACTACCTGGAACAGTTGATCGACAACGGGTCCTACATCGGGATGGACCGGTTCGGGGTCGACGTGTTCCTCGGTTTCGAGGAGCGGGTGGACACCGTCGCGCGGATGTGCGAGCGCGGCCACGCCGACAAGATGGTGCTGTCGCACGACGCGTCCTGTTTCATCGACTGGCTTCCGGAAGGACTCGTCCCGCAGACCATGCCCAACTGGCACTACCTGCATATCCACAACGACGTGATCCCGGCCCTCAAGAAGCGAGGCGTCTCCGAGGAACAGCTCACGACGATGCTCGTCGACAACCCGCGCCGAATATTCGAGACCCGGGGCGCTTACTGACATGCCCGAACAGACTCCGCCGATCAGCACGCAGGTGTCACGGCTGGCCGAGGCCGAACCCGACGCGCCCGCCATCACGTGCGAAGGCGTCACCCTGACCCGAGGTGAGCTCGACGCGTCGACCAACCGGCTGGCCCGAGCCTACGCCGAACTTGGTGTGCGAGAAGGTGATTACGTCACCGTGGTGTTGCCGAACTCCATCGAGTGGGTGCAGGCGGTACTGGCGACGTGGAAGCTGGGTGCGATCCCCCAGCCGCTCTCTCCAAGGCTTCCCGATGCCGAACTGACTGGGCTGCTCGAACTGCGGCCCCGCGCCCTGGTCGTCGGCCGCGCCGACCCCACCGGCCGAATAGCAAGCGTGCCAGCGGGTTACGTGCCCGATGAAAGCCTCTCGGATGCAGCGTTACCCGAGAAGGTGTCGCCGGTGTTCAAGGCGATGGCATCGGGCGGCAGCACCGGCAGGCCCAAGCTGATCGAGGCGGGCAACGACAGCCGCTACCCGCCGATGGTGGGTTATCCCCTTGGGGCGCAAGAGGGTGACGTCAACCTGATCTCGGTGCCGATGAGCCACAACACCGGCTTCACGACCTTCGCGATCGGGCTTGTGCAGGGCCATCACCTGGTGATCATGCCGCGGTTCGAACCGCACGAGTTCCTTCGGCTCGTGACGGAGTATCGCGTGACGTTCCTGACCACGGTGCCGACGATCATGCAGCGCCTGATTCCGGTCTACCGGGCCGACCCCGACGCCTACGACCTGTCCTCGATCCGGCGGTTCTGGCATGTCGGGGCGCCGTGTCCACCCGCGGTCAAGCGCGCCTGGATCGAGATTCTGCAACCGGATGTGCTGTGGGAACTATACGGCGGCACCGAATTACAGGCGTTGACGTTCATCTCGGGAAGTCAATGGTTGGCCCATCCGGGGTCGGTCGGTGTCGTCGTCGCCGGCGAGATGAAGGTGCTCGACGACGACGGCAACGAGTGCCCGCCCGGGGTGGTCGGCGAGGTCTACATGCGGCCGTCGCCGGGCAGCAGACCCACCTACCGCTACGTCGGCGCGACGGCGGAATCCCGCGACGGCTGGGATTCGTTGGGCGACCTCGGGTACTTCGATGCCGACGGCTTCCTCTACCTCAGCGACCGGCGGGTGGACATGTTCACCGTCGGCGGCCGCAACGTCTATCCCGCCGAGATCGAGTCGGCGCTGTCCGAGCATCCGGCGGTGCTGTCGTGTCTGGTGGTCGGCGTCCCCGACGACGACCTCGGTCAGGTGCCGCATGCGCTGGTGCATGCCGAGGGTGGGCTCGACGCGGCGGCCGTCGTCGCGTTCCTGTCCGAGCGACTCGAACGCTACAAGGTGCCCCGCACAGTCGAGTTCACCGATGAGCCGCTGCGCGACGACGCGGGTAAAGCGCGCCGGTCAGCGGTCCGCGACGAGGTCATCTCGCGACGGGCTCAGGCACGCTGCTGACCGACGAGTCCAACGGCGGCACCGGGCGGGTATGGCGATACTCCCAGCGCCGCAACGCCGTTCGGCACGGTGACTCCACCAGCGCATAGCTGACCGCGGCGATCGCGAACCCGAACACGACCGTCAGCACCAGCACCACCGGCATGTGGCCGTTGAACGCGAACTCGCCGATGACCGGGAACACCATCGCGAGCGCGGCGAGGTGCCAGATGAACAGTCCGTAGGACCATCGCCCCAACGTCACCATCGTCGTGCTGCCCAGCACCCGGTGCGAGGTGTCGGGGCGGTCGAGCACGAGCGGCGCGAGCAGCGCACCGGCGACCACGGCGCCCATCGCGATCTTGACGACGAACTGGCTGACGGTGCCCGGCGTGAGGCCCTCGGGTCCGGCGATCGGGGAGGCGGCGACCAGGAACGCCGCGACCGCGATGACCGCCACCAGGAGGCGCCGCCGGGCCAGTCGGTGCGGCCATCCGACCGGCGTGACGGTCAACTCGGCGAGCAGCATGCCCGCGGCAAACCAGGAGAAGAAAGCCGGCGGCCAGTTCAGGTGGTTGACGCCGGCCGATGTCGCGATCGGCAGCACCGCCCACCCGAGGCTGACGAGCGCCGCGGCGGCGATGACGGGAATGCGCGCCCGCACCGGGACGCGTCGCACCAGGAGCGCGAGAAACGGCAACGCCATGTAGAACGCGACCTCGACCGACAGGCTCCACATCTGCGTCAGCCCGGCGGTGAGTGTCAGCGGCACATAGATCTGGGTCAGGGTGAGGTTGGCCAACCATACGGTCAGGTCCGCTTTGGCCTCCGGCAGCAGCGACAGGATCACCACGACCGCCACGAGGTATCCGGGCATGATGCGCACGATCCGGGAGCGCAGGTAGTGGCCGGTCGGTGGGGTCGGCCGCAGCCCGCGCGCTGCCGCGGCGTGCCCGCGCCACAGCAGAAAACCCGAGAGGGCGAAGAAGAGCGCCACCGCGAGATCGAACCGGCCGAACAGTCGTCCGCTGATCCCGCCGGTTTGCCCGGTCTGGAACGCCACGTGGGTGACGACGACGCCGACCGCGGCGCAGGCTCGCATGCCCTCCACCGCAGGCAGGAACCCGCGGGTTCCGCCCACCTGCTCCTCGCGCGTCTCGCCGGCCAACGCAACTGCCACGAAATCAGTGTGCCCGGTGAAGCCGAGGACGGTGACCACGGGTCGGCGGATGCGTCTGGAGCGACGACGACCTTAAATTGTGCTGTTAGGGTCAAACGGGTTTCTGCGGGCATACCGCAGGTGAAGGAGGCACGGTTTGAACCGCGCAGTGGCGCTGCGGATTGCGGCTTGCGGGATCTTGGGGCTGGGTGCCGCCCTGTTGATCGCCGCGCTGTTGCTGTCCACCTACACCCACAGCAAGATCGCCAAGATCCCGCTGGACCTCGATGCGACGCTGATCAGCGACGGCAGCGGCACGGCCTTCGACCCGGCATCGCTGAACAGCGAACGGTTCGTCGTCGACCGCGACGTGCCGATGGTTCAGCAGGAGCAGCTCACCGTCGAGTCCCCGTCGAACGCCGACGTGGTGACGCTTCAGGTGGGCTCCACGCTGCGCCGCACCGACAAACAGCAGGAGGCCGGCCTGCTGTTGGCGCTTGTCGACACGGTGACCGTCAACCGCAGCACCGCCGAGGCGGTGTCCAGCGAGAGCAATCCGGGCGGTGCGGTGCAGAAACCGCGCGCCATGGAGGACGACAAGCCGCCGACCAACATCGCGCTGCCGCACGAGGGACTGGCCTACCGGTTCCCGTTCGACACCGAGAAGAAGACCTACTCCGTCTTCGACCCGATCGCGCAGAAGGCGTTCGACGCCAACTACGACGGCGAAGAAGACGTCAACGGCCTGACCACCTACCGGTTCACCCAGAACGTCGGCTACGACTCCGACGGCAAGCTCGTCGAGCCGGTGAAGTACGCCTCGCTCTACGAAGACGACGCCGACAGCGAGGTCACCGCCCGCGCGGCGATGTGGGGTGTGCCCGGTGAGCCCGACGAGCCGATCACGATGTCGCGGTACTACGCCGCGCAGCGCACATTCTGGGTCGACCCGGTGTCGGGGACGATCGTCAAGAGGGACGAGCACGGCTACCACTACTACGCCCGCGAGCCGCTCAAGCCCGAGGTCACGTTCGTCGACTACAAGGTCGCGTTCAACGAGGAGACCGTCGAGTCCCAGGTCGCCAGCGCGGGCAACGAGCGCGACCGGGTCGCGCTGTGGGGCCGCATCCTGCCGATCACCTTCACCGCGATGGGGCTGGTGCTGCTGGTCGGCGGCGCGCTGCTCGGCTCGTTCAGCCTGCGCGCGGAGTCCGCGCTGATCGACCCCGGTCTCGACGAGGCCGACCACGGATTCTTCGACACCCAGGGCATCAAGGTGCCGGGCGCCGAAGCCAAGACCGAGAAGATCCCGACATCTCGACCGACCGACCTGCCCCCGGACAGACCGGTCTGATCGGGCGGTCGGTCGTGGGACCGGCCTACGCGTTGGTGCTCGCCCTCGTGGTGACGGCGCCGTTGTTCGCACCCGGGTATCTGCTGTTGCGCGACGCGGTGTCCACGCCGCGCTCGTATCTGTCCGATGCCGCGCTCGGGCTGTCCGAGGCGGCACCGCGGGCTCTTCCGCAGGACTTCTTCATGGCCGTCGTGTCCTCGGTGATCGACGGGGGCGTGGTGGCCAAGACGCTGCTCGTCGCGGGACTGTGGCTGGCGGGCTGGGGCGCGGCGCGGTTGGCTGCCGCGGTGGTTCCCGAGTCGGGGCTCGCCGGTCGATGCGTGGCGGTGACGGTCGCGATATGGAACCCGTATGTCGCCGAGCGGCTGCTGCAAGGGCACTGGAGCCTTCTCGTTGGCTACGGGTGCCTGCCGTGGGTCGCCACGACGGTGCTGCAGATGCGGGAGTCGGCGCGGTGGACCCCGTTGTGGGCGTTGGCCTTCTGGTTGGCACTGGCCGGGTTGACGCCCACCGGGCTGATGCTCGCGGCGACCGTCGCGCTCGTGTGCGTCGCCGCGCCCGGCGAAGGGTGGGGCCGGTGGCGGTGTGCGGGCGTGACGATGGCCATGACGGTCGTCGCGGCGCTGCCGTGGCTGGTCGCGGCGACGGTGTCGCGGTCGTTGGAGTCGTCGCAGGCCGACGGCGTCTTCGCGTTCGCCGCGCGCGCCGAACCGGGCCTCGGCACGCTGCTCAGCCTGGCCGGGCTGGGCGGAATCTGGAATGCTGATGCCGTACCACCCTCTCGCACAACGCTTTTGGCGATCGTGGGCACGGCGGTGTTGCTCGGCGTGGTCGCTCTCGGCTTACCGGTCGCGCTGCACCGACCGACGGCCGTACCGCTGATGGTCCTGGCCGGGTTCGCCGTCGTGGTGCCCGCGCTGATGGCCACCGGGCCCGGACTCGTCCTCGTCGAGGCGGCCGTCCGCGCCGTGCCCGGCCTGGGGGTGGTCCGCGACGCGCAGAAGTGGGTGGCGTTGGCGATGCCGGGCTATGTGGTTGCCGGCGCGGCGGCGGTGATCTTCGCCCGACGCTGGTTACCGACGGCGGCGACCGCGGCACTCTGCTGCGCCGCGCTCATCGCGACGTTGCCGGACTTGGCGTGGGGCGTGGGTGGCCGCGTCACCGCCGTGCAGTACCCGCCGGGATGGGCGAAGGTGGCCGCGATCATCAACGCCGACCCGCGGACGGTCGCGGTGATGCCGATGGGCAGCATGCGCCACTTCGAGTGGGCGGGTGAGGCTCCGGTGCTCGACCCGCTGCCCCGGTGGGTGCGTGCCGACGTGTTGACCACCGGCGATCTGCACATCGGCGAGCGGACGGTGTACGGGGAGGGGCAACGCGCGCGCGACGTCCAGGAGATCCTCGTCGAGAGCGCGGACCAGAACCTGCTCGCCGATGCCGGGGTCGGATGGGTCGTGGTCGAATCCGGCGCTCCGACAGAGCGTTTGCCGTTGCCCGTGGCCTACACCGACGAAGACCTCACCCTGTACCGGGTGGGCGGATCGTCGCCGCAGGCCGACGGTCGGACCGTGGTGCTGGCCGCACACTGGGCCTGGCTGGCGATGCTGCTCGGCGGTGCGGGCGCCCTGCTGGCGCGAAGCGTGCTCAAGTCGCCGCCGCGAGTCAAAGCACCTCACCGTCGATGACCTCGCCGTCGCCGGCGGAACAGAAATGTCGGTGGGCGATGGCATACTCGCACATATGTTCGATACGGCGAGCGACGCGGGGTTGGTCGACCTGATGGGCCAGGCGCAGCGCGCCAGCCGGGTCGAGATCGCGCGTCAGCTGTTGGCTATCGGGCACTTCAGCCTGCGCCGCGTTCCCGAATGTGACGGCGAGAACGACGACAAGGTGGTCGATGACTGGGAGGTCGTGGCTGCCGAGATCGGTGCCGAACTCGGCATCAGCCGCGGACGGGCCTCTTCCATGATGAGCTCGGGCCAGGCCCTGATCAAACGGCTTCCCAAGGTGGCGAAGGTGTTCGCGGCCGGTGAGATCGAGTGGCAGGTGGTCAACATGCTGATCTACCGCACCGACCTGATGGTCAGCGAGGACGCCTGCGCACTGATCGACGCGATCTTCGCCGACCGGGCCGCCCAGTGGAACCACCTGTCGTACAACAAGCTCGTCGAGGTCGTCGACTGGCTGGTCCTTCAGATCGACCCGGACGCGGTGCGCCGAGCCAAATCCCGTGATGACGACCGCCATTTCGATGTCATACCTGGCCAGTACGGAATGGCCGACATCGTCGCCTGCCTACGCGGGGTCGACGGGGTGGCTTTGAGTCAGCGACTCGACGCGCTGGCCGCCACGGTCTGCCGGGAGGATCCACGAACGCATCGCCAGCGCCGGGCGGACGCGATCGCGGCGGTGCTTGCCCATGAGGACGCGATGGCGTGCCTATGCGAACGACCTGACTGTCCCGCCGCAGGCAGGACGGCAACTACCGTTTTGGTCCATATGCTCGCCGAGCGGGGCACCGTCGAAGGCGCCGGCACGACACCGGGGTACGTATCCGGATTGGGTCCGGTTCCGGCGTCGACCGTCGCCGAGGTGGCGCGCCACGCCAAGCGGCGCCCCATTGAGATCCCCGACGACGCCGCACCCGAACCGCAGTACCGTCCCTCGACCGCGCTTGCCGATTTCGTTCGCTCCCGCGACCTGACCTGCCGGTGGATGAATTGCGACCGTCCCGCCTGGCGATCCGACATCGACCACACCGCGCCCTGGCCCCACGGGCCCACCCATCCGTCCAACAACGCCTGTTTCTGCCGGCTGCACCACCTGATGAAGACGTTCTACTGCGGACCCGGCGGCTGGATCGTGCGCCAACAACCCGACGGCGCCGTCATATTCACCAGCCCGACCGGGCGCATACACACCACTACTCCGTTCGGAGCGATGCTGTTTCCACAACTCGGCGCTTCCACCGGCACACTTCACCTGCCCGAGATGCCGGCACCGACACCGGGACGCGGGATCTGCATGCCCACCCGCCGACGCTCCCGCCGCCAGAACCGCGAGCGGCGCATCCAACGCGAACGCGCTCTCAACGCCACGATCCGAGCGGAAAACACCGCGCCGGCCGCCCAGACTTTCGGCAGCTTCTACCCGCTGGGCACGGGTCCGCCGACCGATCCGAGAGTTCTGCTGGACGATCCGCCACCGTTCTAGCACCCGAGGGGCACGGTTCGATGACGGTGAGCGTCGCGAAGGCTAGACCACGCCGCTGACGTACTGGCCGCGGTGCACCGCTTCCAGCAACGTGCGCATCGCCTCGGCGCTCTGCTGCCAGGAGAACTCACCGCAGCGGACATGTGCCTTGGCTCCGAGTTGCTCGCGCAGCACATGATCGGACAACAGTTCAGCCAAACCGTCGACCAGACCGTCGAAGTCGTCGACCAACATGCCGGTCACGCCGTCGACGATGGAGTCTGTCAGCCCACCGGACGACCGGTAGCCGATCGTGGGCACCGAATGCTGACCGGCCTCGATGACCGCCAGCGCCCAGCCCTCTTTGCGCGAGGGCAGCACGTGCACCCACGCCTCTTGCAGCACACGGTGTTTGGCCTCGTCATCGATGTGGCCGTGAAACGTCACCGCATCGGAGATGCCGAGCAGTGCGGCGTGTTCGACGAGCCGCTGCTCCCACCAGCCGCCACCGACCACGTCCAGCGTCAGCCCTGGCAAGCGCGGTCGCAGCGCGGCGACGGCCTCGAGTGCGTCCTCAATCTGCTTGTGCGGCACCAGACGTGACAGCACCACGACACGTGGGGCCGGCGCGCGCCTGGCGGTCAACGTCGACGCGGGCGCCTCGTCGAGCCCGTTGCGCACCACCGCGATCCGTCCGGGACGCACCCCCAACGCGGTCAGGTCGCGCGACGAGGGCAGGGACACCGTGACGTACTGGTTGCGGCGGTGCGCCCGCGGCGAGAGCTTCGACTCGACGAACCAGCCGATCCGGCCCTTCACGGGCCCGGCCACCGGCCACTGCTCGCGGTGGCAGTGGTGCACGAGTACGGCGACGCGCCGACCGTAGGCGAGTCGCGCCATGAACGGGATGCCGTTCTGGGTGTCGATCACCACGTCGGGCCGCACGCGCCGCAGCGGCCCGAGCCCGATGCGGGCCAACACCATCGCCAACCCCGCCCAGATGTAGACGGTATGGCGCCCGCCCCCACGGCTGACCCGTACTCCGTCGACGACCTCGCGACGCGCGGCCCCTGGGTAGCGCGCGGTGCGCAGCGTCACCTCGTAACCCGACGCGGCCAACTGGGCGCCGATGCGCTGCAGGTAGGCCTCGCTGCCGCCACCCTGTGGGTGGCCGGTGTCGCGCCAGCACAGCAGCAGCACCGATCGGAGCGGACGGGCAGACATCGGCAACAGCGTAGTCGGATCGCGACGCTGCGTAGTCTTCGGTTCCATGCCAGCCACGGACCGGTTCGCCGAGCGGGCGACGCTGTCGCGGTCGCTGCGCCTGCTCATGGAGTTCCGCTTCGAGCAGACCGACCCCGCCCGGTTCTACGGTGCGCTCGGCGAGGACACCGCCGAGATGGTCGCCGATCTGTGGCTGGCCGCGGATGGATCCACGCCGGCCGGTCGGACCGTGCTCGACGTCGGCGGCGGGCCTGGCTACTTCTCGGAGTCGTTCGCCGACAAAGGTTTTCGCTATATTGGCGTCGAGCCGGATCCGGCCGAGATGCATGCTGCACCCTGGACGGTGACGGCGAGCACCTATGTGCGGGCATCGGGCACGGCCCTGCCGTTCGCCGACGACAGCGTCGACATCTGTTTGTCGTCGAACGTGGCCGAGCATGTGCGCCAACCGTGGCGGATGGGCGCCGAGATGCTTCGGGTGACCCGGCCCGGTGGGCTGGTGGTGCTGTCGTACACGGTGTGGCTGGGCCCGTTCGGCGGGCATGAGACCGGGCTGTGGCACTACCTCGGCGGCGCCCGTGCCGCGCGCCGATACACCCGCAGGCAGGGCCATCCGCCGAAGAACAACTACGGTTCGTCACTGTTTGCGGTGTCGGCGGCCGACGGCCTGCAGTGGGCGGCGAGCACGGGTGCGTTGGTCGCCGCTTTCCCCCGCTACCACCCGAGATGGGCGTGGTCGCTGACGAAGGTACCGGTTGTGAGGGAGTTCCTGGTGAGCAACCTGGTGCTGGTTCTTCGGGCGCCGTGAGCGGCCGACTGCAACAGGTTCTACTTCGGCGGCTTCCTAGGTAGTGTGACGGTCATGACACAGAGCACCGCGTATCGCACCGAATGGGACCAGCTGTTCATCGGCGGCAAGTGGGTCGAGCCGGCCACCTCCGATGTGATCGAGGTGCACTCGCCCGCCACCGGCGAGTTGGTGGGCAAGGTGCCGCTGGCGTCGGCCGCCGATGTCGACGCGGCCTGCGCCGCCGCCCGCAAGGCGTTCGACGAGGGCCCTTGGCCGCACAAGTCGCCGCAGGAGCGGGCCGCGGTGCTGGCGGCGGCGGTGAAGCTGATGGAGGAACGCGGCGACGAGCTGAAGTTCCTGCTGGCCGCCGAGACCGGCCAGCCGCAGACCATCGTCGACATGATGCAGTACGGCGCGGCGATGTCGTCGTTCCAGTACTACGCGGGCGCGGCCGACAAGTTCCCGTGGAAGGAGATCCGCGACGGCATCTATGGGCAGACCATGGTCGTGCGCGAACCGATCGGCGTCGTCGGCGCCGTCACCGCGTGGAACGTGCCGTTCTTCCTGGCCGCCAACAAGCTCGGCCCCGCACTGCTGGCCGGCTGCACCGTCGTGCTCAAGCCGGCCGCCGAGACGCCGCTGTCGGTGTTCGCGATGGCCGAGATGTTCGCCGAGGCCGGTCTGCCCGACGGGGTGCTGTCGATCGTTCCCGGTGGCCCCGAGACCGGTCGCGCGCTGACCGCCAACGACCAGATCGACAAGTACACGTTCACCGGTAGCTCCGCGGTCGGCAAGGAGATCGCGAAGATCGCCGCCGAGAAGCTCAAGCCGTGCACGCTCGAGCTGGGCGGTAAGTCCGCCGCGATCATCCTCGAGGACGCCGACCTGGATTCCACCCTGCCGATGCTCGGGTTCTCGGGCGTGATGAACAGCGGGCAGGCCTGCGTCGCGCAGACGCGCATCCTGGCGCCCCGGTCGCGCTACGACGAGGTCGTGGAAAAGATCGCCAACTTCATCGGCGCGATGCCCGTCGGCCTGCCCGACGACCCGAACGCCGCAATCGGCCCGCTGATCTCTGAGAAGCAGCGCGACCGCGTCGAGTCCTACATCAAGAAGGGCGTCGACGAGGGTGCGCGCCTCGTCACCGGCGGTGGCCGCCCGGAGGGTCTGGACCACGGCTGGTTCGTGGAGCCGACCGTGTTCGCCGACGTCGACAACTCGATGACGATCGCCCAGGAGGAGATCTTCGGACCCGTGCTGGCGGTCATCCCCTACGAGACCGAAGAGGATGCGATCCGCATCGCCAACGATTCGGTGTACGGCTTGGCCGGCTCGGTGTGGACCACCGACAACAAGAAGGCGCTCGAGGTCGCGTCGAAGATCCGCACCGGCACCTACGCGGTCAACATGTACGCGTTCGATCCCGGCGCCCCGTTCGGCGGCTACAAGAACTCCGGCATCGGCCGCGAGAACGGTCCGGAGGGCATCGAGGCATACGTCGAGCACAAGAGCGTGCTGCTGCCGTTCGGCTACACCCCCGAGGACTAGAAAGCGTCTTCGGGCACGTCCATCGCGTCGAGGCCGATGGTCTCGATGATGCCGCGCGCAGAGGTCAACAGCGGCAGCACGTGCTCGGCGAAGAAGTTCGCCGCTGCGACCTTGCCGGTGTAGAACGCGCGGTCGCTGCCCGATACGTCGCCGTCCAGCGCGGCCAACGCGATCTCGGCCTGGTGCAACAACAGCCAGCCGATCACCAGGTCGCCGACGGCGAGCAGGAACGGCACCGAGGCCAGGCCGATGCGGTACAGCTCGCGCGGGTTCTCCTGCGCCGAGACCAGGTATCCGGTCAGGGCCGCGACCATCGCCTGCACGTCCTGCAGCGCGGTGGCCAGCCGGGCGCGACCGTCGGCGAGCTCTGCACGCGCGAGGTCACTGCGGACGAACTCCTCGATCTGACCGGCCAGGTGCGCCAGCGCGGCACCTTGGTCGCGGGCGATCTTGCGGAAGAAGAAGTCCTGCGCCTGGATGGCGGTGGTGCCCTCGTACAGGGAGTCGATCTTGGCGTCGCGGATGTATTGCTCGATCGGATAGTCCTGCAGGAAACCCGAACCGCCGAACGTCTGTAGGGATTCGGTCAGGCACTGGTATGCCCGTTCCGAACCCACACCTTTGACGATCGGCAGCAATAGATCGTTGACGCGGCCTGCCATCTCGGCGTCGGCTCCGGAGACGATCTGCGCGACGGGGGGATCCTGGTGGGCGGCGGTGTAGAGGTAGAGCGCGCGCAGCCCTTCGGCGTAGGACTTCTGCGTCAGCAGCGCCCGGCGCACATCCGGGTGATGCAGGATCGTCACCCGCGGCGCGGTCTTGTCGGTCATCTGGGTCATGTCCGCGCCCTGCACCCGGGTCTTGGCGTAGTCCAGCGCGTTGAGATAACCCGTCGACAACGTGGCGATCGCCTTGGTGCCCACCATCATTCGCGCGTATTCGATGACCTTGAACATCTGGGCGATGCCGTTGTGGGAGTCGTTGACCAGCCAGCCCACGGCGGGCACCCCGTGTTGACCGAAGGTCAGCTCGCACGTCGCCGACACCTTCAACCCCATCTTGTGCTCGACGTTGGTGACGAAAACGCCGTTGCGCTCGCCGAGTTCACCGGTCTCGGGGTCGAAGTGGAACTTCGGCACGAAGAACAGCGAGAGGCCCTTGGTGCCAGGTCCCGCGCCCTCGGGGCGGGCCAACACGAGATGCACGATGTTCTCGAACAGGTCGCCGGCGTCGCCGTTGGTGATGAACCTCTTCACCCCGTCGAGATGCCATGTGCCGTCGGGCTGTTGAACGGCCTTGGTGCGGCCGGCGCCGACGTCAGAACCGGCGTCGGGTTCGGTGAGGACCATCGTCGCGCACCAGTCGCGCTCCACCATCAGCGCGGCCCAGTGTCGCTGCTGTTCGTTGCCGATGTCGTAGAGGATGTCCGCCATCTTCGACCCGGCCTGGTAGATGAACACCGCCGGATTGCCGCCGAGGACGAACTCGTTGATCGCCCACTCCACGGCGGCCGGTGCCGCCACCCCGCCGATGTCCTCGGCCATCCCGACGCGGAACCACTCGCCTTGCTGCCAGGCCTTGAACGACTTCTTGAACGGCTCGGGCAGCGTCACCTCATGGGTGGCCGTATCGAATGTGGGCGGGCGCCGATCGGATTCGGCGAACGACTCGGCGAGCGGACCCTCGGCCTGCCGGGCCGCTTCGTCGAGCATCTGGCGCACCGAATCGCCGTCGAGCTCGCCGAACTCGCCGGTCGCCAGCGCCTTGTCGAGACCCAGCACCTCGAACAGGTTGAACTCGAGATCCCGCACGTTGCTTCTGTAGTGGCCCATCACGAGCGCCTTTCGTTCGCGTGGAGCCGAGCGTAGCCGTCCGATGGCGCCGCGACCTGCACTTCAGCTCAGGTGCCCGACTCCGATCGAATTATGGTCTATCTCATAATCGCGCCTGGCGGCTCGGCTGGGCTGACGCGGCCGGACGACCGTGTCTAGCTGGGCCGATCTAATCCCAGAGCTGTGATGTGGAATACATTGATTGCTCCTGGGTGTTGACCGTTTTATGCTGTTCGTCATAGCCAGGGAGGCACCCGATGTGGGTCATTGAAGTCAACGTCGCCGGATACCGGTTCACCCATCGGATGCACGACCGCCGGGTCTTCCGCTTCGGCCCCCGTACGCTCGGTTGGCGTCCGGCGCACCTGCCTCGCACGCCCGCAGCCTGATCGCCCCATTGGAGGTTGACCTGTCTTCCGTCGGGACGAAGACCGCCAACAAGCGCGGTTCGACGCGCACCAAGATGCTGGTCGCCGCGGTCGAGGTGTTGCGCGAGCGCGGCGCGGCAGGCGTCACGATCGACGAAGTGCTCGCCCGCAGCGGCGCGCCACGCGGGTCGGTGTACTACCACTTCCCCGCGGGCCGCAACCAGATCCTGCGAGAGGCCCTGAGCTACGCCGGTGACGCGATCACCAAGGAGATCGACGAAGCGGCCGCCAAGGGCGGAATGCATCTGGTCCGCAACTTCGTGGCGTTCTGGGAGGAACTGCTCGTCGAGAGCGACTTCGTGGCCGGCTGTCCGGTGGTGGCGGCGGCGATCGGTTCGGCTACCGAGGAACCGCAGTTGACCAGCGTGGCGGGCAGCATCTTCGGCCACTGGCGTGACGCGCTGACCCGTGCGTTCGTCTCCGACGGTTTCGACGAGTCCGACGCGGCCTCACTTGCGATCACCTGCATCGCGGCGCTAGAGGGCGCGGTGGTGCTGTGCCGGTCGACCCGCTCGGTCGACCCGCTCCACGATGTCTCGCAGCAGGTCGAATTCCTGATCAGGTCAAGGGATTTCATCCGCCGCTACGGCGTGCCCGACCGCAACTGAGCCGAGCGCCATCGCGCGCAGACGAAGTCTCTGTTCACCGCCGCCTCGACCAGTTCCCATTCCGAACGGATCGGCAGCACCGGCGAACCCGCGCCGAGCGAGCACGGCGCGTAGCTGACGATCATCTCGTCGATGAGGTCCGCCTCGACGAACTGTCGCGCGGCATCGCCGCCACCGACCACCCACACGTCCCTGTCCGCCGCGGCGGCGAGCAGTTTCGGATGCAGATCGGCGACGTTGCCGGCGAACGTGTGCACATCGTGTCCGCGCTCGACGATGTGCGATCGCCGCGTCAACACCCAGGATGGTTGCTCGTACATCCAGTCACCGGGATGGTTGCGCACGATCCATTCGTAGGTCGCCGAACCCATCACCACGGCGCCGATCGTGGCGATGAACTCGTCGTAGTGGAACGGTCCGTTCCGGTCGATGTCGCGCGATGTCAGCCAGTCCAGGCTTTCGTGTTCGTCGACGATGAACCCGTCCAAACTGGATGCCGTGTAATAGACCGTCGCCAAATCAGTTGCCCCTCATCCACTCCAACGGATCGCCCATGCGGACGTCGATGCCGTGGCGGGCCAGCATCGTTCGGGCCAGCCCCCGCCGGTGGGCTGCGTACTCCAACACGTGGGCGACGATGCCGTACAGCTGAAACGATTCGGGCGGATCGCACAGCGCGTCGATGACAATGTCCCCCATCCGACCGTCGGCGGCGTACTCGGAAACCATTGTCGTCCAGCGCTTTGCGATGTCGTCATGGTGTCGGGCCAGCTGCGCGGCGGTGGTGGTTTCTCCTCGGGTGGCCGAGCGGTCCGGGAAGTCGCGTCCTTCGATCGTGGCCAGCCACACCTGCTTGGTCCAGACGATCGCACCGAGCACCGCTCCGACGCTGGGTTCGGGACCGTCCCAGTCGAGGACCAGCTGGCCGGGCGAAATCTCCTCTCGCCATTGCTCTTTCGTCAGAGCACTCGCACGGTCGATCAGATACGCGGTGTCGGCGACGTCGTGCGCCACCATCAGTCGGAAGATGTCGGGCTCCTTCGCGTCCCCGGCGTTGTCGAGCCACAGCGAGTGCGGCGGGTGGAAGTGAAGGCCGTTGGGCGCGGTCACCCGAAACTCGACGTCGACGGCCCTCGACGGCGGCACACCGAAGGTGCGTCGGAAGGCGCGCGAGAACACCTCGACCGACGACCATCCTTCGTCGGCCGCGACGGCAGTCACGCGCTCACCCTGCTGCAGTCGCCATGCTGCGCGTTCGAGTATGATGCGGCGGCGCATCGCCGCGGGCGACTCGCCGGTCAGGCGGCGCACTTCCCGCGAGAAGTGGAATTCGGAGGCATGCGTGCTGCGGGCCATGCGGTCCACACCGCTGTTGTCGGCCGCGACGACCGCATCAAGCAGTTCGCGCAGGCGGTCGCGGCGCGATTCCGTGGTCACGATCACCGAGTATGGTCGCGCCGCGGGCGTAAGAACATGACGATTCCTGCTGCGTTCAGCTGTCTAGAACCTCGTGGACCCGGGCTTCGAAGTCGCGGTGGTCGCCGAGGTCGGTCAGGTCGATCCCGAAGCGGCCGGTCAGTTCGGCGAGGACGTCGGCGGCGGTGTCGAGGCGCACTCGTTCGGTGTCTCCCCCGCTGTGGATGGCCAGGTTACGGCCGCGCAGGTTCCACCGCGCGTCGTCGGTGACCAGCGCCACCGACAGACCGGTGACGAATCCCGACTCGGGAAACGTTGACACGTACCAACTTCCGACCTGCAGGTCGATCTGCGGCCGCGGGTGGGTCTCGAACGTGTACAGCTGCTGCCACTGTCCGCGGATCTCGGCCTCCATCAGGAAGCCCTCGGCGTGCTCACGCAGCCGGTAGGGCTCGTGGCGCGTCGCCTGCACGGGCCCGGCTTCGAGCCGGATCGGCGAGGTCAGCGTCTGCCCGCCGAATCCGACGTCGACCAACCACGGTCCATCGTCTGCCGGGACACGCACCGACAGCACCTGATGCGTCTGCGCGGGAAGTGCGCCCGACTGGTTCATCCACACCACCCGGCCCGCGAGCCGCTGCACGCCGTAGCCCAGCGCCTCGAGCACGTAACCCATCAGGCCGTTGTGCTCGTAGCAGTAACCGCCGCGGCGACGGCGCACGAGCTTGCGGGCCAGCGCGCCCGCACTGAGATCGACGACGGGAATGCCCAGGAGCGGGTCGAGGTTCTCGAACGGGATCGACCGGTTGTGCGCCGCCACCAGGGCGCGCAGGGTGGACAGCGTCGGTTCCGTCGAGCCGGTGTAGCCGATCCGGTCCAGGTAGGCCGCCACGTCGAGCGCGGCCGTCACGTCGGTTGCCATGCCCACATCTTGCGACCTCAACGGCCGTTCAGGTCAACCATTGCCCCGTGGCGGCGAGACTACGCGCGCCAGCGCGGGCACCTACGGCTTGCCGCGGGCCGGCGTCTGGTTGGCGACGCCGTGCCGAAGCGGGGTGTTGGCCTGCGCGGCCGTCGACTCCTGCACGGGCGAACCGCCCGCCGTACCGCTCACCTCGGGCGCGTTGTTCGGGTCACCGGACGACGGCTCGGCACCGTGGGTCAACTCCTTGAGCCGCGCGTGCAGCACCTCGAGCACCGGGATGCGGTTGCCGTGCGCGGTCTCGTGGTCGAACACCGCGCGCAGCGCGGGCTCGTCGAGCGCGCGGATGCGGTGCCGCAACTCGGTTAGCGGCAGCTGGTCGTAGTCGGTGATCGGCAAGTCGTCGCTCTGCGCCATGCGCTGTCTCCTTACAGGTGAGGTAGGCCGTCGGCCGGCGAGGGCATCGCTGTCCCCGGCCCGTCGGCGCGTCCGCGATAGCGGGCGATCACCGCGGCGACCGCTCCGATACCGGCGAGCGCCAGCGTCGGCCACATCGCGGCCTGCACCAACCACACTCGTCGCTGCACCTTGAAGATGCGCTTCTGCGCGTTCCGCGCTCGGGACAACGTTTCCACGTCTAACGGTTGCCCCGGGCGGCGGTTATGAAACCCGTTACGTTCCCGTCCACTTCGGCGCCCGCTTCTCGGCGAACGCGATCGCGCCTTCCTTGGCGTCGTTGGACATGAAGACCGGTCCGAAGATCTCGACCTGCTTCTTCCACATCTCCTGGGAGTTCCAGTCGCGCGACTCGACGATGATCCGCTTGGTCGCGGCCACCGCGAGCGGACCATTGGCGGTGATCTTCTCTGCGAAGGCGATCGCCGCCTCCAACGCCTGACCCGGTTCGGCGAGGACGTTGACCATGCCGAGGTCGTGAGCGCGCTGCGCGGACAGGCTCTCACCGGTCAACGCCAGTTCCATCGCGAGACCGTAGGGAAGCCGCTGCGGCAACCGCAGCAGTCCGCCGCCGCCGGCGACCAGCCCGCGCTTGACCTCGGGGATGCCGAACGCGGATTCCTTCGACGCCACGATCAGGTCGGTGGCCAGCGCCAGCTCGCAGCCACCGGCGAGACAGTAGCCCTCCACCGCGGCGATGAGCGGCTTGGCGGGCGGGCGCTCGGTGAAGCCCAGGCCGCGGCCCTCGATGGCCACGTTCTCGCCGCGCGCGAACGCCTTGAGGTCCATGCCTGCGCTGAACGAGCCGCCGGCTCCGGTCAGGATGCCCACCGACAGGCCGGCATCGCCGTCGAGTCGGTCCATGGCGTCGGCAAGGCCGCGGCTGACGTCGGCGTTCACCGCGTTGCGGGCCTGCGGGCGGTTGATGGTGATGATCAGGATGCGGTCGCGCTGTTCGACAAGTACGACGGGTTCAGTGTTGTCACTCACGCGGCTGATCGTAACGGTCCGCGGACGAGATCATGCGGGCGCTGCGGGCGCGTGCACGCCGATCTCGGCGATGGCCGCACGGTTCTGACCGTCTGCGGCGCCCAACTTCGTAATCCACACCACCACCCGCGCGACGGGCCGCGGGTCCGTCACGGGAATCCGCGTCACGCCGGGCTCCACGGGTGTGGCGGGCGTGAGCTCGAAGGTGTCGCTCAGCGCCTTCGGGTCCTCGGTCTTGTCGGTGCCGCGTACCTGGATCAGCGAGCCCGCGCTGTTCTGGTCGACGGTGACCGCGGTGATCGGCGTGGGTTCGCGCAACGAGAGGAGCAAGCCCACGCCGGGTTTGAATTTCGGGAACGGATCGGCGTCGTAGTAGCGGTCGGTCGACCATGCCGTCTCGGGCTTGGCGTCGATCGCCAATCCGGCATCGCCGGGGCTGTCCGGAGATCCGTCGGGGGAGAAGACCGTCGCCGCCTCCAACGGGATGCGGTCGCCGGGAGCCAGGCCGCGCACGGTCTTGGTCTGCTCGGGCGGTGGGGGCACCGCGGCCGTCGTCGGCACCAGCCCGAGCTTGTCCGCGTCCATCGCGACGTTGTCGTCGTTGGTCTCCAGTAGACCGTTGAGCGAGGAGCCCAGCGCCAGCATCCCCACCGCAACGATGGCCGCGGCGGCACCGAGGCCCGTGCGCAGGACGGTGCGGCGGGCCGCCTCCTTCTGTTCCTGGGGTCCGAAGTTGCGGAATTCGGCATAGCGTCCGGACTTGACAGTCGGCAGGGTCGGCATCACTCGGTGAGTCGACTCCATGTCAGACGCCGCAGCCTGCTCCAGCAATGTGAGAAGCGTTGCGGCGCTGTTGATTCCACCATTGTCCCGCAGGAGCGCCGAGGTTGTCGTAGAGATCAGGAAGGGGATCCGGGGATCGACTTCGGCCGGCTCTTCGGGTTGGGCCGCACCGTCCGGCCACTGGCCGAGCAGCAGCGTGTACAGGACGCAGCCGATCCCTCGGAGATCGGTCTGCGCGGTGGCCTCGGGAAGGATGGCGGGAAATGCCAGCACCACGTGTCCGTCGGCACCCACCCGCAACCGCGCGGGATCGTCGACCGACAGCACGAGGCCCGCACGGTGTGCCGCCTCGGCGGCCGCGGCCAACGCTCGCGTCATGGCGGCGACGGACTCCGGCGCCTGCCCCTCGTCAGCGACCTCACGGAGGCTCTGCCCGGGAAGCCAGTCGGACACCACGACACCGAAGGCTCCCGTGTGCATCACCTCGAGCACCGGCGCGATACCAGCTGTGTCGAGGCCACGAAGCCGGATCGTGCGCGCAAGGATCTCGTGGACGAACTCGTCGGGCAATTCCTTTGCAACGTCGACGACGGTCAGCGCGACATGCTGGCCCGAGGCGATGTCGAGCGCCTGCCAGAAATCCAGCAGCGGGCGCCTGCCGTGTGCGGCGAGCAGCCGGTAACGGCCCCCGATCGCCATGCCGGGAATCAGTCGTTGACTTGTCGCCATCGCTTCCGAACTCACTCGCCGTGGCGGTCCGCCCGACCGCAACAGTGCGGCGGGGACGCCAGCCGGCTCAATCGTCGACGGTGAGTAGCCGCGCGGCGCCCGGCTCAAACCCGTCAGTCACCCTTTTTACCGTTGCCGTTGCCCCGTCCGTTGCCATTGCCCGGGCCGCCCTTCTTCGGCGGCTTGGGCGGTTTGGGTTGCTCGAAGACGGGCACCGGTGGCGGCAACGGCGCGGCGGTGGTGGTCGGCGGGGGCGGTGGCGGCTGCGCCGGGGTGCTGGTGCTGACCTGTTGCGGCGGCGGTGTGGTCGACGACGGGTCCAGCGCCAACGCGAGGCCGGCGACGACGAACGCGACGAACCCCGCGGCCGCGAGCAGCAGCTTGCGCTCGCGGCTCATCGGCCGTCGCCGCGGTGCCGGAGCGACGAAGTAGTTGGCGGAGGGCGCCAGCGGTTCGGCGAGGATCTTCGTGGCGGGTCGTGGCGCCGCTGCGGGTGCCGGTCCGATCGAGGGCGCGCCCATCAGAGCGGCGCGCATGTGCTCGGCGCTGCCGAACCGCTGGCTCACGTCTCGGGCCATCGCCCGGTCGATCGTCGCGGCCAGCGCCGGGTCGATGTCGGGACGCACTGCGCTGATCGGAGGCGGCGGCGCGTCGAGGATGGCGTGCAGCAGGGCGGCGGGATTCTCCTGCGGGAACGGCCGCCGCCCGGTCAACGCCTCATAACCCATCACGCCAACGGCGTAGAGATCGTCGGCGACCGAGGCCGGTGCGCCGGCGACCCGCTCCGGGCTCATGTAGGCCATCGTGCCGACGATCTGGCCGGTCGCGGTGAGCGCGGAGCCCGCCGTCTTGGCGATGCCGAAGTCGGCGACCTTCATCGCACCGCTGTTCGGCGCGATCAGTACGTTGCCGGGCTTGATGTCACGGTGGACGATGCCCGCCGCATGCGCGCAGCCCAGCGCGCCGAGCACGTCGTGCAGCATCGAGCGGACACGCGGTGGCGGCATCGGCCCCGTCTCGATCTCGTCCTGCAGCGTCCGTCCCGGCAGGCGCTCCATGACGATGAACGGGCTGCCGTCATGCTCGCCGCTGTCGTGCACCGACACGATGTTGGGGTGGTTCAGCCCTGCCGCGGCGCGGGCCTCCTCCTCGAACCGTCGCCGCATATCGGTGTCGGTGGTGAACGCCGGATAGAGCAGCTTGATCGCCACGGGCCGGTGCAGCCGGGTGTCCCAGCCGTCGTGGACCTCGGCCATCCCGCCGCGACCGAGTACACCTCGTAGTTCGTAGCGGTCCGCAAGTAGGTCGCGGCCGTCCATGCGGATAAGGTAGCCGCACCCCCTTGAGCGCAAACGCTCGCCGTTTGTCCTGCACAGGGGCGCTCCGCTAAACTAGAACACGTTTCAGTTCCGATCAGAGGGGGTGCGGTGGCCACCGGAGACGCCGAGCCGTCGCAGCTCACAAAATGGGACCCGGGCCTGACCGAGCGCTTCTTCGCCGTCACCCGCCCGCTCCTCAAGCGCTACTTCCGCTCCGAGGTGCGCGGACTCGAGAACATTCCCGCGGGCGGTGCGCTGTTGGTGTCCAACCACTCCGGCGGCATGCTGCCGATGGACGTGCCGATCCTGGCGGCGGACTTCTACGAGCATCACGGCTACGACCGGCCGATCTACACGCTCAGCCACGACATGCTGATGGTCGGACCGACCGGTGAGTTCTTCCGCAAGATCGGCTACATCAGCGCCAACCACGAGAATGCCGACCGGGCACTGCGCTCCGGCGGCCTGGTCGTGGTGTTCCCCGGCGGTGACTACGACGTGTACCGGCCCACGTTTTCGGAGAACGTCATCGACTTCGGTGGGCGAACCGGCTACATCAAGGCCGCCCTCAACGCGGGTGTCCCGATCGTCCCGACCGTCGGCATCGGCGGCCAGGAGACCCAGATCTTCCTGTCGCGCGGCACCTGGTTGGCCGAGCGTCTCGGCCCGATCGCGCGCCTGGCGCGCACCAAGATCCTGCCGGTCTCATTCGGCTTCCCGTTCGGCCTGTCACTGGTGGTGCCGCCCAACATCCCGCTGCCGTCCAAGATCGTCATGCAGGTGTTGCCGCCGATCGACATCGTCGCCGAGTTCGGCGAGGACCCCGACATCGACGAGGTCGACGCCCACGTCCGCCGGGTGATGCAGCGGGCCCTCGACGAGCTGGCCACCGAGCGCCGGCTCCCGATCCTCGGCTGAGACTTGTTTTGGACAGCCGTCTGGGGGATATGACGGACCTCGATGACTAGACGCCGTTTTCCGCTGCTGCGCGCGGCGGCCGAACTCGCCAATGCCGCCAACGGTGTGCAGCCGCTCGGGCGCGAGGGCTACATCACGCTGCCGGTGTTCGCATTCGGCTGGCCGACCACCGAGGCCGCGCCGCTGTACCTGACCGGTTCGGTGCTGGACGCCATACGGCGCGGCCTGCGTGGGGATTTCCGTGGTGCGCGGGGCCGTATCGCGTTGGGGCTCACCGCGATCGCGTGGGCGTTGCTCAGCCTGATCATGTACCGCAACGTGACGTCGAAGCGGTATTTCGAGGAACCGCTGCGTGAGGCACTCGGCGACGACTACGAGCAGGTGGCCTCGATGTCGCAGCCCGGCAGGCGGCGTCGGCTCGCAAACGTCGGCGTCCCCCCGAACGAACTGCTGCGCCGCCGCTACGTCGAGCGGGCCAACACCGTCCAGTACGGCCCGCACGGCCGGGTCAACCGCGCCGACATCTGGCGGCGTGCCGACCTGCCGCGCGACGGCAAGGCGCCGGTGCTGCTGCAGGTGCCGGGGGGTGCGTGGGCGATCGGCATGCGCAGGCCGCAGGCCTATCCCTTGCTCAGCTACATGGCCGAGCGCGGCTGGGTGTGTGTGTCGATCGACTACCGCGTCAGCCCGCGGCACACCTGGCCCGCGCACATCATCGACGTCAAACGGGCCCTGGCCTGGATCAAGGAGAACATCGCCGACTACGGCGGGGACCCCGACTTCGTCGCGATCACCGGCGGCTCGGCGGGCGGGCACCTGTCCTCGCTGACCGCGCTGACCCCGGATGATCCGCAGTGGCAGCCGGGCTTCGAGGATGCCGACACGTCGGTGGCGGCCGCGGTCCCGATCTACGGACGCTACGACTGGGTGTCGGCACGAGGCTCCGGCCGCAAGGAGTTCATCGGTTTCCTGCAGAAGTTCGTCGTGAAGAAGCCCATCAGCGAGCACAAGCAGACCTACGTCGACGCTTCGGCGATCAAGCGTGTACGGCCCGACGCCCCACCGTTTTTCGTGCTTCACGGGCAGGACGACTCGATCATCCCGGTGCAGGAGGGACGCGATTTCGTCGAGGCGCTGCGCAAGGTGTCGACGTCCACCGTCGCCTACGCCGAAATCCCGCATGCCCAGCATGCATTCGACTTCTACGGGTCACCGCGGGCGCACTACACGGCGCAGGCCGTCGAACGTTTCCTGTCCTGGGTGCACGCGCAGCGCCATGCGCCGAGCGATGAGTTGCCGCAGGCTGAATCTGCGGGCGCGTAGCGTCTGAGCAGAAGCCGTCCTACTGCGCCATGGCGGACTCGACCACCGTCAGCTCACTCGAAAGCCCTGCGGCCCTGCGGATCTCGATGAATGCGGCGATCATGGCATCGGTCAGCTCGTGCGGGTCGTCGAGTGTCACGCCGTCGGACAGCACCGAGATGTTGAGCTGGTCGACGTAGCTCCACACCGTGATGTTCAACCCGCTGCCGGTGGTCAGCGGTCCGACGGAGTAGATCTCGGTGACCAGCGCGCCGCCCACCCGACCGGCTTGCCGCGGGCCGGGCACGTTGGAGATCGGCAGGTTCAACACCTTGTTCTGGCCGTCCTTTTCGGCCAGCCAGGAAAACAGCCGCTCGGCAGGGCGCGGCGGGAAGTACGCCGACCACCGGCTCACCAGCTCCGGGCCCATCAGGTGATGCGTTTCCTTGGCCTCCACCGCGGCATCGTGCACCGCCTGGACCCGCTGCAGCGGATCCTCGAGCTGGATGGGGACCGTCATCATGACACCGGTGAAGTAGTTGCCGGAGATTCGATCGGGAGAAAAGTCGAAACTGACTGGGACGGAAGCCAACAGCGCGTGGTCGGCCTGCCCGTCGTACTTCAGCGAGAGCTCCCGCAACGCGCCCGCCGAGATCGCGAGCACCATGTCGTTGATGGTGACGCCCAGATACTTTGCGGTCTCCTTGACGTCGGCGAGCGCCAGGGTGGCGGTGGCGAACTTGCGTTGCGCGTCGACGCGGTGATTCATGAACGATGGCGGCGGCGTGAACGGCCGGGTGAGCTCCGGCGAGAGCTTCTTCGCGCTCTTGCGCACGCGTTGCAGACCCTGCGCGGTATAGCGCATGACGCCCGGTAGCCGACCGATCTGGCGCATGTGGTCGGCGAACGCGGTCCGCACCAACTCCGCCTTGCCCGGCGGCGGATCCGTTGCGTACGAGTCACGCTCGGCCTGCGGGCCTTGCTGCAGATCCATCCCGCGGGCCAAAAGGTTCGCCGACGCGACCCCGTCGGCGAGGGCGTGGTGGATCTTGCCGAGCACCGCGATGCGTCCGTTGGCCAGACCCTCGATGAAATACATCTCCCATAGCGGCCTGCTGCGGTCCAGCGGCGTGCTGGCGATCTGGCCGATCGCTTCGTCGAGTTGCCTGCGACCACCTGGGCTGTCCACCCGCCAGTGCCGCACGTGGTACTCGAGGTCGACTTCGCAGTTCTCCCGCCACATCGGGTGGTGGAACTTGAACGGGATGTCGACGAGCTCGTATCGGAACGGGTCGAGTTTGTAGAGCCGCCCGTGGATGACGTGGCGGAACTCCTCGATGCCGAAGGGACGGTCACCCAACTCGGAAAGGTCGATCACCGCCAGCTTGAGCGTGTGCATGTGCACCGTCGGGGTTTCGGTGTACAGCAGGATCGCGTCCCAGCCGCTGAGCCTTCTCACGTCGCGACCCCTCCCTCCGGAGGAGCCTATATAACCTCTTTGGCCCCCACCAGCGTCCGGTTTCGGTGAATCTGGTTCAGAAACAATCCTATTGCCATCGCGGCTGAGCCGGTCCTGGCCCCGTCGGTCATGTCGAACGCGTGCCCGGCGCCGGGCAGTTCGACGTAACTGACCACCGACCGGGACACCGCGCGCAGCCGTTCGACGAACGAACGGGCCTGCGCCACCGGGATGACACTGTCGCCGGTGCCGTGGACGATCAGGAACGGCGGTGCCTCGGGATGCACCTGGGCGATCGGGGACGCCTTGCGGTAGACGTCCGGTCGCTTGGCGAGTTTGTGTCCCACGACGACGCGTTCGAGGAAATCCACGAAGCGCACCCGCTCGACGGTGGACTTGTCCTCCCAGTCGTAGCGACCGTAGATGCCCACCACCGCGTCCACCGAGGTGTCGGAGCCTTCCGGCAGCTCGGCCTGCAGCTCCGGATCGTTGGCGGTGAGTCCTGCCAGCGCTGAGAGGTGACCGCCCGCCGACGTGCCCGCGACCGCCACGAAGTCACGGTCACCGCCGAACTTGTCGACATTGGCGCGGGCCCACGCGATGGCGGTCTTCACGTCGTGAATATGGGCCGGCCACCGGTGGTGCGGCGCCACCCGGTAGTCGATCGACAGGCACACCCAGCCCTTCTCGGCGAGGTGGGACATCAACGCGTACCCCTGCAGGATCCGGTTGCCGTGCACCCACGCCCCGCCCGGCACGAAGATCAGCACCGGCGCCGGCTCGGCGGGCAACTCCTTGGGCCGCCACACGTCGAGCAGTTGTGAAGACCGAGGCCCGTACTGCACCGAGGTGCGGTACACGCTGCGCCGATGTTCCCGCAGCTTCCACAACGGCGGCGCCGACTCCGGCGCAGGCCAGTCGACGGCGAGGTCCTTGGCGTTGACCACACCCCCCAGCGCGGCCTCGGTGACGGCGTTGGTGCTGTCGCGCTCGGACTGCCTTAACTCGGCATCGCCCGGGCTAAGCCACGATTTGACCGTCGAACCGAGAAAATCGGGCAGGTGACGGAAACCCCATACGCCCACCGCGGTCACAGTGCCCAACGGTTCCAGGTGCTTTCCGATGACGGGCAGCGAAGCCGCGGCCACGCTCGTCGCCAGCATGTAGTCCGACGGTCCAGCGTTCAGCAACCATCGCGCACGTGTCCAGAATGTCGGACCTGGGTACCGGGCATCCGGTCGCACCGTCATTGCGCGACTGTACCGCGACGCATGTTCGGCACAAGTCATCTTTTCGAAGTGTCTACCGAAGACATTTCGGG
Organism: Mycobacterium lehmannii; assembly: GCF_001499925.1. Classification (NCBI taxonomy): domain Bacteria; kingdom Bacillati; phylum Actinomycetota; class Actinomycetes; order Mycobacteriales; family Mycobacteriaceae; genus Mycobacterium; species Mycobacterium lehmannii. Next base: position 148,858 of record NZ_LQIR01000068.1, read on the forward strand.
ATCTCGGTCGCCTATACCGTGACCTGCGCAGATGGTCTAGCGTGACTTGCCGACGGTCAACTTCGAAGAGGACGTTTTGTGAGTAAGTCAGCGCTTGCCATCACCGAAGAGCACGTCGACCTCGCCGATGCGGTGTTCGGCCAGCTCAACCGGGTCAACAGCCGGGCGGCGGCCCGATCGACGCTGGAGGGCGGCTCGTCGCATCCCGCCGAGATCTGGTCGGCCGCGGCGGGCCTGGGATGGACCGGCCTGGCCATTGCCGAGGAACACGGCGGGTCCGGCTTCGGGCTCGCGGAGTTGGCAGTCGTGCTCGAAGCCCAGGGACGCGAACTGTGCCCTGGCCCGTTCCTGCCCACTGTGGCCGCGGCTGTGGTGATCGCCCGGTGTGCCTCCGATTCGGCTCGTGCACAACTGCTTCCGGGTCTGGCCGACGGCAGCACAGTCGGTGCGCTCGCGGTCTCGGGCAATGTGACGGTCGGATCCGACCTGGTCGTGACCGGTGAGAGTCCCGCGGTCCTCGGCGCGCCGGACGCGCACCTGCTGGTCGTCGTCGCAGGTGAGGACGTCGTCGTCATCGATTCCGACGCCGAGGGCGTCACGATCACCCCGCTCGAATCGATGGACACCTCGCGCAGCCTCGGCTCGGTCGCGCTGAGCGGTGTGACGGTCACCGAGGAACGAGTGCTTCGCGGTGCGGCACGCAAGGCGCACACGGTCTTTCGCATCCTCGCGTCGGCCGAGGCGGTGGGCGTCAGCTGGGCCAGCATGGAGATGGCCGTCGAATACGCCAAGGTCCGTGAGCAGTTCGGCCGAACGATCGGGACATTCCAGGCCGTCAAGCACCACGCCGCCAACATGCTCGTCGCCGCCGAGGTCACGACGGCCGCGACATGGGACGCCGCCCGCGCCGACGACCTGGACAGCGCGTCGTTCGCCGCCGCAGTCGCCGCGTCACACGCCATCCGAACACAGATCTTCAATGCAGAGACCAACATTCAGCTACACGGCGGGATCGGCTTCACCTGGGAACACGATGCCCACCTGTATCTGCGGCGCGCAAGGACGCTCGCGGCGTTGATGGCCGAGGCCGGCGATCCGCTGCTCGACGTCGTCGAAGCGCAGCGCAGTGGCCAGGCGCGCGGCGCGACGTTCACGCTGCCGCCGGAAGCCGAGCAGTTTCGCGAGCAGGCGCGCGAGGCCGTCGCCACGCTGCGCTCCCTGCCCGCCGATCAGCAGCGCGACTTCCTCGTCGACTCCGGCTACCTGGTACCGCACTGGCCCAAACCGTGGGGACGGGCCGCCGACGTGCTCGAACAACTGGTCATCGAGGAGGAGTTCGCCGACGTCGAACGGCCCGACCTGGGCATCACCGGCTGGGTGACGCTGACCATCGCCCAGGCGGGCACCGACGACCAGCGGGAACGCTGGGTCGAACCGGTGCTGCGCGGCGAGGTGATGTGGTGTCAGCTGTTCTCCGAACCCGGCGCGGGCTCGGATGCCGCGGCCGTGCGGACGTCGGCCAAGAAGGTCGACGGCGGCTGGCGGGTGACCGGCCAGAAGGTGTGGACCAGCCTGGCCCACCAGTGCCAGTGGGGCCTGGCCACTGTGCGCACCGACCCCGACGCCCCCAAGCACGCCGGCGTGACGATGATGGCCATTGATATGAAAGCGCCTGGGGTGACGGTCAATCCGCTTCGCGGGCTGACCGGACACGCGCATTTCAACGAGGTGTTCTTCGACGACGTCTTCGTCCCGGACGCCGACGTGGTCGGCGACGTGAACAAGGGTTGGCTGGTGGCCCGCGCGACGCTGGGCAACGAGCGCATCTCGATCGGCGGCGGTTCGGGCGGCACCACCGGGTTCACCGCGGCCGATCTGGTGAAGCTGCTCGACAATGCGTCCCCCGAGACCCGCGCGACGTATCTGCGGCGGGCCGGCGAGGTGATCGCCGAGACGCACACGTTGCGGCTGTTGAACCTGCGGCGGGTGACCCGCGCGATCGCGGGTTCGGACCCCGGACCGGAGGGCAACGTCACCAAACTCCTGGTGGCCGAATCCGGACAGCGGATGACCGAATTGGCCATGGAGCTGGCCGGTTCCGCGGCCGTCGTCGGGCAGGCCCCGACGCTGACGCTGGCTTACCTCGGCAACCGGGCCATGACGATCGCCGGCGGCACCTCGGAGATCACCCGCAATACGATCGCCGAGCGCATCCTCGGCCTGCCGCGAGACCCGTTGCTGAAATAGTCAGACCAGCAACGTGATTCCGCCGACGATCAGCGCGACGACCTTCACGGCCTCCAGGGCGACGTAGACGTAGTGGATGCGTGACCGCCCGGCCGGGGCCGTTCCCGCCGGCGCCGACAGGACGGCATCGGAGCGCCGGTTCAATGCGGGACGGACCGCGATCAACTGAACAGCCAACGCGAGGATGGCTGCGCCGAGGGCGACGGTGGCACCGGTCGACGGTCGGTCCATCACGATGATGATCACCAGGACCACAGCCAGCGCGGCCTCGATGCTGTTGAGTGCGCGGAACACCAACCGGCCGATGCCGAGCCCGATCTGCAGGGAGACCCCCGGCGCCCGGAACTTCAGCGGGGCCTCGATGAACGAGATCGCGAGCACCATGCCGAGCCAGACGAACGTGAGCGCGGTTGCGATGGAGTGCGCGGCGGTCATGAAACTCTCCTTCTCGGTGTCAGATTCGCGATACAGAGACCGGGCTCGGCGAATGGGACCAGTGCTTCCACGGTGACCGGCGCGTCCCAGGCCGCCAGAGCCCCTTGCATCAGACCGAGATGCACGGGGCAGATGATGTCGCGGCGGGTGTCCGCCAGCTCAAGGAACGGGCAATTGTGCAATCCGATCTCATCGAGATCGTGGTTGCGCGAGCGCTTTTGCGGGGCGAACCCCATTTCGGCAAGGAGACCCGTGAGGCGCTCGAAGGCCTGATCCCGGTCCAGCGGCTGAACTTCACCGTTGGTGGCGGCCTCTTTCTTCGCCCACGCTTGGCCGGCAGCGACCGCACGTCGCTGCGGGTCGCGCTGGCGCGCCAATGCATCGGCGAGCACCCCGGCCAGCACGCGGTAGTCGCGGGGGCCGTCCGGGTCCATACCCGCTGTCGCGCGGAACATCAGCGGGGGCCGGCCCGGTTTCGTGCGGCCGGGCTTGATCATCTCGACCCGACCGCGCTCGAGCAGGGCCTCCAGATGGAAGCGTGCGGTGTTGGGATGGATCGACAGCCGCTCGGCCACGTCGAGCACGCTCAAGGGCGTCCCCGCGGCCCGTAGCGCCGTCAAAACCTCATCGCGCCGTGTCATCGACCGGAAGGTCCTCAGTCGTGGCGGGTGATCGCCGCGCGCGGGCATTCGTCGACGGCCTTGGCCGCGTGCGCCTCGAACTCGGGCGGCACCGGGTCGGCGATCACCACCGCGTAGTCGTCGTCGTCGAGTTCGAACACTTCGGGCGCAAATTTCACGCAGAGCGCATTGCCCTCACACCGATCGCGGTCCACTACGACACGCATAACGCCTCCTTGACTTGATCAGCGGTTCAGTTCTCATCGGCCGGACCGGACATTGCGCCCACACCACTGGCGTGCCGGCAGACCCATCCCTCGGGAGCGCGGCCCGTCTCGACGAACCGTGTCAATTCCGCGCGCATATGCGCGGTGAGATCAATGTCGATGTGCGGGTAGACAATCGGTTCCTCTTTGGAGTTGTGCTCGTGCAACTGATCCAGCAGTACGCCGCAAGCCGCCTCGATCCGGTCGGTGTCAGACGCTGCGAGCAGGCCGTCCAATGTGTCCATGGTCCGCCACAATTGGCCGTGCTCACGCATCATCACGAAGATCGGCATCACCATCCCGGCCTCTCGGATCGGCGGGAATACGATCACCTCTTCGAGGTAGATGTGGCGGCGCAGCTTTTCCAGCGCCCGGGTGAGCACTTCGGTTTCGAGGACGCCTGCCCGAAGCTTGCCCACGAAGTCCTCGATCGCGCGGTCGATCTCGCGGTGGTCATGCTCCAGGGCGACATAGGGGGCTGACTTGTGCATCACGGCTTCTCCTACCACGAGCTGCCGCTAGTTTATACAAATCCGTTTGTATAAACAATATGGCGCACCGCTTGGCCGCCGGTGACGTAATACTTGTCGGGTGCCGTTCACCGACTTCCATCCCGACCTGCGCCGCGCCGCCCGCCTCGCCCCCAAGCAGGTGATCACACCCGCGACGCTGCCGATCGTGCGCATGGTCACCCGGCGCATGTGGCGCAAAGTGCCCCGCGATGTCGAGGCGCTGACCCTGCCATCGGGAGTCGACGTCTGGCTGTACCGGCCGCCCGGGGCCACGGGAAAGGGCCCCGCGCTGTTGTGGATTCACGGCGGGGGTTATCTCATCGGCCATCCCGGCCAGGACAACGAGCTGTGCCGCCGGTTCGCCCGGCGTTTAGGGGTCACGGTGGCCTCCGTCGACTATAGGTTGGCGCCCGAATACGCCTACCCGGCCGCGGTGGAGGACTGCTATTCGGCGCTGAAGTGGTTGGTGGCGCTGCCGTCGGTGGACTCAAGCCGTGTCGCGATCGGGGGCGCCAGCGCAGGCGGCGGTTTGGCGGCCCAGTTGGCGCTGCTGGCGCGCGACCGCGGAGAGGTCACGCCATCGGCCCAGCTGTTGGTGTATCCGATGCTCGACGACCGCACCGTGGACCGCCGCGAACTGGACAACCCCGGGATTCGACTGTGGAACAAGTCGAGCAACAAGTTCGGCTGGTCGGCCTACCTCGGCGACGCCGATCCCGCCGTGGCCGTGCCCGCACGCAGGAACGACCTTGCCGGCTTGCCGCCCGCATGGATCGGTGTCGGAACGCTGGACCTCTTCCACGACGAGGATCTCGAGTACGCCGAACGGCTCAAGGCCGCCGGAGTGCCGTGCGACGTCGAGATCATCGAGGGGGCGTTCCACGGATTCGATGGTATCGCGCCTAAAGCCTCTGTCTCACAACAGTTCTTCGACAGTCAGTGCGCGATGCTGCAACGGGCGTTGGCGCCCGCGGCCGCCTGAGTCACCCGCGGTCGAACGCCACCTCGCCCGCGATCACGGTGGCGGCGACCATGTCCGAGGCCAGTGTCTCGAGCACGTCGCTCGGCGACGGCTCCAGCACCACCAAATCGCCCGGCTGGCCGGGCGCGACGGTTCGGCGCCGCAGCGGGTCATGGCCGGTACCGAAGAACATGCCGAGCGCTTCCGGCGCGGTGATGCGTTCGTCCGCGCCTAGCACCGCGCCGCTGCCGGTCATCCGTCGCACCGCGGCACGCATCGTCGCCCACGGGTCGCCCTCGCCGAACGGCATGTCGGTCGACAGCACGAGCGGCACACCCGCGCGCAACAGCGAACCGACGCGCCACAATTCATGGTGTTCGCCGGCGGGCACCTCGTCGAGGTACTGATCGCCACGCTCGGCGACGAAGTTCGGCTGCGTCACCACGGTCACGCCGCTCGCGGCAAGGGTCCCGATGCCGTCGTCGGGCACGACGGAAGCATGCTCGATGCGGTCCCCCGGATGCGTTCCGGTCGCCTGGAGCGCGGAGAGCGTGACGACGAGTTGCGCGGCGGTCACACAGTGCACGGCGACCGGTGCGCCCTCGCCGTGCCGTTCGGAGATCCACGAGGTGAGGCCGTCGAGGTCGAGGTCGGTATCGTGCAGAATCCGCTTGCCCGGTGCGAGGCACAACACACGCTGGGGCAGTTCCCCGCGGCGGTGGGCTTCCAAAAGCCGTACGATGTCGTCGATCTCGAGGTCGGGAGTGGCGTCGGTGACGCCCGTGACACCCAGGCCGCTGAGCCGCTCGCTCACCTCGCCCAGACCGGTCTCGTTGCGCTGCAGGGTATCCGACCAGGAGCGGTCGGCGCTGCGCAAGCGTCCGTCGGGGTGGTCGGCCATTCCCACACGGACCAGCCCCGCCGAATTCAGCGTCCACAGCACACCGCTGCGGTGTTGCACGCGGACCGGAACCGACGGCACCACCTCGTCGAGCACGGTGCGGTCGAGGGGACCCGCGACCGCCTCGTGATAGCCCACCGCCCTGACCCAGCCATCGGCGCCGGGCTTCGCGGTCGCCAACGCACGGGCCAGTTCCGCCCGGTTGTGCACCTCGGCAGGACCGACCCGCACCGACCCTAAAGCCGCTGCGGCGGAACGCAGATGAACATGGTGATCGTGCAGCCCCGGTATGACGGTGCGACCGGCGGCGTCATAGACCGGCTCGCCGCTAACAGGCGCCAGCTCCGGCTCGACGGCGACGATCTTTTCGGCCACCCGGATGTCGACGGAACGGCCGTCGAGCAGCGTCGCGCGCTGGATCAGCAAGACGCGAGCCGTCGCTGCTCGATCAGCTGCTCCACTTCCTCGTTGTCCGCCCCTAGCGGTTGCGCGGCTGTCGACAGTTGCGGCGCTGCGGCACAGGGCGATTGGTCGTTGCGCGGTAACTGCGCATAGGTGGCGGCGACCGCGGCCATCGACATCTCGATCAGCTCCCCTCCCCCGCTGCGCAACGACTGCGCGACGGCCAGCGCCGCCTCGAGCCCGGTCAGCGGGTCGGCGATCGCATCGCCGCAGAACTGCGGTTCGTCGGGCTCGCCACAGACCAGGCCGCCCGAAACGGCGGCGTCGTCACCGAACGCCACCCAATTGTCGCGGTCACCGTCGGTGCCGTGGCCCGTGACCCGTAGCCACACCCGGCCGTCACGCGGCGCCACGTCCGTCGGGGAGAGCCCGCGGCGAGCCAACGCCGCAGGTCGGGACGACTCGATCACAACGTCGGCGGCGGCCAGCAGCGCCCGCAAACCGGACGGTTCGTCGAAATCGACGCTGTAGGAGAGTTTTCCGGCGTTCATCCAGTCGAAGAACGCTCGCGGCCCGTGACGGGCGCCGTCGGGTCGTGCGGCGCTCTCCACCTTGACCACGGTCGCACCCGCCGACGAGAGCAACAGTCCACACAGCGGCCCGGCCCACATCGCGGACAGGTCCGCGACCAGGAGGTCAGCAGGGCCTCGCGTCGCTGTGGCCGCACCGAACGGGTACACCCGCGGGGCCTCGGGCGGAGTCTCGGCGAGGCCGGCCGCCGGCAGGCCGAGCAACCGGGCGCGCTCGGTCACGTCGGCCCAGTCGTTCTCGGCGACCCAGCCCTGCACGGCCTGCCATGGATCGTCGACCTCGTCAACCGATACCAGCGCGGGAACCGCGGCGATGTCGTCGGGCCTCGCCAACGTGAGGGCACACCAGCTGTCATGGCTGCGCATCAGGCGCGTCGCGCCGCCCGCCGACACCTGACCTGCAGGCGAAAGGCCCAGCAGCGCAGCGCGCCCGCCGATCAGCTCGGCGGCCTCGACCTCGACGCCGGTGAAGGTTTCGAAGGCGTCGGCTACCCGTCCGGCCCGGTCGAGCACGGCGGTGGGGACAGTCAACATCGTCGACGTCACGCTCCCCATTGTCGGCCAACTTCACAAGCGGGTGCCGCCGGGGGTGGGCGCAGCTCAGAATTGCAGCGCGGTGAAGCGCCAATCGAGCACGTTGCGGTCCTGGTCATCGACCGCATACACCACCGACCGCACCGTCAGCACGCCACCGCGACCGTCGGCGAGCGGCTCGGCCTTCTCGATGTCTACCTCGCTGTAGAGGGTGTCCCCTTCGTACACCGGCCCGGTGTGGTCGCAGGACTGCCAGCCGAGGACGGTGACAAGGTTGGGCAACAGCCGCGTCACCTGAGCCAGAGCCAGTCCGATCGTGTGGCCTCCGTAGACCAGCCGACGGTTGTTGACCCGCCAGTCGTGATGCGTCGCAGCGATGTTCAACGTCAGCCGGGCCAGCTCGGGTGCGCTGCTCACCACGTCGGCGGTGCTGTGCAGCACCGCCCCCGCGAGTCCGGGATCGAAGTGGGCCCCAGGTACCTTCGCGCGGTAGGCCTCGGCGTCCCAGTCCGAGGTCGGATCGGGTACGGGCGGGGTTTCAGCGCCGATCGTCGACAGGTCGTCGGCGTGCCCCGTCTCGCAGGCACCGTCGCGCAGCGGCAGCATCGCGCAGCGGTGAAAATCGAGCACCAGGCGGCCGAGCTCGTCGACGGTCGTCATCCGCAGCGCGGCCAATCCAGTCCGCGCCCGACCCGGCTTGACGGAGTTCTCCTTGAGTCCGACCACTTCGGTGCGGGTGAACAAGGTGTCGCCGATGACGGGGAACCGATGAAAGACCAAGCCGCGGTAGAACAGATTGGCCTTCACCCGCTGGGTGACGAGGGTGGTCTGGCCGATCGCGACGTCACAGACCAGGGCGGGATGCGCCAGCGGGCCGGTCGCACCGGTGACCGCGGCCGCCAATTCGCCGTCGAGCGCCAGCCGAAGACGATCGCCCACGATCGACTGATGCACCGCGGCCGCACCCGACGTCAACGTCATCGGCGGAGCGGTGTCGAAAACCTGCCCGACGTGCAGATCGTCGAAGTACGGGCCGCTCACGGGAGCCCACTCTGGCATTGGGCCGCACAAAGTGTCAATATGGCCGTACATGAACGAGGAAGAGACGATGCTGGTCGCCACCGTGCGGACCTTCATCGACCGCGAGGTCAAACCGCGAGTGCGCGACGTCGAACACGCCAACGAATATCCCGAGGCGTGGATCGAGCAGATGAAGCAGATCGGCATCTACGGTCTGGCGATCCCCGAACAGTACGGCGGTTCGCCGGTGTCGATGCCCTGCTACGTCGAGGTGACCCAGGAGCTGTCGCGCGGCTGGATGAGCCTGGCCGGGGCGATGGGCGGACACACGGTCGTCGCCAAGCTGTTGGTGTTGTTCGGCACCGAGGAGCAGAAGCGCCGCTACCTGCCCCCGATGGCGACCGGCGAGATCCGCGCCACGATGGCGCTGACCGAGCCGGGCGGCGGGTCCGATCTGCAGAACATGTCCACGACGGCGCTGCCTTCCAAAGGCGACGGCCTGACCATCAACGGATCGAAGACCTGGATCTCCAACGCGCGGCGCTCCGGGTTGATCGCGCTGTTGTGCAAGACCGATCCGGCGGCCACTCCGCGCCACAAGGGGATCTCGGTGGTGCTCGTCGAACAGGGCATGACGGGGCTGTCGGTGTCGCGGGACCTGCCCAAGCTCGGATACAAGGGCGTCGAATCGTGCGAGCTGATCTTCGAGGATTGCCGTGTGCCCGCGTCGGCGATCCTCGGCGGCGAACCCGGCAAGGGTTTCGCCCAGATGATGAAAGGGCTTGAGACGGGCCGTATTCAGGTCGCGTCACGAGCGCTCGGCGTGGCGACGGCCGCGTTGGAGGATGCGCTTCGGTACGCACAGGAGCGCGAGAGCTTCGGGCAACCCATCTGGAAGCACCAGTCCATCGGCAACTATCTGGCCGACATGGCCACCAAGCTCACGGCCGCCCGCCAGCTGACACGGTATGCCGCCGAGCGTTACGACAGCGGCGAACGCTGCGATATGGAGGCGGGGATGGCCAAGCTGTTCGCCTCCGAGGTCGCGATGGAGATCGCGCTCAACGCGGTCCGCATCCACGGCGGTTACGGCTATTCCACGGAGTACGACGTCGAAAGGTACTTCCGCGACGCGCCGCTGATGATCGTCGGCGAGGGCACCAACGAGATCCAGCGCAACGTCATCGCCTCGCAGTTGGTGGCACGAGGCGGCCTGTAGGCGATGAGGCCCGCGCCGGCGTACCAGACCCTGCGCGACCAGTTGCGCGAGCAGATCGCGGCCGGCCGCTACCGCGACGGAGCGCGGTTGCCGACGGAGTCGGAACTCGTTGCTGCTCATGGTCTGTCGAGACAGACTGTGCGCCGCGCGTTTCAGGACCTGGTGGCCGATGGTGTCGTGTACCGGGTGCCGGGTCGCGGGACGTACGCAAGCGGTTCGGGACGGCGCTACCTGCGCCAGTTCGGGTCGATCGAGGACCTGATGAGCCTGTCCGACGACACCACGATGGAGGTGCTCGGCGGACTGCGGCGTCGCGTGGACGTCGAGGCCGCCAGCAGGCTGCGACTCGACGACGACATCGTCTACACGGTGGTGTTCCGGCGGCTGCACGGCACCGACCCCGGGGTGCCGTTCGTACTGACCACGGTGCATCTGGCGCCGACAGTGGCAGCGGCGGTGGCGAACTCGGCGGACTTGGCCGACGGAGCGGTAGGGACGCAGACCGTCATCGGACTGCTCGAGCCGCATCTGAGTGCACCGATCATCGAAGCCGCACAGTCGATCACGGTCGCACCCGCCGATGCCGAGGTGGCAGACGCCGTCCTCTGCGAACCGGGGCATCCGATGTTGCGCGTCGATCGGTTGTACTCGGACGCCGAGAGCCGGCCGGTCGAATTGTCGGTCAGCCATTTCCTGCCCGAGCAGTACACCTACCGGGTGACGTTGCGCCGCTCGGGTTGATCAGCGATTTCGGTGCGCTACCAGTCGCGCAGCGATCGTTTGTGCACCCGACTCACACGAGGGCGTCGATGAGGCCCCACCGCAGCGCCGTCGGCGGATCGATGGTTCGGCCCGACAACACCAGATACGCTGTGCGCCAACGGCCGATCCGGCGAGTGATACTCACCGTTCCGCCTGCGCCGGGGATCAGCCCGAGGCTGAGTTCCGGCAACCCGAAAACGGCGCTCGGGCTCGACTCGATGTGGCCACAGAACGCCGCCATCTCCAATCCGCTGCCGAGCACCTGACCGTGCACTCGCGCGCGGCAGCGCTTGCCGAGGCGGTCGGTCAGCTCGGCCAGCACCAGCGCGGGGCTGTAGCGGGTGCGGGCGAAGTGTGCGCTCGCGGGATCGAGGAAACTCCCGAACTCGGCGAGATCCCCACCGCTGCAGAACGACGGCCCGTTGCCGGACAGGACCACCTCGGTGACCGACGGATCGACGCGGGCCACCTCCAGCGCCTCCAGCAGCGCGCCGCGGGCGTCGGTGGAGAACGCGTTGTGCCGCCGTACCCGGTTGAACCGCACATAGACGGTGTCGTCGATACGTTCGGCCACAACGGGATCGGGGATCTTGGGGACCTGCGAGGGCCCGCGCTCGTCGAGCCAACGCGCGAACTCCGGACCAGCCTGCAGCGTGGAGTACGCCAGCGACTCGGTGATGACGCCGCCGAACGCGGGGGCGGCCGGGTCGACGGCGCGAAGGACGTCGTCACAGATGCCCGCGGCGTGCGGCCACTGGGCGCACCGCTCCGTCACTTCGGCGAGGACGTCGGCCACCGAGGCCACGGTGACGACCCGGCGGTCATCGGATTCATTTTCCGACAGGGTGAATGTGGCGCCGTCGGTTGGCGATTCGATCGCCACGACGATGCCCGATGGCAACTCGACGTGTGTCACGAGTACTTCTTGATCAGCTCCTGCTTGAGCATCTTGCCGGTCTCCGTACGTGGCAGTTGGGCCTCGAACGAGATGGACCGCGGACATTTGTAGTGCGCCAGGCGTTCACGCAGCCATTCGAGCAGTTCCTCGGCGAACTCGTCGGTCGCGTCGGCGGGCTCGACGGTCTGCACCACACCCTTGACACGCTGGCCCATCTCTTCGTCGTCAACCCCGAAAACCGCCGCGTCCAACACCTTCGGATGGGTGATCAACAGGCTCTCGGCCTCCTGCGGGTAGATGTTCACCCCGCCGGAGATGATCATGTGGTGCTTGCGGTCGGTGAGGAACATGTAGCCGTCCTCGTCGAGATAGCCCACGTCGCCGACCGTCACCCACCCGTGCTTCTCACGCGACTCGGCCGTCTTCACCGGATCGTTGTGGTAGACGAAACTCATTGGGCCCATGTCGAAATAGATCTGACCGGGCTGTCCCGGCGGCAGTTCCTCGCCGTCCTCGCCGAGCACATGCGCCTCACCCAGCAGCGGCTTACCCACCGAGCCTGGGTGGTTGAGCCAGTCCTCGGCGGTGATGAAGGTGATGCCCGCGCCCTCGGAGGAGGAGTAGTACTCATCGATGACCGGACCCCACCAGTCGATCATCTGCTTCTTGATGTCGACCGGACAGGGCGCGGCGGCATGCACGACTCGGCGGATGGACGAGAGGTCATACGAATCGCGGATTTCGGCCGGGAGTTTGAGCATTCGGACGAACATGGCGGGCACGAACTGCCCGCTGGTGACCCCGTACTTCTGGATGGCTATCAACGCCTCCTCGGGATCGAACTTCCGCATGATCACCGTGGTGGCGCCCATGGCCTGCGCGGACATCGTCCACATACACGGCGCGGTGTGATACAGCGGCGCCGGGCTGAGATACACCGAATCACTGTCCATTTGGATGGCCATCAACAGGGCGGACAGCATGTTGCCGGCCTGCGAGGGGGAGACATGGGGCAGCTCGCGCCGAATCCCCTTGGGGCGTCCGGTGGTTCCCGACGAGTACTGCAGCAGGTCACCCTCGATCTCGTCGGGGATGGGTGTTTCCGGGTGCTCGGCGACGCATTCCGGATAGCGCTGCCAGCCGTCGAGGTTGTCGTCGGCGATGAGCAGCAGCTCCGGTAGTCCGTTGGGCAGGTGCTCTTCCAGCTCCTCGCAGACCTTGAGCATCGCCTGCGATCCGATGACTGCTTTGGCGCCACTGTTGTCGACGATGTAGGCCGCTTCGGCTGCGGTCAGGTGCGTGTTGATCACGGCGTAGTACAGACCGCTGCGCCGGGCCGCCCACATGACAACGTGCAGATGTTCGTTGTTCTCCATCAGGACAGCGACGGTGTCCCCTTCCACCAGCCCCGACTGCCGGAAGTGGCGGGCCAAGCGGTTGGCGCGCGCTTCGAGCTCGCCGAACGTCACCGTGGTGCCGCTGGGATGCATGATGACGGCGGGTTTGTCGGGCGTCGCCTCGGCATGTTCGCGGATCTGCATGGGCTGACTCTACGATGCACCGAGTTGACAGGTGTCAAGTGGTCGATTCTGTCCGTTCGCACCCCGGCCGCCTTAGCATGAACCCGCAGGATATGGGGGTGCGGCGGTGACCGGATGAATGGCGGGCTCCAAGCGCTACCCTCCGGGGTTGTCACCTTCCTGTTCACCGACATCGAAGGGTCGACCCGGCGTTGGGACGCCGACGCCGATGCGATGCGGCGCGCCCTGGCCACCCACGACGACACGATGCGCCGTGCGGTGCAGGCGCACGGCGGCTGGTTGTTCAAGCACACCGGTGACGGCATCTGTGCGGCGTTCTCCTCGCCACGGCAAGCAGTGGATGCGGCCGTCGACGCGCAGCGGTCGCTGAACCTGCCGGTGCGGATGGGCATCGCGACCGGCGAAGCCGAATGTCGGGAGGGCGACTATTTCGGCGCGGTGTGCAATCGCACCGCGCGGCTGATGGCGGCCGGCCACGGCGGCCAGCTCCTGATCGACCGGATGACGGCCGATCTCGTCTCCGGGGTCGACCTCGTCGCCCTCGGCCCACGGCGCCTACGTGACATCGCCAAGCCCGTCGACGTCTTCCAGGTCGTGGCGGAAGGACTGCGGTCGGAATTCCCGCCTCTCAGAACGCTTGACACGAGCCAGGGCAACCTGCGCCCGCCGGCGACCAGCTTCGTGGGCCGGGAATCCGAAGTGGCCGAGGTGGCCACCGCGTTGAAGTCGCATCGCCTGGTGACTCTCACGGGCGTCGGCGGCGTCGGTAAGACGCGCTTGGCACAGGAAGTCGCCGCCCGCCTGCAACCGGAGTTCCCGGATGGGGTGTGGATGATCGAGCTCGGCCCGGTCACCGATCCTGCGGCGGTACCCGAGGCGGTCGCCGCGGTCCTCGGTCTCAGCCAGCAGCCGGGGCTGAGCGTCGCAGACAGCGTGGCATCCGCGTTGGAGGGACGAGTACGGCTGCTGCTGTTCGACAACTGCGAGCATGTCCTCGACGCGGCGGCCGACATCATCGGCAGGATCCTCGATGCGACGGACAGCGTCACGGTACTCGTGACGAGTCGGGAAGGCCTGCGTCTCAAGGATGAACAACTGCGGCCGGTGCCTCCCCTCGACGTCCGGTCAAGCGGCCCGACGCTGTTCGTCGAGAGAGCGTCCGCGGATTCGCCGACGGTCACGCTCGAACCCGACGCCGACGCCGTCGTCGACATCTGCCGCCGACTCGACGGAATCCCGCTCGCGATCGAACTTGCGGCGTCACGGCTGATGTCGGTGACCGTGACGGAGCTACGCGACCATCTCGACGATCGGTTCCGGGTGCTGGTGGGCTCCCGGCGCGGCCTGGAACGTCATCAGACACTGCGCGCCGCCGTGCAGTGGTCCTACGATCTGCTCGACGATGACGAGAAGGACCTCCTGACCCGATGCTCGGTATTCGCAGGGGGATTCGACCTCGACGGCGCAGCGGCCGTGGCGCACACACACGACAAATTCGCGACCTTGGACCTACTCGAGTCGCTGGTCCGCAAGTCGCTGTTGATTGCCGACCAAGCCTCGGGCCGGACGCGGTTCTCGATGCTGGAGACGATCCGGCAATTCGCCGAGGAGCAGCTGGTGAGCTCGGGCGGAGCAGACGACGCCCGCGCCGCGCACGCCCGATACTTCGCCGGTCGCAGGCGCGATCTCATAGACATCTGGGACGGACCCCGGCAACGGGAGGCGCACACCTGGCTCGACACCGAACTTCCCAACCTGCGCAGCGCCTTTCGCTGGGCCAGCGACCACGCCGACCTCGATGCCGCGATCGACATCGTCGTACTCACGAGCTTCGTCGGTTACTGGGCCGAAATCTTCGAGGCCGTTTCGTGGGCGGAGGAAGTCCTCGAGCCGGCGCGCCAGATTGACCACCCGCAGCTGGCGATGCTCTACGTCGCAGCGGCACAGTGCTCGGTAGCGGGCAGGGTCGATGACTTCCTCCGCTATTCGCGCGCCGCCCTCGCCGCGATGGAGAGCGGTCGGTACGACCCGGTGCCGGACGCAATGGACGCCACCGTACTTGCGGGTTACATGATGCGAGACGCCGGGTGGTGCGTCGAGCGCTGCCGAACACTGATCGCGTCCGGTCCCGAAAACCGGCTCTACTCAAGGCAATCACTGGTGTTCGCGCTGGCGATCTCTGGTCGCGTCGATGAGGCGATCGCCGCGACCGAAGGACTACTCGCCGACGCGGAGGCCACCGGCAACCCTCATCTACGTTCAGCCGGACTCCTGGCATACGGATTCGCCTACCGGGACGTCGATCCCGATGCCGCATACGACGCCCACCGCGCGGGCTTGTCGATAGCACAGGACACCGGCAACCGGCAGATCGCGTCGATCCACGCGCTCAGCCTCGGGCGTATCGCCACGATGCGCGGAAACCCGGTGGAGGCGTGCGGGTTTCTCGCGCAAGCCATCCGGAACTATTTCGACTCGGGCAGCTTCTACATGATGTCGGCACCTGTCTTGCTACTCGCCAGCCTGCTCGGCCGGCTCGGGCATCACGAAACCGCCGCAACGATGGCCGGCTTCGTCGACGGGTCGGATGCCAGTTCGACGTACCCCGAGATCCACGACACCGTGGTCAGTCTGACCGAGACACTGGGCCGTGAGCGATACGGGTCGCTCGCCCGTCAGGGTCGGTCCATGACCAACGCGGCGATGGCCGGCTACGCCCTCGATGCCATCGACCAAGTCCAACGGTCTGAGCGGACGCCTACAGACACTTGAGCACGCTCACCCTGCGGTGAGCGTGCTCAAAGTGTCGCTTTTGTGCGGCGCGTCGTATGCAGACACGCGCTCTCGCGCAGCGAGCTGGGGAGGCTACTCGGCCTCGAGGCGGTGCTTGAGCGCGTCGAACTCGTCCTTGATGCCGGTGGGCAGCTTCTCGCCGACGAACTCGAACCACTCCTCGATGAGCGGCAGCTCCTGGCGCCACTCGTCGACGTTGACCTCGAGCGCGGCGTCCACATCGGCGGCGTCGACATCCAGACCCGACAGGTCGAGATCCTCAGCCTTGGGCACGATGCCGATCGGCGTGGTGCGGCCGCCCGCCTTCTGCTCGATGCGGTCGATGATCCACTTCATCACGCGGCTGTTCTCACCGAAGCCCGGCCACAGGAAGCGGCCGTCGTCGCCGCGGCGGAACCAGTTGACGAAGAAGATCTTCGGCATCTTCGACTCGTCGGACTGCTTGCCGATGTCGATCCAGTGCGCGAAGTAGTCGCCGACGTTGTAGCCCAGGAACGGCAGCATGGCCATCGGGTCGCGGCGGACGGTGCCGACCTTGCCCTCGGCGGCCGCAGTCTGCTCGGAGCCGAGCGTGGCACCGATGAACACGCCGTGCTGCCAGTCGCGGGCCTGCGTCACCAGCGGGACCGTGGTCTTGCGACGGCCGCCGAACAGGATCGCCGAGATCGGCACGCCCTGCGGGTCATCCCACTCCGGCGCCAGCGTCGGGCACTGCGAGATGGGGGTGCAGTAGCGCGAGTTCGGATGCGCGGCCTTCTCCTCGGAGTCCGGGGTCCAGTCGCGGCCCTTCCAGTCGATCAGGTGCTGCGGGTCGCCCTCGAGGCCTTCCCACCACACGTCGTTGTCGTCGGTCAGCGCGACGTTGGTGAACACGGTGTTGCCGGCCTCGATGGTCTTCATCGCGTTCGGGTTGGAGTCCCAGTTGGTACCGGGCGCGACACCGAAGAAGCCGAACTCCGGGTTGACCGCGTACAGGCGGCCGTCCTTGCCGAACCGCATCCAGGCGATGTCGTCACCGACGGTCTCGGCGCGCCAACCCGGCAGCGTGGGCTGCAGCATCGCGAGGTTGGTCTTACCGCACGCCGACGGGAACGCCGCGGCGACGAAGTACGCCTTGTTCTCCGGCGAGATCAGCTTGAGGATCAGCATGTGCTCGGCGAGCCAGCCCTCGTCGTGGGCGATCGCCGAGGCGATCCGCAGCGCGTAGCACTTCTTGCCCAGCAGCGCGTTACCGCCGTAACCCG
The DNA here is from genome assembly GCF_001499925.1 of Mycobacterium lehmannii. NCBI lineage: Bacteria > Bacillati > Actinomycetota > Actinomycetes > Mycobacteriales > Mycobacteriaceae > Mycobacterium > Mycobacterium lehmannii. The sequence continues at coordinate 165,803 of NZ_LQIR01000068.1, forward strand.
AACCGTAGCTCCAGATCTCGCGGGTCTCCGGGAAGTGGGTGATGTACTTCGTGTCGTTGCACGGCCACGGCACGTCCTTCTGCCCCGGCTCCAGCGGCGCGCCGATCGAATGCAGCGCCTTGACGAAGAAGCCGTCGTCGCCGATCTTGTCCAGCGCGGCCTTACCCATCCGGGTCATCGTGCGCATCGACACCACGACGTACTCGGAGTCGGTGATCTCGACGCCCAGCTTGGGGTCTTCGGCACCGAGCGGACCCATGCAGAACGGGATGACGTACATGGTGCGGCCACGCATGCAGCCGCGGTACAGATCGGTCATGATGCCGCGCATCTCGGCGGGGTCTTTCCAGTTGTTGGTCGGACCGGCGTCGATTTCGCGCTCAGTGCAGATGAAGGTCCGCGATTCCACGCGGGCCACGTCGGACGGGTCGGACAGCGCGAGGTATGAGTTCGGCTTCTTCTTGTCGTCGAGCCTCTTGAAGGTGCCCGCCGCCACCAACTGATCGCACAGTCGGGCGTTCTCTTCGTCAGAACCGTCGGTGAAAACCACGCGGTCGGGCTGCGTCAGCTCGGCGACCTCTTGAACCCAAGCGAGCAGACCCTTGTGCTTCGTCGGTGCGGTGTCCAAACCCGGGATGGTCGCTGCGGTCATGAAAATCTCCTGTGTCTGTTGCTGCCAGGCCCCAAGGCTCCGTATGCGCCACCCAGACAGGGACAGGCGGCGCTGCGGTCTCCCTATACCGAGGTTATCGCGGGTGGGAAGCCCGCGGTGAATCGGGAGTGTGTCCGATCACTCACAGGAACGATTCAGAAGCCTGTTTCACAGGTGTTTTACGCATCGAGCGCCGTGAGTTGACGCGTGTCAACCGTACAAATCCGCGCGAACCGCGTCGAGTGCCCGCTGCAGCGACGGCAGCCTGCGGTCACGCTCGGCGGCGGCCCGTGCGGTCTCGAGCGCGTGCTGGCGCAGTTCGGCGTCGATCGCGGCGATCCGTTCCACAGCGGTGGCGGCCTCGCGTTCGTCCCGGGCGGCCAGCTCCGATGCCAGCGCGCTCTCGGCGGCCAGCACCCGCGTCGCCACACGTTCGTCGAGCGCGGCCTTGACCGTGCCGGTGACGTCGGTGAGCCAGCGGTCCAGTACCGCCCGGTCCTGCAGCACCCCGCGGATGCCGACCACCCACACGGTCAGCACCAGCCCCACCAGACCACCGGCCACCAGACCGGCAACGGTCAGACCGGGGGCCAGGCCGGTGAACAGTCGGGTGACCGCCAGCGCCACCCCCAGACCGAAGCCGGCGCCGAGGATCATCGTCAGCTGCGTCTCCAGCCGCCGCGACGCCAACCGCGGCGGGGCGATCTCGGGGACCACCGGCGCGTCGGACACCGCCGGAGCCGTCAATCCGACCTGGGCCGCCACGTCGGCGAGCTGCGCGGTGACGCCCTGCTCGACCTCTCTGACGACCACGCCGAGACGTTCCCGCACCCGCGATTCGAAGTCCCCGAGTGCCCTGCGGCCCAGCGCGGACGCGTACTCGGCGAGTTCGGCCCGCACCGACGTGCAGCGGTTACGCGCCAGGTACCCCAACTGGACACGGGCCTGCTGGATCTGGGTGCGCAGCGCGATGCTGCGTTCGGATTTCGCGACGCGCCGATTGCGCACGATGTCGTCGCGACTCTGGTGCAGCGCCGCGACGCGGGCGCGTCGGTGGGCGCCCTCGCCGTCGGCGCGGTATTGGCTTATCACCGACTCGAGCCGAGTCTCCCACGCCCGCAGGCGGTTCCGTCGTGCCAGCTCGGGGTCGGTCAGCCGCTGCCGGAGCAGGTCCACGAGTTCGTCGACGCGCGGCTCCCCCAGATCGGGTGCGGCCGCCGCCCCCACCCACGGCACGGGGGCGTAGCGCGGCGACCGGTCGGCCAGCATCGCGCGATCAGCGGCCAGCACCTCGCGCCAGTTGCGGTGCGTGTCGATCTTCGACACCACACCGACCACCAGATCGGTATGGCGTGAGACCAAATCGATGAGCTCACAGTCGGATTCGGTCAGCGGTGAGACCGCCGACACGACGAACACCACGGCGGCGGGCGCTTCGGACTGGGCGAGATCATCCGCCTCGACAAAGGTGTGCTCGGGCATCCGATCCCGAAGCGCCGCGGCCACGCTGGTGCTGCCCGCCAGCCAGGGACCCGTCACCAGCACGACGTCGCGGGCGCGCACCGCAGGCGGGGCGAGTCCGGGCTCGATGTCGGCGACCACCGCATCGGCCGACGCGAGTTGATCGGTGCCCGTCGTCATCGCGACCGCCCGAGCAGGCGAAGCGAACCGCGGCTGATGTCGGCGGCGCAGGCCCGGTGCAACGCGTTGACGGGACCGTTGCCGTACCGCCGCCACTGGGCGGCGCGGCGCAGATGAGCGTCCGCGTCGTCGCCCCGATCGACTCGCGCGCCTGCAGCCTCGACGACGTCCACCGCCGCCGTCATCGCCGCGAGGACGGCGTCGTCGGCCGCCAGCAGGTCGCCCAACCGTGGATCGTCCGATTGCGTTGCCAGCGCGCGTAACTGGGCCACCGCGGTATGCAACTTCCGATACCGCAGCGGTGCGCCCGCCGCACCGATGTGCCCGATGACCCGGTCGAGCTGGCTGAGCTTGCGCAGGTGGTTCGGCAGCGAATCGACGCTCGCGCCCCGGTCCAGCGCGAGCACCGCGTGGGCGATGCCGAACCGGTCCAGTACGGACAGCAGCCGCTTGCGCACCTCCCGCGGCAGCGGATGGGGCGCCTCCACGAACGCGTCGGTCGACGACACGTCGGCAGGCTCGGCGAGCAGAGTCCGCAGCGCGTCGAGCAGTTCGCCGGTCAGGTTCACGTCGGCGAGCAACGCCACCATCGGCACCGTCGGCAGCCCGGTCAAGGCCCGACACCGCGCGGCCCGGTGATACGCGTGCGCCATCGGCCCCGCCCCGCCGAAGCCGGTGAGGTCGGCCTTGTTCAGGACGACGACGGCGGGCCTGCCGGACTCGTCGAGAAACGCCCGGTCCTCGGGTTTGAGGGCTTCGGCGATCACCATCACGTCGACGTCGGCGACACCGTCGGGTGAGACCCCGACCCCCGCGGCAGTCAACGCCGCGGCCACCGTCGCGCGGCCGACGCCCTCGCGACCCCGCACCGCGACCCGCGTCGGCGCGCAGAGGCGCCGAACGATCGCCGTCAGCCGCGGATCGCGGCGCTCTTCCGAGATTTGCAGCAGCGCGTCGACGAAAATCTGGTGCCCTTCCCCTTGTCGTGGGCGCGGCGACCTCACCCCGGGTCCGCCTCCGACGATCGTGACACCTCGCACGGCGTCGCGGGAGCGGCCGTGCCTGCTCCTGGGGATAGCCGCCGATACCAGCCGAAGGCAACTGTTGGGTATCAATCTGTACCACGATGCGGGTACTCCACTGTCGATGAGCGACCATGGACGAATGCATCTGCCCGGGCCCGACGTCGCCGAGGGGTCGACTTCGGGACCCGAGGCTTCCCGTCCTCCGGCCGGCCAGCAGCACCGCTACCCCCGCGTCACGAGCTTCCGCACGCGCCGTACCACGTTGTCTGCCGCGCAGCAGGCCACGTGGAATCGGCTGTGGCCCGAGATCGGCATGCAGGCGCGCGACGGCGATGTCCCCGCTCCGTTGGTGGACACCGACGCGTGGTTCGGGCGGTCGGCACCCGTGGTGGTCGAGATCGGCTGCGGGGCCGGAACCTCGACGCTGGCGATGGCCAAGGCCGAGCCTGATCTCGACGTCGTCGCGGTCGAGGTGTACCGCCGGGGACTGGCCCAACTGCTGTCCGGCATCGAACGCGAGGGGGTGCCCAACATCCGGCTCGTGCGCGGCGACGGCGTCGACGTGCTGCAGCACATGTTCGGACCCGGCTCCCTGACCGGTGTGCGGGTCTTCTTCCCTGATCCGTGGCCCAAGGCGCGCCACCACAAACGTCGGCTGCTGCAGCCGGCCACCGTGGCGTTGATCGCCGACCGGCTGCGCCCCGGCGGTGTCCTGCACGCGGCGACGGACCACGCCGGGTATGCCGAGCAGATCGCCGAGGTCGGCGACGCGGAGCCGCGGCTTCGCCGGGTGAACCCGTCCGACGCGCTTCCGATCTCCGTCGAACGACCGGTCACCAAATACGAAGGCAAGGCGCAGCACGCCGGCAGCGCCGTCGCCGAACTGCTCTGGGAGAGAACGTGATGTGGGGGTACCGCCCGCTTGCGGGTAACGCGTACGGGGAGAGCAGACGATCATGAGCCTCACCGAGGACATCGGTCAGATCGAGGATGTGGCGCCACCCGAGACCCCGGCCCCGGCCGAGGCGACGGCCCGCGTACTGCTGGTCTGGGACGCGCCGAACCTCGACATGGGGCTCGGCTCGATCCTGGGCGGCAGGCCGACGGCCGCGCACCGGCCGCGCTTCGACGCGCTGGGCCGCTGGCTGCTGACGCGCACCGCCGAGCTGTCTCACGGGCGTCCGCAGGTGTCGCTGGAGCCGGAGGCCACGGTCTTCACCAACATCGCACCCGGCAGCGCCGACGTCGTCCGGCCGTGGGTGGAGGCGCTGCGCAACGTGGGGTTCGCGGTCTTCGCCAAGCCGAAGATCGACGAGGACAGCGACGTCGACAGCGACATGCTGGACCACATCGCGCTGCGCCGCGGCGAGGGTCTGGCCGGTCTGTTGCTGGCTTCGGCCGACGGGCAGGCCTTCAAACAACCGCTGGAAGACATCGCTCGTGACGGCATCCCCGTCCAGGTGCTCGGATTTCGCGAACATGCGAGTTGGGCGCTAGCGTCGGATACCTTGGAGTTCGTCGACCTGGAGGACATCCCTGGTGTTTTCCGGGAGCCGCTACCGCGAATCGGCCTCGATTCGCTGCCCGAGCAGGGGGCATGGTTGCAGCCGTTCCGGCCGCTGTCCTCGCTATTGACCTCGCGGGTCAACAACTGAACCGCTCAGGGGTCGCCATCGACTTCGAGAGAATCGAGTAAGGAGCTTACGTGTTCGCCTGGTGGGGTCGAACGGTGTACCGATATCGATACATCGTCATCGGCGTCATGGTCGCGCTCTGCCTCGGTGGCGGCATCTTCGGGATCAGTCTCGGCAATCACGTCACCCAGAGCGGCTTCTACGACGAAGGCAGCCAGTCGGTCCACGCATCGGTGGTGGCCGACGAGGCCTTCGGTCGCGACCGGACCAGCCACGTGGTGGCCATCCTCACCCCGCCCGACGGGCAGAAGGTCGACAACCCGCAGTGGCAGCGTGACGTCGTCGGCGAACTCGACACCTTTGTCAAGGACCATCCCGACCAGGTCGTGAGCTGGGTCGGCTGGCTGCGGGCGCCCGACGCCGCGAACGCGACCGTCCAGCAGATGAAGACCAGCGATCTGTCGAAGACGTTCGTGAGCATCCCCCTGCAGGGCAACACCGACGACGAGATCCTGAAGAACTACCAGACCGTCGAATCGGACCTGCAACAGCTCAACGACGGCCGCATCGAGTTGGCCGGCCTGAACCCGCTGGCCAGTGAACTGACCGGCAGCATCGGCGAGGACCAGCGGCGCGCCGAGGTCGCGGCCATCCCGCTGGTCTGTGTGGTGCTGTTCTTCGTCTTCGGTGGCGTCGTCGCCGCGGCCTTGCCCGGCCTCATCGGCGGTCTGACGATCGCCGGCGCGCTGGGCATCATGCGCCTGCTCGCGGAGTTCATGCCGGTGCACTTCTTCGCCCAGCCGGTGGTGACGCTGATGGGCCTCGGTATCGCCGTGGACTACGGCCTCTTCATGGTGAGCCGGTTCCGTGAGGAGATCGCCGAGGGCTACGACACCGAGGCTGCGGTCCGCCGCACCGTGATGACGTCGGGCCGCACCATCATGTTCTCGGCGGTCATCCTGGTGGCGTCGTCGGTGCCGCTGCTGCTGTTCCCGCAGGGCTTCCTGAAGTCGATCACCTACGCGATCATCGCCTCGGTCATGCTGGCCGCGATCCTGTCGGTGACGGTGCTGGCCGCCGCGCTGGCCCTGCTCGGACCCAACGTCGACGCGCTCGGTGTGCGCACGCTGCTGCGGTTCACCAAGCCCTATCCGGCCCCGTCGCCCGCGGAGACCACGGACCGCACCAACCCGCTGGCGATCGCTTCGATCCCGCTCGGTGTGCTCGTACCGTTCGCCGCGATCCCCGTCGGGCACATCGCAAGAGCGCAGATCCGACGGACCTACGACAAGGGCGCCAACTACGCCCTGATCGGCCTGGTGCTTGGTTATGTCGGTTCGTTCGCGTGGATCTTCGTCGGCCTGTTCTCCGCGAAGGACACCCTCGGCACGGGAATCTTCTGGCTGTTGATGGCCATCGCCGTGTTCGTTGCGGGCACCATCCTGGTGCTGTCGGCGGCGAGCATGAGCCCGCTGGTCCGCAAGCCGACGGTGTGGTGGCTGAACTGGCTGGCGGAGAAGACCCAGAAGACCAAGACACGCGCCGAGGTCGAGAAGGGCTTCTGGGGCAAGCTGGTCAACCGGGTGATGAAGCGGCCGATCGCGTTCGCCGCACCCATCGTCATCGTGATGATCCTGATGATCATCCCGCTGGGTCAGCTCTCGCTCGGCGGCATCAGCGAGAAGTACCTGCCGCCGGACAACGCCGTGCGCCAGGCGCAGGAGGCGTTCGACAAGTCGTTCCCCGGCTTCCGCACCGAACCCCTGACGCTGGTGATCGAGAACGAGAACGGCGAACCGGTCACCGATCAGCAGGTCGCCGAGATCCGCAGCAAGGCGTTGACGATCCCCGGTTTCATCCAACCCGAGGACGACCCGACCAAGATGTGGCAGCCGCGCCCGTATCAGGACGGCGGCTCGCAAGACCCCTCGGTCCGGGTGATCCAGAACGGCCTGGTGAACCGTAACGACGCGGCGAAGAAGGTCGAGGAACTTCGCGCTATCGTGCCCCCGCGCGGGTTGTCGATCTCTGTCGGTGGCACCCCGGCGTTGGAACAGGACAGCATTCACAGCCTGTTCGACAAGCTCCCGCTGATGGTGACCATCCTCATCGTCACGACGACGATCCTGATGTTCCTGGCTTTCGGATCGGTGGTGTTGCCGATCAAGGCCGCGGTGATGAGCGCGCTCACGTTGGGTTCGACGATGGGCGTGTTGACGTGGATGTTCGTCGTGGGGCACGGCTCCGGGCTGATGAACTACACGCCGCAGCCGCTGATGGCGCCGATGATCGGGTTGATCATCGCGGTCATCTGGGGTCTGTCGACCGACTACGAGGTGTTCCTGGTGTCGCGCATGGTCGAGGCTCGGGAGCGCGGTCTGTCCACCGCAGAAGCCATCCGCGTCGGCACCGCGACCACCGGCCGGTTGATCACCGGTGCGGCGTTGGTCCTCGCGGTGGTCGCCGGCGCGTTCGTGTTCTCCGACCTGGTGATGATGAAGTACCTGGCGTTCGGGTTGCTGATCGCGCTGCTGCTCGACGCCACCATCGTTCGTATGTTCCTGGTGCCGGCCGTGATGAAGCTTCTCGGCGACGACTGCTGGTGGGCGCCGCGGTGGATGAAGCGCATCCAGGAGCGCCTCGGCCTCGGCGAGACCGAGCTGCCCGACGAACGGAAGCGTCCCGCGGTGCGCGAGACCGTCGAGGACCCCGAGGCGTTGGTCGGTGCCGGCGCACCGCTGCCGCCTCGGCCGCGCCCGCCGCACGATCCGACGCACCCCGCCGTCTCGGGCCTGCGTCCCGGCGCGACCCGCGCGGCGCCGCAGCGGGTCCCCTCGGCCACCGGCACGACACGCATCCCCAGCACGACCACGCCGCCCGCCGCACCGGCGGACGAACCGCAGACCACACGGTTGTCGATCGCCAAGAACGCCGTGCGCAACGCGGTGAGCAACGCCGCCGCGACGGCGCGACAGGCCGCCCGACCACCGGCACCGCCCGCCCCCCCCCCCCCCGGACGCGGCGCCGCCGGCGCGGGTGGGGGCCGCCCGCCGCGGGAGGAACGCGAAATCGAGTCGTGGCTGGGCGAACTGCGCGGCACCGGCGCACCGCCCGCGCCGTCGGCGCCCGCCCCGCAACGGCCGTCGGCCGAACCCACCAGGGCGATGCCGACCGCGCCGGAAGGCAGGGGGCAACGCCCGCGAGTGGCGCCTCCCACGCCCGGCAACGAGCCGACCACGGCGATCCCGACACCCCGGTCACAACCGACCGAAACTGCGCGCGACCCCGAGCCGACGCAGGACCCCGACGCGACGACCGCCATCCCCACCCCGGGCAAGCAGGGCGACGACGCCGAGGCCGCGACAGAGAAGCTCAACACCCGCGAGGATGACGAGCGTCAGCGTCGCGGCGGCGTCAGCGCACAGGACCTGCTGCGGCGCGAAGGCCGACTCTAGAGAGCTTCGTCGCGAAAGTTCAGTCGACGTCGTCGCTTTCGGCCTTGACCAGCGGGCCCTCGTCGGCTTCGAGGGCTTCGGTCTCGGCGTCTGGATCTCGCGCCGTCAGCACCCGCACGGCGCTGTTGAGGAACGCCAACACCGGCACCGCCAGCAGCGCGCCCACGATTCCGGCCAGCACACCGCCGCCCGCGATCACCAGAACGATCGCGAGCGGATGAATCGACACGGCGCGGCCCATCACCAACGGCTGCAGGACGTGGCCTTCCAGCTGCTGTACCGCGATGACCAAACCGAGCGTGATCAACGCGTAGATGAAACCTTTGGCGATCAGCGCGACGACCACCGCGAGCGCACCGGCTACCACGGCGCCGACCAGCGGGATGAACGCGCCGAGGAACACCAGCGAGGCCAGCGGCAATGCCAGCGGCACACCCATGATCGCCAGGCCGGTGCCGATGCCGACGGCGTCGACGAGCGCGACGAGGAAGGTGGCCCGCACGTATCCGATCAACGAATGGAAGCCGGCCTTGCCCGCCTCACGCACCCGGTCACGAACGTGGACCGGGAAGATCTGGGTGACGAACGCGAAGATGTTGCGTCCGCCCTGCAGCAGGAAGATCAGCGTGAACAACACCAGCACGGCACCGGTCACGATCTCGGTGACCGTGCCCGCCGTCGACAGCGCGCCCGTCGTCACCCTTTCCTGATTGTTCTGAAGGGCCTCGATCGCGGCGTTTCCCGCGTTGTCGATCTGATCCCGACTCAGATGTAGGGGGCCGTCGATCAACCAGTTGCGCATACCGTCGATGCTGTGGCTGACCTGCTGGGTCAGCTCGGGAGCGCCCTCGATGAACTGGGTGACGACGAACGACATGATCCCGCCGACCACGGCGAACCCGCTGAGCAACATCAGCGCCACCGCCCCGGCCCGCGGCGCCCCACGCCGGTCGAGGAAGTCCACCGCCGGCATCAGCAGGGCCGCCAGGATCGTCGCCAGCGCGACCGGTACGACGATGATCTCCAGCCGCTTGAACACCCACAGCAGGGCGACGACGGCGGCGAGGATGACGAGCAGCCGCCACGACCAGGCTGCCCCTTTGCGAACGAGAGGTGAGACGGACTCGTCATCAACAGATGGGGCCCCAGGCATCCCGATAGCGTAACGGCCTGCCACTTGCAGCGACGGATCTCTCGAAACCGCAGCACCACGCCTTACCCTTACTCCGTGGCACACGACGCGCCTGCGAGTGCAGCCCACAGCCAAGGGCGCACCCTCCGCGGCAAGTACTGGTGGCTGCGGTGGGCCGTCCTCGCCGTAGCGGTCGTCGTGCTCAGCGTCGAACTCGGACTGGTGTGGGATCAGCTCGCCAAGGCCTGGCACAGCCTCTACACCGCACAGTGGTGGTGGGTGCTGGCGGCGGTGGGCACCGCGCTGGCGTCGATGCACTTCTTCGGCGACATCCAACGCAAGCTGTTGCGATCCGCGGGCGTGCCTGTGCGGCAATGGCGTTCGCAGGCCGCGTTCTACGCGGGCAACTCCCTGAGCACGACGCTTCCCGGCGGACCGGTGCTGTCGGCGACGTTCATCTACCGCCAGCAGCGGCTCTGGGGCGCAACGCCGGTCATCGCCTCCTGGCAGCTGGTGATGTCGGGCGCACTGCAGGTGATCAGCCTGGCGTTGCTGGGCTTGGGCAGCGCGTTCTTCCTCGGCGCCAAGCACAACCCGTTCTCGCTGATCTTCACGCTGGCCGGGTTCATCATGCTGATCGTGCTGGCGCAGGCGGTGGCCTCGCGACCCGATCTGCTCGACGGCATCGGAGTGCGGGTGCTGTCGTGGGTGAACTACGTGCGCGCCAAACCCGCTCACAACGGGCTGACCAAATGGCGCGAGACGCTGGCTCAGCTCGAGTCGGTCAAGCTGAGCAGGCGCCAGCTCGGCGTCGCGTCCACCTGGTCGATGTTCACGCTGGTCACCGGCGTGGGCACGCTGCTGTTCGCCTGTTACGCAGCCGGCGGGCGCCCGTCGTTGCTCGGGGTCATCGTGGCCTATGTCGCCGCCCGCGCGGTCGGCTCGATTCCCCTCATGCCGGGTGGGCTGCTGGTGGTGGAGGCGGTGTTGGTGCCCGGTCTGGTGTCGAGCGGAATGACACTGGCCTCAGCGATCTCGGCGATGCTGATCTACCGGCTCATCAGCTGGATCTTCATCGCCGCGATCGGATGGGTGGTGTTCTTCTTCATGTTCCGCACCGACACCGACGTCGACCCCGACGCATGCGACCGGCCGTAGCCGTTCTCGGCGTCGCGGCGCTGATCGCCGCTTGTTCACAGGGCACCGACCCTCCCGCCGCGACACCGCCTGCCGAATCGTCGCCCGAGACCACGACGGCATCGGCGGGGCAGGGTCCGCTGCGAGGTCCCGCCCCGTCGGTGGCCACCCCGATCGTCGGCGACGCCATCAGCCAGCCCGTGCCGGTGCTCGCCACCGACGGCAGGAGACATCTGGTGTACGAGGTCAGCCTGACCAACACGCTGCCGCACCCGGTGACCCTGAAATCGATCACCGTGCTGGACCGCGACGTCGACCTGCTCGACCTCGAAGGCGACCAATTGGCGCAGTGGACCCGGATCATCGGAACTCCAAGCTCCACAACGACAATCGGTCCCGCGCAGACGGCGCTCGTCTGGCTCGACGTCGCGCTCGACGAGGACGTGCAGACTCCGAACCGGCTGACACACGCCGTCGCGCTGTCGAATCCCGACCCGCAAGACCCACTTTTTCCCGCCGACCAGACCGTTGACATCGCCCCTGTCGAAGTTCAACCTCGCGAACCCGTCGTGATCCGGCCCCCGTTGAGGGGAGCCGGTTGGGTCGACGCAGGCGGATGCTGCGGCACCAGCGCCCACCGCACGGCGCTCAACCCGATCAACGGCCGCCTATGGGCCGCAGAACGATTCGCGATCGACTACGTCCAGCTCGACCCCGACGGACGCCTGATCACCGGCGACCCGTCGAAGCCCGAGAGCTTCGCCTTCTTCGGTGCCGACATCCACGCCGTCCGTGACGGACGGGTGGTCTCGGTGCTCGACGGCCTGCCCGAGCAGGTGCCCGGCCGCAACCCGACCGGCCTACCGCTGAACCAGTACGCCGGCAACCACGTCGTACAAGACCTCGGCGACGGGAACTATGCGCTGTACGCGCATATCAAGACCGGGACCGTCGCCGTCCAACCCGGTGACCGGCTGACTGCGGGACAGGTGATCGGAAAGGTCGGCAATACCGGCAACTCCACGGCGCCACACCTGCACTTCCACGTCATGAGCTCACCGGACCCGTTGGGCTCCAACGGATTGCCGTTCGTGTTCGACGACTTCCGGCTCGATGCCAGGCTCGTCGACGACGATGATGCCACCGGCACCCTATTCGAGGGTGCATCCGCGCAGCTTGCGCCTCAAGTCGCTTCTCGTGATGAAAAGACCGCCATGCCATTGGAACTGGACGTGATGACCTATGCCGATCGATAGCTCAGAACAGACCCGGACCGCCCTGACAGCGTTGGCCACCGACGTGGCCTGCCTCATCGTGTTCGCCGCGATCGGACGGCGCAGCCACGACGAGGGCCTGAATCTCATCGGTATCGCCGAGACCGCCTGGCCGTTCGTGTCGGGCGCCCTCGCCGGCTGGGTGCTGTCGCTCGGGTGGCGACGGCCGTATTCGCTGATCCCGACGGGCGTGGCAGTGTGGGTGTGCACCATCGTGCTGGGCATGCTGTTACGCAAGCTGACGTCCGCCGGTGTGGCGCCGAGCTTCATTGTGGTCGCCTCGATCTCGACCGCCGTGCTGCTACTCGGCTGGCGCGCGGCCATTCACGTCATGATCCGCCGCTGATACCTCCAGGAGATCGCCCGCAGACCCCGAGCCTTCCCGCCGCGGCAGAAGCGGGCGACGGCGGCCCGGGGGTCAGGCGGACGCCGGCCTAGCTGTCGGCGAGCCCGTCACCGTCGGTGTCGCCGCAGCGATTCTTGATGTCGACCAGCGGCTGGCGGATCCCCGTCAGGTCGGCCTTGATCTGAGGATTGGCGTTCAGGTACTCCTGCACCTTGCCCCGAACCTCTTCGCGCGGCAGGCCCTCGAGGCTGGTGAAGAACCAGTTGACGTCCGGATGGGTGAACAGGTACGCCGACGTCGACGCCGAGACGCCGGAGGCCACACCGGCGAGATCGGCCGCGGTGCAGTTGGGCGGCTCCGCGGCAGCGAGCGGCGCCGCACCGAGGAACATCGCACCGGCGATCGCGCCGGTGCCGACCGCGCCAGCAACCGCACGACGCGCAGAACGGGCCGAGAGAAACATGGGTGAGCTCCTTCATCGGAAGTGGGGTGGCCGTAACCATGGTGGTTAGCGACGTCTACCAACTGGGACCAACGAAGAAAAGCTAAGCAGAATGTCCGCAGACTTTCTTGCCTTGCGGTCAACGAGTCGCCGAAAACTCGAAATCCGCAGGTGAAAGTGCCCGCGGCGGGCGGCTATGCGTCGCTTCGGGTCAGGGCAGGCCCGCGATGGCCGACGACGGTGCGTGCGAGTTGCCCTGGGAAACCGGTGACGCCCCATGCGGTTGGGCCGTGGCCCCCGGCGCGGTCAGCGGCGGGGTCTTCGCGGTCGGCGCCTGCGCCGGCAAACCCGTCGGAAGACCTGCGCCTTGCTGCTGCGCGGCCTGCATCAGACCCATCACCTGGGGCAGCGTGAGCGGAAGTTTGCACTTACCCGACAGGCTGGCCAGCGGCTGCTGCAGCTGCTGCAAGTCCTCGGCGACCTCGGGGTTGGCGTCGAAGTACGCCTTCAGCGCGCCCAGCGACTGCGGCCCGGCCTGCTGTTTGGAGATCGTCGTCAACGCCTGGTTGGTCTGCGGGTGCGCGTCGAGGTAGTCACCGGTCGAGGTGGCGACGTCGCCGATCGTCCTGGCGACCTCGCTGGCGGCGCACGGGTCCTTGGCGGCGGTCGCCGACGGAGCAGACGACAGGGCCGGCAACACCAGCGCGACCGACACGGCCCCGCCCGCGACAGAGGCAGCGACGACGCCGACGACGCGGCGACGCATCAGCCCGGTGGTCGTTTTCATGACAACTCCTAACGATTCGCAGACGATCTCGACCGGTCCGCAAATGCTCTCGCGATGGACGGCAATCAGTCCCCGACGCCGAAAACGGCCGAGCCACATCCTGCCACCGGTCGCCTCACCCCCGCCAATCCAGCGGGGGCAACGGACTCGATGCGCAGGGTGGCGGTAACGCCGTTCGGCTTGGTCGCGAGAACGAATTGGGACATCGTGAGGCGTTGCTGGCGGATCGCTCAGGCACTATGGGAGCAGGCCGAAGGGACCGGCACCTTACCGCAGGTTGTTGTACGCTTCGGCTACGAAACGCCGGGGAGAAAGCGGGGGATCCAATCCAGCAATTCATGTTGCGCTTGAGTAGCAAACTGCGCAGATATCGCTGGGCGGTTTTCGCCGTATGGGTGCTCCTGCTCGTCCCGTCGATCTGGCTGGCGCTCAACCAGTCGAGCCACCTCACCGGTGGCGGCTTCGAGGTCGAAGGATCCCAGTCGCTGCGCGTGCAGCGCGAACTCGAAGAGTACTTCCCCGACCAGGGCGCCTCACCGCTGGCGCTGGTCGCCGCACCGCGCGCAGATGCCTCGTACGAGGACATGAACGCCGCGGTCGCACACCTGGAACGCCTGGCCGCCGAGGTGCCCAGCGTGAAGATCGCTCCGAACCCGCAACAGCCCCCGCCGCAGCCCGATCGGCCCTACGTCATCACCCTGCAGCTGGACTTCGACAACACCGGCGCGGTCGACGTCGCCAAACAACTGCGCCAGAAGGTCGGGATCGACGGCGAGGACCCCGGCGAGATCGAGAACGGCAGGGTCAAGCTGTACGTCATCGGCCAGGGCGCTCTGGGCGCGGCCGCGACGCAGGCCACCAAACACGACATCGCCCAGGCGGAGCGGTGGAACCTGCCGATCGTCCTGATCGTCCTGCTCGCGGTGTTCGGGTCGCTGGCCGCGGCGGCCGTGCCGCTGATGCTGGGCATCTGCACCGTCGTGGTGACGATGGGGATCGTCTACCTGTTGTCGATGTTCACCACGATGTCGGTGTTCGTGACGTCGACGGTGTCGATGTTCGGCATCGCGGTGGCGATCGACTACTCGCTGTTCATCCTCATGCGATTCCGCGAGGAACTGCGCGCCGGGCGCGAGCCGGAGCAGGCCGCCGACGCCGCAATGGCCACGTCGGGGCTGGCGGTGGTGTTGTCCGGGCTGACCGTGATCGCCTCGGTGACCGGGATCTACCTCATCCAGACGCCCGTGCTCGAGTCGATGGCCACCGGCGCCATCCTCGCGGTCGCGGTCGCGGTGCTCACCTCCACGACGCTGACACCGGCCGTGCTGGCGACATTCGGGCGGTCGGCGGCGCGACGCTCGTCGTACCTGCATTGGTCGAGACGCCCCGAAGCCACCCAGTCACGCTTCTGGACGCGCTGGACCGGCTGGGTGATGCGCAGGCCGTGGCTGTCGGCGATGGCCGCCGCCGCGCTGCTGATCGCCCTGGCCGCGCCCGCGTTCTCGATGATGCTCGGTAACAGCATGCAGCGTCAGTTCGAGCCGACCCACGAGATCCGCGGCGGCGTCAACGCCGCGGCCGAGGCGCTCGGCCCCGGAGCGCTCGGCCCGGTCCGGGTGCTGGTGGCCTTCCCCGACGGCAACGCGGCATCGGCGCCCGCCAAGGAACCGCTGCTCGACGCGATTCGCCAGCGCATGGCGCAGGGCCCGAACGTGGTGTCGGTCAGCCCGCCGTCGTTCGGCGAGGACTACCGGCACGCGCTGCTGTCGGCGGTGCTGTCGGTCGACCCCGAGGACATGGGCGCGCGCGAGACGGTCGACTGGATGCGCGCGGAGTTGCCGTCGACGCCCGGCACCGAGAACGTGCAGATCGACGTCGGCGGGCCAACCGCGCTGATCAAGGACTTCGACGACCGGGTCTCCGCCACTCAGCCCCTCGTGTTCCTCTTCGTGGCGTTGATCGCATTCCTGATGCTGCTCGTCGCGATCCGCTCGGTGGTCCTGGCGCTCAAGGGCGTCCTGATGACCGTGCTGTCGGTGGCCGCCGCCTACGGCAGCCTGGTGGCGGTGTTCCAGTGGGGCTGGCTCGAAGACCTGGGCTTCGACCGGATCTCGTCGCTGGACAGCACGATCCCGCCGCTGGTCCTGGCGATGACGTTCGGCCTGTCCATGGACTACGAGATCTTCCTGCTCACCCGAATCCGTGAGCGCTTCCTGCTGACCCGCAACACGCGCGACGCGGTGGCCTACGGCGTGAGCACCAGCGCGCGAACCATCACCAGCGCCGCACTCATCATGATCGCGGTGTTCATCGGGTTCGCGTTCGCGGGCATGCCGCTGGTCGCTCAGCTGGGGGTGGCCTGCGCGGTGGCGATCGCGGTCGACGCGACGGTGGTTCGGCTCGTCCTGGTGCCGGCTCTGATGGCCATGTTCGACGAGTGGAACTGGTGGCTGCCGCACTGGCTGGCCCGCATACTGCCGTCGGTGGATTTCGAGAAGCCCCTGCCCAAGGTGGACACCCCCGATCTCATCATCATCCCCGACGACCTCTCGTCGCTGGGACCGACGGGCTCCGAGCTGCGCACTGTCGTCAAGTCGGCGGCGAAGCTGAAAACCCTTGTACCGCAAGCTGTCACGGTCGCCGACCCGTTGGCCTTCAGCGGCTGCAGCCCGGACGCGCCGACCACGAAGATGCGCAGCATCGGGCGGCTCAACGCCGGGCACCGCGGTGGCGGCGGAGGTACCGCGTTGGCCACCGCCCCGCCCCCCGTGCATCCGGTGACGATGTGGCGGGGCCGGTTGGCGGTGGCCCTGGACGCGCTGGAGACCGCATCGGAGTGCGAGCACGCCACGATGGAGCGGCGCAGCCCGATGGAAACCACCAACGTCCAACTGCCGACCGGCGACCGGCTGCAGATCCCGACGGGCGCGGAGACGCTGCGGCTGAAGGGTTACCTCATCATGTGTCGCAACACCACGCGCGACTACGCGGAATTCGCCGATCTGGTCGAGTGCATGGACACGCGCACAGCGGCGGAAGTGTTGAGCACAATGGACCGGTACTACTCTGGATCACAGTCAAGAAAGCAGTGGGTGGCGACTCAGCTGGTGCGCCGACTGGCCGACCCTGCGCCTTCGGACGAGCACGACACCCGGATGTCCGGTCCGGAGGCGGAGGCCGAGTGGGCAAAAGTTCGAGAGCGCTGCCTTTCGGTGGCGGTCGCGATGCTGGAGGAGGCGAGGTGACGGTGACTCCCGACGTCCGGGATACCCGCCGCCGAGAGGCTGTCTCCGCGGAGCAGAGCCCGAGGCCGCCCGCGACGTCGTCCGCCGACGAGCGCCCGGTCGAATTCTGGCCGACCGCGGCCATCCGCGCGGCGCTGGAGACCGATGATCTCGCCGTCTGGCAACGCATCGTCGCGGCGATCAAGCGGGACCCGTTCGGCCGTACCGCGCGTCAGGTCGAGGAGGTCCTCGAGACCGCGCGGCCATACGGCGTGTCAAAGGCGCTGGCCGAGGTTCTCACCCGCACGCGCGAACACCTGGAGGCCAACGAGCGCGCGGAGGTGGCCCGTCACATCCAAGCGCTGTTGGAGCACTCCGGGCTGGGACACCAGGAGTTCGCATCGCGGATCGGTGTGCCCCCCGAGGAGTTCGCGTCGTTCCTCAGCGGCCAGACGAGCCCGTCGGCGGCGTTGATGGTGCGGATGAAGCGGCTGTCCGAGCGGTTCGCCCGGATGCGTTCGAGCCGGCCCCACGGTTGACGGACCCCGCTGGGTATACGCCGGGAATGGACCTCGAACAGATTCTGCGGCAGACCCGCTCGGTGGCGATCGTCGGCGCGTCGCCGAACCCCGACCGCGCCAGCCACGAGATCTGGACCTACCTCAAGGCCGCCGCCGACTACGACCTGTTTCTGGTCAATCCGACGGTCAGCGACATCGAGGGCACCCCGGTCTATCCGTCGCTGGCCGATCTGCCGGTCGTGCCCGACCTCGTCGACGTGTTCCGCAGGCGTGAGCACCTGCCGGAGGTGCTGCAGGACACCATCGCCGTCGGGGCCAAGGTGCTGTGGCTGCAACTCGGCCTGTGGGACGAGCAGGTCGCCCGTGACGGCGAGGCGGCTGGATTACAGGTCGTGATGGACCGCTGCATCAAGGTCGACCACGCCCGGCTGCTCCGCTAGCCCCTTCACCGCGCGTGGATCGGCGACACGTTGTCGACCAACCACCGGCCGTCGGTCTTTGACAACGTGACCCGCAGCGCCAGCACCGCGGTGTCCGCCGGCTTTCCCGGCGAACTCTGCGTGGCGTGCAGGATCACCGCGACGCTCGCGGCGTCCGGGCCGATCGCCTCGACGCCCGCCGAGACGGTACTCGCCTGGGCCGACACGTTGCGGTTCGCCAAATCCTTTGCCACCGTGGCGAACTCATTCTTGAACGCATCAGCGCGTTCCGGAGACATCATCGCCGCCGCCCGGTCGATCGACGCCGTCGGACTCTGCGGGGTGAACGTCGCCGACGCTTCGGCCACACTGCTGGCGATGCCGACGACCTCGGCGCTGTCGTTGCGCAGCGCGCGATCGGGCACCGTCCACTCCAGATAGCCGACGAGCACCGCAGCCACCACCGCCACCGTCGCGACAGCGACCACTCCCAGCCGCAGGCCAGGACCGTCGTCGTCGGTGCCGACCGTCACCGCATCGCGGCGCGCCAGCACCACGTTGACCACCACGCCTTGGACGATCAACAAGCACAGCACCGAGCAGACCGACACCCACCACAGCGGCCACGCCAGCGCGATGCCGATGTACACCAGCGCCGCGATCGCGGCCAGCGGAGGCGCCACGTCGAACGCGGCGACCCGCAAGACGTTCCTCATCGGATCGGCTCCAAGCGCGAGATCATCAGGTTGCCGTCCACATCGGAGACATCGAGCCGCAGATTCCAGCGCACGGTCCTTGGCTCTTTGCCGCCTACGTTCTCGCTGACCGATGTCGCCACCACCATGACGGTGTCGGTGCGCGACGCGAACTCCGAGATCTCGGGTTGGGGTCGGCGAGGCGGCGCCCCGTCCGGGCCGGGCGGCGGGTGATAGATCGACTCGACGGCGACCGAGTCGATCTGCCCGCTGGTGCGCGACTGCAGGGTCTGCACGAGCCTGCGGTACGGCTCGACGGCGGCGTCGAAGTCCGCGTTCAGTTGGCCGACGGTACCTTCGTGCAGCCGGATCATGTCAGCCTGCACGGTGTCCTTGTTCATGTTGATCAGCACGTTGGTCCAGTCGACCGCGGTCTGCATGACGCGGGCGCGGTAACGCAACTCGTCGGTGTGGTCGTGGTGCTGGGTCCAGATCAGGGCGGCCAGCGCTACCGCCACCACCGCGACCAGCCCCAGTACCGCCGATGCGATGCCGTACTTGGTGAAGACGGAACCGTCCTCGACTGCGGTGGGCTCGTCCTCGGGCATGCGCGTGAGGGTACCGGCCTGTGGGCCGAACGCCCGTGAGCGGTCAATGTCACACCCGCCGAATGCTGGGGATACGAGAAGACGGGTATGCAGGCTTGCGACCGCGAAGTGAAAGGGATGCGTGGCCCACTACCTGATTTCCGCCAGCCCGATCCCCGGGCATGTCATGCCACTGCTGCACGTCGGCGCCGACCTGCGAGAGCGCGGTCACCGCGTGACCGTGCTGACGGGCGCCGAACACGAAGATGCGGTCCTCGAGCGGGGGCTGGCTGCGCTGGAGCTGCCCGACGCGGCTCGGCCGAAGCGAGACGACAGCGGCTTGCGTGCTCTACCCGGGTTGCTCGACCGCTGGTATCGAGGGCGCGCCGAGATGCGCTCGGTGTTCATCGAGCCACTGGCTGCGCAGTATTGGTCGTTGCGTAAGGCGCTTCAGCGCGACCACTTCGACGCGGTGCTGTGCGATGTCGCCTTCACCGGCGCCCTGCCGCTGTTGACCGGCCACCGGCCCCGGCCGTGGATCCTGGTGTGCGGGGTCGGCCCGTTGACCCTGTCGAGCGCCGACGCGCCGCCGTTCGGGACCGCGTGGGCGCCGCGTTCGAACACCAACTACGAACCGATGACCTGGGTGACGCACCGGGTGCTGTTCGGCGACGTCCGTGCCGACTTGAACGCCGCGCTCGCCGCCGTCGGCGCCCCGCCGTCTCCGGTGTTCCTGACGGACTGGCCCGTGCTCGCCGACCGGCTTCTGCAGTTCACGGTGCCGTCGCTGGAGTATCCCCGCAGCGATCTGCCCGCGAACGTCTCCTACACCGGCCCGGTGATACCGAAACCCGCCGCTCAGAAGCAGGGACTGCCGTGGGATCCGGCCGGCGAATCGCGCACGGTCGTCCACGTCAGCCAGGGCACGTGGGACAACGATGACCTCGACGCGCTCGTCGTGCCCACGGTCGAGGCGCTCGCCGACCGCGAAGATCTGCTGGTGGTGGCGACGACCGGGCGCGAGGGGCGCACGACGCTTCCCGGCCCCGTGCCCGCCAACGCGCGCATCACCGACTTCCTGCCCTATGCCGAACTCCTGCCACACGTCGACGTGATGATCACCAACGGCGGATACGGCGGCGTGCATCAGGCGCTCTCGCATGGCATCCCCCTGATCGTCGCGGGCGGTTCGGCCGACAAACCGGAGGTCGCCGCCCGTGTGGGCTACGCGCGGGCCGGGATCAACCTGGGCACCTCACGGCCCGACCGCGCCGAGATCGTCGGCGCGCTCGACGCGGTCCTCGGCACCGGCGCCTACCGCGCCGCGGCGCGCCGGTTGAGCCGCGAGATCCGCGGGGAGAACGCCTTCGACCGCATCGCCGAGACGCTGGCGGGTCTGGCGGTGCCGCAGCGACCCGGGGAGCAGGCCGCGCGTTCTGGCACCCTGGTGGGGTGACGGTAGAAACAATCAGATCCGGCATCGACCTCAGCTACGTCGACGCCGACGCCCGCCCGCAAGACGACCTGTTCGGCCACGTGAACGGTCGCTGGCTGACCGAGTACGAGATGCCCGGCGACCGAGCCACCGACGGTGCGTTCCGCTTGCTGTACGACCGCGCCGAGGAACACGTGCGTGATCTGATCACCGAGGCGGCGGCGGCGAACGCGGAGACGGGCACCGACCAGCAGCGCATCGGCGATCTGTACGCCAGCTTCATGGACGAGCAGGCCGTCGCCGCGCGGGGTGTGCAACCGCTGCTCGAGGAATTGGCGGCGATCGACGCTGCCGACTCCCCCGAGTCGCTGGCGCGCGTGCTCGGCGCGTTGCAGCGCACCGGAATCGGCGGCGGAACCGGCGTCTACGTCGATACCGACTCCAAGGACTCGACGCGCTACCTGCTGCACCTGACCCAGTCGGGCCTGGGCCTGCCCGACGAGTCGTACTACCGCGACGAACAGCACGCCGAAATCCTCGCCGCATATCCGCAGCACATCACGGCGATGTTCGAGTTGGTGTACGGCGCAGGCGATCACGCCGAAACCGCCGCACGGATCGTGGCGTTGGAGACCAAGCTGGCCGCCGCGCACTGGGACGTCGTCAAGCGGCGCGACGCCGACCTCACCTACAACCTGCGCGCCTTCGCCGACCTGCCTACCGAAGCGCCGGGCTTCGACTGGTCCGGCTGGGTGTCCGGGCTGGGCACCGACGTTTTCGGGGACCGCAGCCGGCCGGACGAAGTCGTTGTGCGACAGCCCGACTACCTCACCGCGTTCGCCGCCGAGTGGTCCGGCGGGGACCTGGAGGACTGGAAGAGCTGGCTGCGGTGGCGCGTCATCCATGCCCGCGCCTTCCTGCTGACCGACGACCTCGTCGCCGAGGACTTCGCGTTCTACGGCCGCAGGCTCTCGGGCACCGAGCAGATCCGCGACCGGTGGAAGCGCGCGGTGTCGGTGGTGGAAGGGCTGCTGGGCGACGCGGTCGGAAAGCTCTACGTGGAGCGGCATTTCCCGCCGTACGCCAAGGAGCGGATGGACGAGCTCGTGGACAACGTCCGCGAGGCCTACCGCGTGAGCATCAACTCGCTGGAGTGGATGACGCCGCAGACGCGGGAGAAGGCGCTGGCCAAGCTGGACAAGTTCACGCCGAAGATCGGATATCCGAAGAAGTGGCGGGACTATTCGGGCCTGGTGATCGAGCGCGACGACCTCTACGGCAACTACCGTCGCGGCTACGCGTTCGAGTACGAGCGGGAGCTACGCAAGCTCGGCGGGCCCGTCGACCGCGACGAGTGGTTCATGACGCCACAGACCGTCAACGCCTACTACAACCCCGGCATGAACGAGATCGTCTTCCCCGCAGCGATTTTGCAGCCGCCCTTCTTCGACGCCGACGCCGACGACGCCGCCAATTATGGTGGTATCGGTGCGGTCATCGGCCACGAGATCGGGCACGGATTCGACGATCAGGGCGCCAAGTACGACGGTGACGGCAACCTGGTCGACTGGTGGACCGACGAGGACCGCACCGAGTTCGGCGCGCGCACAAAGAAGTTGATCGAGCAGTACGACGAGTACGTGCCCCGGCAGTTAGGAAACGGGCACTCCCCTGTTCCGCATGTGAACGGCGCGTTCACCGTCGGCGAGAACATCGGTGACCTCGGCGGGCTGTCGATCGCGCTGTTGGCCTACCGACTGTCGCTGAAGGGTGAGCCCGCGCCGGTCCTCGACGGGCTGACGGGCGAGCAGCGGGTGTTCTTCGGCTGGGCTCAGGTGTGGCGGACGAAATCGCGTGACGCCGAAGCGATCCGGCGTCTCGCGATCGACCCGCACTCACCGCCGGAGTTCCGCTGCAACGGCGTCATCCGCAATATGGATGCGTTCTACGAGGCGTTCGACGTCACCGAGGACGACGCGCTCTACCTGGAACCCGAACAGCGAGTACACATCTGGAACTAGGGATTTCGGTGTAGTTGGTCGCGCTCACCGCGACCAACTGCACCCAAACCGCCTTAGAACATCTGCCAGTCGGATGCGCCGTCGGGCTGGTTGTAGATACCGGTCGAGTTCTTGATCACCACGGCGTCACCGCTGCCGAAGTTGTCGAAGAACCACTTCGCGTTGGCCGGGCTCAGGTTGATACAGCCGTGGCTGACGTTGCTCTCGCCCTGAGAACCGACTGACCACGGGGCGCTGTGCACGAAGACGCCGCTGTTGTCGATGCGCACCGCGTCCTTCACCTTGAGCTTGTAGCCCTCGGGTGAGTCCACGGGCACGCCGTACGTCGACGAGTCCATCACGATGTCGGCGAACTTCTCCAGCACGTAATAGGTGCCGTTCTTGGTGTCGTGGCCCTTCTTGCCCATCGACACCGGGAACGTCTTCTCGAGTTCGCCGTTGCGGTGCACCTGCATCTGCAGCGTGTCGTTGTCGATAGTCGCGACGAGCTGTTCGGGCACGGTGAAGCTGGATTTGGTGCCCGAAGCGTCGATGTTGACCTTCGTGCCCGCGGGCCAGAAATCCTGTGGACGCCACCGCACCTGGGTGTCACTGGTCCAGTAGAACCGGCCGGGAACGGGCGGCACCGACGAGATGTGGATCGCGTCCTCGGCCATCTTGCGGTTGGCGATCGGCCGCTGGAAGTTGATGTAGATCGGCTTGGCGGCGCCGACGATCGAACCGTTGGTCGGGTTGAAGGACGGCGGCGCGAACACCGGTGCGCCGACATACGGCGTCGGATTCTGTCCGGCCGGGGTGCCCTCCGGAATCGGCTGCTGCTGAGCCAGCGGATCGGGCGGGGCGAAGAACGGGTTCGACGGCGGCGGAGGCGGCGGAGCCTCGGCAGCTGGGGCCGGCGGCGCCGGTGGCGCTGGTGCGGCGAACGGGTCCGCCGGTGGCGGCGGAGGCGGCGGGAATACCGGCGCGGGTGGCGGCGCCGCGGCGACGGCCGGATCGACCGGCGCCGGCGGTGGTGGCGGCGGAACACCCGGCTGAGCGAGTGCTGACGGGCTCGCGAGCATCCCCCCGACGACGCTCGCCGCCGCTATCGCAGTGAGCAGCCGACTGCGCTTTACCCTGCGCATACACAACCTCCCAGTCGCAGAACTCCAACCAGTGTGGCATAACGCCTCGGGCGTCCCCGGCCATTGGCGGGCCCCTTCATCTTGGGCAAACGCTCAATCCACACTCGTGACCTGCATTGTTCATCGGTCATGGGCGCTCACTGTTAACAACAGCTACCGGATCGCTCGGTCTGCCGGCAGCAGGCATGACTCGATCGGGCCTGCCGATGGCAGGCTGGTCGCATGATTGTGGCTTTCAGCGTGAGCCCGACAGGCGGCGACGACAGCGTGGGCGACGCGGTCGCCGACGCGGTCAAGGTGGTTCGCGAGTCGGGGCTTCCGAACGAGACCAACGCGATGTTCACCAACATCGAGGGCGACTGGGACGAGGTGATGGACGTCGTGAAGAGGGCCGTCGACGCGGTGGCCGCGGCCGCACCGCGGGTGAGCCTGGTGCTCAAGGCTGACATCCGCCCCGGCCACACCGATCAGCTGACGGCGAAGGTCAGGCGGATCGACGAGGCCCTGGGCGGCTAGGAGCGCACCAGCCGCGCGATGGCGGCGGAGGCCTCGGCCAGCTTCGTGTCGGCCTGGTCACCGCCTTCGGCGACCGCCTGGGCCACGCAGTGCCCGAGATGCTCGTCGAGCAGGCCGAGCGCGACCGATTGCAGCGCGCTGTTGACGGCGCTGATCTGGGTGAGCACGTCGATGCAGTACTTGTCGTCCTCGATCATCTTCGCGATGCCGCGAACCTGCCCCTCGATCCGACGCAACCTCTTGGCGTAGTTTTCCTTCTGTTGCGAATAGCCATGCGCCGTAGTCATCTTCAGCCCCTCAACATCTGATTCATCTGGTCGATCTCGGCCTGCTGCGTATCGACGATGGTCTGAGCCAACCGCTTGGCGTCGACGTTCTCGCCGTTGGCGAGTTCCGCGCGGGCCATGTCGATCGCACCCTGGTGGTGGGCGATCATCGACTGCAGCCACAGGGTGTCGAACTCGGGGCCCGAGAGTGTTTGAAGCTTGGCCATGGTGGTGTCGTCGACCATGCCCGGCATCGCGCCGCCGTGGCCCTCGTGCCCGCCCCGGCCGGTATCGGCGTCGGGGTTCTCCTGCCACTGGACGAGCAGCACCTGCATCGTGCGGATCTCGGGCTCCTGAGCCTTCGAGATCTGGTCGGCCAGCGCCTTCACCTCCGGATTCGTGGAACGGTCCGGAACCATCGCCGACAGTTCGACGGCCTGCTCGTGGTGCGGAATCATGTTCTTCGCAAACGCGACATCGTCGGCGTTGTAGCCGGCCGGTTGACCGCTGATCACCGGTTCGTCGGAATGCTCGTGGTCGGTGTGTCCGTCAGAGGCCGGGCTGCTGGTGCACGATGTGAGCAACATCGCGGTGGCGAGGGCGACCAGGATGGCGGTGAGGCGAGCGATCAGCGACGTCATGAACCCGATGGTACCGGATACCCCACCGGGGTATAGATAACGGTTTGGCCGGGGCAAAACACCGGAGGCATACTTGTTTGATGCCCTCAGAAACTCCCGGCACCGAAGCCCGCCGTCAGGCGGAGCCCGACATAAAGCCTCGCAGTCGCGACGTCACCGACGGCCTGGAGAAGGCCGCCGCCCGCGGGATGCTGCGCGCGGTTGGCATGGGCGACGACGACTGGGCCAAACCCCAGATCGGCGTCGGATCGTCGTGGAACGAGATCACGCCGTGCAACATGTCGCTGCAGCGACTCGCGCAGTCGGTCAAGGGCGGCGTGCACGCCGCCGGCGGCTTCCCGCTGGAGTTCGGGACCATCTCGGTGTCCGACGGCATCTCCATGGGCCACGAGGGCATGCATTTCTCGCTGGTGTCGCGCGAGGTTATCGCCGACAGCGTCGAGACCGTCGTGCAGGCCGAGCGCCTCGACGGCACCGTGCTGCTGGCCGGTTGCGACAAGTCGATCCCCGGCATGTTGATGGCAGCGGCGCGGCTGGATCTGGCGTCGGTGTTCTTCTACAACGGCTCGATCATGCCGGGCACGGCCAAGCTGACCGACGGGACCGAGAAGGAAGTCACGATCATCGACGCCTTCGAAGCGGTCGGAGCGTGCGCACGCGGGCTGATGTCGCGTGAGGACGTCGACATCATCGAGCGTGCCATCTGCCCGGGTGAGGGCGCCTGCGGCGGCATGTACACCGCCAACACCATGGCCTCAGCCGCCGAAGCTCTCGGAATGTCGTTGCCCGGCAGCGCATCTCCGGTGGCCATCGACAAGCGCCGCGACGACTTCGCCCGCCGCTCCGGTGAGGCCGTCGTCGAGATGCTGCGCCGCGGCATCACCGCCCGCGACATCCTGACCAAGGAGGCGTTCGAGAACGCGATCGCGGTCGTGATGGCGTTCGGCGGTTCGACCAACGCGGTGCTGCACCTGCTGGCGATCGCCAGCGAGGCCAACGTCAAGCTGACCCTGGAGGATTTCACGCGGGTCGGCCAGAAGGTGCCGCACTTGGCCGATGTGAAGCCGTTCGGCCGGCACGTGATGAAGCACGTCGACGAGATCGGCGGTGTGCCCGTCGTGATGCGCGCGCTGCTCGATGCCGGTCTGCTGCACGGCAATTGCCTGACGGTGACCGGTCAGACGATGGCCGAGAACCTGGCGCACATCGCTCCCCCGGACCCGGACGGCAAGGTGCTGCGGGCGATGAACAACCCGATCCACCCGACCGGCGGCATCACGATCCTGCACGGTTCGCTGGCGCCCGAGGGCGCGGTGGTGAAGTCGGCAGGCTTCGACTCGGACGTGTTCGAGGGCACAGCAAGGGTTTTCGAACGCGAGCGGGCGGCGCTGGACGCGCTGGAAGACGGGACGATCACACACGGCGACGTCGTCGTGATCCGGTACGAAGGCCCCAAGGGCGGGCCGGGGATGCGCGAGATGCTGGCGATCACCGGCGCGATCAAGGGCGCCGGTTTGGGCAAGGATGTGCTGTTGATGACCGACGGACGGTTCTCCGGCGGCACGACGGGCCTGTGTGTGGGCCATATCGCGCCGGAGGCCGTCGACGGTGGGCCGATCGCATTTGTCCGCGACGGTGACCGCATCCGGCTCGACGTCGCCAACGGCACTCTTGACATCCTCGTCGATCCCGCCGAGTTCGAGTCCCGCAAGGCCGGTTTCGAGCCGCTGCCACCGCGATACACGACCGGCGTGCTGGCCAAGTACACCAAGCTGGTCGGATCGGCAGCCGTCGGCGCGGTCTGCGGATAGCGCTGGCTTCACGAACGCTGGCTGCTCGAGTGCGCTATCGAGGCGGCGGAGGATCGGTCGGCGTCAGCGTGATGGGCAGCCAGTACGTGCCGGGCCCCTGGCCCGGGCATCCCGGTGCGGGCACGGTGAATGTGCGCTCACCGGAGAAGCTGCCGTCGCCGTTGGGCTTGAGCCAGTCCGAACGCTGCGTCGTCACGGTGCCGCCGCTTCCGTCGGGATTGCAGTAGAAGGGGTAGTCACCGGCGGACTCCCACCGGTCACCGTTCCACCGGTATTCGAATTGCGCTGGCGCGTTCGGGTCTTGGGAGATTTCCGTCTCCCTCAACCAGCGGGAGAGGCAGCCGTTGACGTCGCAGTGCGTGGTGAAGAGGCCGAGCTGGGTGGCCGGACCCGCCGAAGCCGGTGCACCGTTGAACGTCTGTCTCGCGTGATCGAGTAGAGCGTTGTAGTAGCCGTAGATCGGTACCGGCTCGGGGCGGTCGGCGATGGCCAGAGGTGCCAGTGCCACTGCGCTGCAGCCGAGGCCCACGGCGACGGACAATGCTTTCGACTTCACCGGAGCTCCTTCGACCGGAGCCCTCGGCGGACTGAGAACTCTAGGGGCTCTGGATAACACAGAGCAGCGTCGGATGTCGCGGAATCAGCGGGTTCGGCGCGCGGACGCTAGCCAGGCTATGCGCGGCAGGGCGATCGCACACACAGGAAGGTACGCGGTCGCCCACCACGGCACGCCGAACACGATTCGGGATCCGCCATTTTCAGCAATCACCTCATGGCGCGTTGCGCCGACGCCTGCGACCTTCCACGCCCAGCAGCGGCCGGGGCGGAATTCGGTGACGGTGAACGGCAGCGCCACACCGACCGGCGTGAACACCCTGCCTTGTGAGCCGAGGTGCATGGCGCCGCCCTCGTCCAGTTCGGCGCCCGACACGGTCGGACCCCACTTCGGCCACGTGTCGAGGTCGGTGATTACGTCCCACACGGCTTCGGGGGCAGCGTCGCTGAGTAATTCCACCGTCGGCATCCCGCGTCGGAATCCGAAGTCCATCTCTGGCTGATGCCCCGGTCGGTGGCGGGCTAAACGACTAGGTGGGCGGCGGATCGATCGGAGTCAGGGAGAAAGGCAGCCAGTGGGTGCCCGGACCTTCTCCCGAGCACCCGGCCCCCTCGATGACGAGGGTCCGCTCCCCGAAGAAGCTGCCGTCCGGGTTGGGCATCAGGTAGTCCGAGCGGGTGGCTTTCACGGCGCTGGTCGGGTCGTGGCGATCGCACATATAGGGATACTCACCGCTTGTCGACCAACGGTCGCCGGTCCACCGGTATTCGTAGACCGGCGGAGCCCCCGGGTTGCGGGCATGGTCGTCCTCGTTGTTCCAGCGCGCCACACACCCGTCGACGTCGCAACGAGTCGTCAACTCGACGGGTACGTTGATCGGGGTCATCGGCGTCGGCCGACCGTTGAACGTCTGCTTCGAGAAGTCGATGAAGACGTCGTAGAACCCGTACAGCGGCGGCGGTTCGGCGCGGTCCGCGTATGCGACGGGCGCCACGACCACGGCTGCGGCGGCAAAGACGGCTGCCGGCAACGTTTTCGACATAGGACTGGGTAGCACGTCGAGACGATCAGTGCCCGGAGAATCGATCGAAGAGTTCGGGCAGGAATCCGGCGAGGTGGTTCATCTCCTGCGCGCAGTGCACCATCAAGTCGCGCGGATCCGGAAGCTGTCGCGCCGCGACCGGACGAATTACCCTGTCAGTCAATCGATTACCGCGCCGAACGCCGACATGCCTGCCTCCCATCCAGAACCGCGAACGCATCTCGGCGCCGTCCGGTGTCCCGCGGACCTGGTGCACCAGCCAGCCGACATCGACAGGAATGTCGCCCGATCCGAGCCGCGCGCAGATCGCCACACCGTCGCTCAGGTCGCCCAGGCCCAGCTCGGACGGCTGCACGAACCGGATCGCAGGCCGGGTGAAGGACGAGCCGAGGTACTCCTCCACTAGAGATGTCCGACCGACGTACCCGCCTTCACCACCGCCGTCGTCCCACCGGGCGGACACGTGCGCGCGGGGATGCCACAGTTTGTAGCGGCGTGAATCGTGGCCGTGCCACCCGAACCACCAGTCCCACATGGCCGGTGTGACACCGGGCATGTCGGTGCGAACCGACACCTGAATGCCGCCGTCACGCAGAACGCCGTATCCGTTCTCGGTCTGTTGGTATCCGTCGACGCGCATCGCGACGAGATCGTCGAACGCCGGAAGTGTCGGCTCGGCCTGAGGGCCGTGCTCCAATGCCTCGACGACATGTCGTGGAAGGGCCGACATCTCGGGGTTGTAGAACGCCGCGAACTCGACGTCGATGTCATCATCGCGGTAACCGAGGTAGGACTTCATGTCACACCCTGCCCATCCAGCTGTGGAACCGCCCGTCGGGGTCGTACTGCGCGCGCACGCGGTCGAGGCGGGCCATCGCGTCGTCGGTGGCGAATCGGGCCGGTCGCTGTCCGAGGTTCTCGTCAGCGAGTTGGATGCCCGTGGCCAGATGCGCCATGGCCGCCATGTTCGAGCAGGCCCAGTCCGCGTAGCGATCGTCGTCAGCGGCGTCGCGCCACACCGTATACAAGGCGAGGTAGATGTCGTCCTCGAGGCTGTACGCCATGTCCTGGCGGGCCGGCGAAGGGCCCCAGTTCAACCACAGGAAGTGCGACGGGTGCGGGGGCAGGGTGTCGATGATGCGGCGGATCCCGGGCAGCAGGTCGTCCGCGGATGCCGACGTCCACATGTTGTCGGCGGCGTAGCGGTAGCCGGTCGGATAGTTGCTCATCACCCCCGCGTACCAAGTCGCGAGGTCGGCGGGCGCGTATGGGACCGCGACGACGGCCCGGTCGCGCACCGGGCAGGTATCGAGCAGCGCCAACGCTTGCGACGCTTCGTCTTCCGAATCCGCGAACACCGGTGACGCCATGACGATCCCGGGCTGCTCGATTCCGGCGCCGGGCACGCTTTTGGACGCGACGATCTGCAGCTCCACCCGTCGGTCGACGTCGGCGCTGATAGCCCTGGCCCACGTGAAGATCTCGTCAACAAACTCGATCGGATACACGTAGAGGCTGCTGCCGCAGATGGCAGGGCGCGCATACA
Organism: Mycobacterium lehmannii; assembly: GCF_001499925.1. Taxonomy (NCBI): domain Bacteria; kingdom Bacillati; phylum Actinomycetota; class Actinomycetes; order Mycobacteriales; family Mycobacteriaceae; genus Mycobacterium; species Mycobacterium lehmannii. The sequence goes on from NZ_LQIR01000068.1 coordinate 195,732, forward strand.
CCTTGAGGTGGAACGCGGTCACCACACCGAAGAATCCAGGCCCTGAACCTCGTGCGGCCCAGTACATCTCGGGGTGGCTGTCCGGACTGCAGTGAATCTGCTCTCCGTCGGCGGTCACCACATCCAGTCCGATGACGCTTTCGCATGCCGGTCCGAGAATGCGGCTGTTCCAGCCGTATCCGCCCTGCAGCAGGTATCCGCCGACGCACACGCCCTTGCAATGTCCGGCCGGGAAGAACAGGTTCTGTGCCTCCAGGTCCGCGGCCAGCAGGCTGCCGCCTTTTCCGGGCCCGACGACCGCGGTCATGCGCTCGGCGTCGATGCTGCAGTCGTTCAGGCGACTGACGTCGAGCAGCATGCCGCCGTCGCGCACGTGATTGCCTGCCCAACTGTGACCGCCCGAGCGGACGCCGACTTGGAGGTCGTGTGCAGCCGCATAGCGCAGCGCGGCGACGACGTCATCGACGTCTGCGGCTTGGACCACCACTTCGGGATAGCGGGCCGGGGTGCGCGCATTCCAGACGGTCGCGCGTCGGGCAGCCTCGTATCCGTCGTCGGAGCGGGTGAAGGAACGACCAGATGGGAGTGGCATCGGGGACCTCCTTGGTCCGTATACCGAATCTTTGTGAACCGGTATGCGGATCAATATAGTGAGGGCGTGACTCGTCCGGACCCAAATGAACGAACCGATGCGGGACGGGAAGACGGCATTCAGGTGCTGCGCCGCGCAGCAGCCGCCCTGGACGAGATCGCGGCGGCACCCGGCCGCCTGCGGCTGGTGGATCTAGGCGCTCAGCTGGGCCTGGCTAAGTCGACGGCGCGCCGACTGCTCGTCGGATTGGTGGAAGTCGGCTTCGCGGCGGTCGACGATCAGGGCCGGTTCTCGCTCGGGGATCGGCTGCTCGGCCTCGGAAGCGCCGACGTAGCGGGACTGGCAGCATTGTTCCGCCCGACGCTCGAGCAGGTCGCGACAACCACCGAGGAGACAGTCGATCTGTCGGTGCTGCGGGGCGGCGAGATGTTGTTCATCGACCAGCTGGAATCGGCCCATCGGCTGCGCGCGGTGTCGGCGGTCGGCATGCGCTTTCCGCTGGATTCGACGGCCAACGGCAAGGCGGCGACGGCGCTGTTGAACGGGTCGACCGAGGTGGCGTTCGACCGTGACGAGCACACCGTCGGGATTTCGGCCGCCGGTGTGGCCGGGCGTACCGCCGGCGGACACGTCGTCGCCATCTCGGTGCCCGCGCCGACCGAACGGTTCGCGACCCACGAGGATCGGATTGTCAGCGCGCTGACGTCCGCGGCCGCGACGGCGCCCTGGTCAAGATGACTATTCGACGATGCGGGCGACGGCGAAGCCGTCCCAGCCTTTGAGCCCGACGGTCTGGATCGCGGCGGTTTCCAGTTGCGGATGGTCGCCCATCATCTCGAGCATCTCGCGCACGGCGCGGGCTTGGGCGTCATCGGCTGCCGGCTCGAGTACACGGCCGAAACGAGCGATGTTGTCCACCACGATGATTGAGCCTGGCTTGCCAAGTTTGATGGCCCATTCGACGTAGGCGACGTTGTTCTCCTTGTCGGCGTCGATGAAGGCCAGATCGAAGACGTCGCCGCGGTCGGCCAGCATCGGCAGTGTGTCGAGGGCTGCGCCGACGATGATCTCGATGCGATCCTGTACGCCCGCGCGGACGAAGTTTTCCTTGGCGATGTCGGCATGCTTGGGGTCGTATTCCAAGGTGACGACGTGGCCGTCCGGCCCGACGCCGCGGGCGAGGTTGATGGTGCTGTAGCCGGCAAGGGTGCCGATCTCCAGGACGCGGGTGGCCGAGGACAGCGACGCCAATAGATAGAGAAGCTTGCCGTGTTGGCCGGACACCTCGATGGGAGGCATGCCCGCGGCGTTGCCGGACTCGCGCGCGGCGCGCAAGGCGTCGTCCTCGGTGTGCAGGATGCGGTTGAAAAGCTCGTCGAGCGTCTTCGAGTCGGGGTCGGACATCTGCGGAACGATAGCGGAAGCGCTTCTGGGCGGCGACGGGCGTAGTCGGGGTTTGCTGGTGGTGTGGCCGTGTCCGGTTGTGCGGTGACGGTTCGGGCCCAACGCGGCGCCGGTCGGTAACTCGTCGTGCGTGGCAGGGAGCCTCGAGGAAGGTGTCGGGCGTGGGAATATGCGGCAAAACGGGTGCTCGCGCGTGGTGAGAATTGGCGCGGTGGGTGGTGCTGGGGGTCGGGTAGCATTTGCCGGGTGACGCCTGAGGGGGCATGCCAACCGATCGGCGCGACGCTGATCCGTGCGCGGAATGACGATGACTGAGACGCTGCGAATCGACACCGACCTGGTGCTCGAAGCCGGTGAGCGGTTGCGTGCGGTCGCGGATGCCATCCCCGAGCCGCCGGCTTCGTTCAAGCCGGCGGGTGAAGATGCTTTGTCGACGGCGATCGCTGCCAAGGTGAATGAAGTGGTCGACCCGGCGATCGCGCGGCTGCCGGTCGTCAAGGCGGAGTTAGCGAAGTACGCGCAGAACGTCGTCAACGCCGCCAACACCTATGACTCGGTTGACCGGCAGATCGCCGAGGACATACGCAAGCGCGTCGAATCGATCAGTGATGCGGCCGGGGCGGGC
>NZ_LQIR01000069.1:0-172054 GCF_001499925.1 Mycobacterium lehmannii
GGTTCGCAGATCCCGGGGGCAGGTGGGGGACCGCCTGGCCCGACAACGTCGCATTCGGGTCGCCCTTCCAGTTGAAACCGTCGTTGAGGGGCACATACTGTTCGTCGCTCTCGCACAACGCCACCGTGGGCGCGCGCTTGCCGGGCACGGTCTCGCACGGAATGTTACGTGCCCCACGCACATTGAACTGGGAGTCCTGGGGCACTCGGCAGTACAGGTCACCGGGGGGCCGCGGTGGAGAATCTTCGAAGGTGGCGACGCGCTGTTGTTGGGCAGGCAGGAAGCCGGTGGTGCAAGGGGGTGGGAGATTGAGGTTGAGGTTGAAGCTCAGGTATTGGCCTTTGTAGTCCTGTTTCGTGTCCAGGTTGGCCAGGATGCCGGCTTGGTTGTTCTCGATGACCCGCGGGAAGACGACCAGCAGTTGTTCGACGTCGTTCTGATAGGTCAGCGCGACCTGGCCGACGGAGACCAGGTTGGCCATCAGGATCGGCAGGGCGGGTTGTAGCCGCTCGACGAGGTGTCGTGTTTGGGCGGCCGCCGGGCCGCCGGCGTCGATGACACCGGCGACGGCCTGGTCGTGATCGCGCACTTCTTCGGTCACCGTAGCCAGCTGTGTTGCCCACGCCTCGATCGCCTCGGAAGTGGCGGTCTGGGAATCCAACACAGGTTGGGCATCATCGATCAGCGTGGTCAGCGCGTCGAGGTTGGTGCGGGCATCGATGGCCAGCGTGGAGGTGCCTTTGACCAGCCGCGACAGTTCCGGGCCCAGTCCGCCCACGGCGGTGTAGGACTCGTCGATCACCGTCTTGAGATTGTCGCGCGGGATGGCCGCCAGACCAGTGTTGGCGGTGGCCAGCAGGGCGTTGATGTCGGGCGGAACCCAGGTGTCGGCCAGTTTGATCACGTCGCCGTTGCGCAGCGGCCGCGACGTGGCGTTACGCGGCAGCAGCAGCACGTAGGATTCGCCGATCGCCGACTGGCTGTGCACTTCGGCCTGCAGGTCTGAGGGAATGTCGATACCCGATTTCAGCGATAGCACCGCCTCGACGCCGGTGTCGGTCAGCTGCACCGATTCCACCCGGCCAACCTTGGTGCCGCGATAGGTGACGTTGCCGGATTCGTAGAGCCCGCCGGATTTGGGCAGCTCCATCGTCACCGTGTAGCGCCCGACACCGAACATCGTTGCCGGCAGGCTGACGAATTGCAGCATCAGCAACGCGACCGCGCCAACCGCGACCACGGTGAAGATGGTCAGCTGGATCCAGATCTTTCGGTTCAGGTGCACGCTAAGGCCCCTGGTCCCACCGGTACGCGACGGTCAGCGGATTCCCGAGATTGTTGGGTCCGCCCGCCGTGCAGGGGCTGGGGAACTGGCCGATGGTTCGGCCCCACTGCAGTTCGAGTTCGGTCAGATCGCACTCCCACCGGGTGCCGGTGAAGATGCTTTGGTCGATGCGGCTGAGCGTGAGGTCGATGATGGCGGTCAGATTCGCGTAGTCGCCGCGCTGGAAGTTCTCGAAGGTTTCATTGGGAAACGGAAACGTCAGAAGCAGGCTGAGGGCCCGCGTCATGCTGGTACCGGCGTTGGCCAGCGACTCGAACACCGGTCCGACGTCGCGCAACTCCTCGACCAGGTTGTCCTTGGTCTGATTGACGGTGTCCACGGTCAGGGCGCTGAACTCGCCGAGGCGATCAGCGGCTTCCACGAGGTTGTCGCGCTCGGCGTTGAGCACCTCGAGGGCGTCGGGGACGGTGGCCAGCGCACGGTCCAGCACGGGCTGCTGGTCAGCGAACGTGCCGACCAGCCGGTTGAGGCTGTCGGTGGCCGCGACGATGTCGCCGGTCTGCTCATTGAGGTGGGCGCTGAATTCGTCGAGTTGGCCAATCAAGCTGCGCACGTCGTGCTCGCGACCCCGCATCGCGGTGGTGAACGCCTCGGTGATGTCCTGAACCTGGCCCACCCCGCCGCCGTTGAGCACCATCGCCAACGCGGCCAGCGTCTGCTCGGTGCTCGGATAGGCGCCGGCACGGGCCAGCGGAATCAGCGAACCGTCATGCAGTTTGTCCTTCGGGGGTTCGGTTGTGGGAGGCGCAAGCTCGATGTGCAAGGAACCCAGCAGGCTGGTGGTACCGATCTTGGCCGTCGAGTTGGCCGGTAGGTCGACGTCGGCATTGAGTCGCATGGTCAGCAACGCATGCCAGCCCTGGCGTTCGATCTTGGTGACATGCCCGACCGCGACGTCGGCGACACGCACCCGCGAATTCGGTTGGATGTTGTTGACATCGGGCAGCTGCGCCTGGACCACAAACGAGTCCGGCCCCTTACCCTGCACACCAGGCAGCGGCAACGAATTGGGCCCCTGCCAACCACAACTTGCCGATACCGACACGATCGCCACCAGCAGCAGGCTGGCCGCCCTGCGACCCCGCCATCGCGATGTCATGAGCCGGCCTCGGGCGGGGTCATCATGCCGGGCAGGCCGTCGGTCGGATCGGTGGCAATCGCCGCTACGGGCCCCGTCTCGGCGGCGGGCGGAACGAAGTCGGGCCGCATCCAGTCCTCGCTGTAGGTGATCTCGTTGGGCCGGGCCTGGGTGCCGACGAAAAGGTTCTCGCCGATCGGCGGGAAGTTGTACTGGCGGTTCTTGATGATGGGCGCCATATATTGCGCGCACAGTTTGGCCGATTGCTCGCCGCCCAGTCGGGAGGCCGATTGGATCGCGCCGCACAGAAACGAAATCGGGTCGGCGAAGTTGTTGATGGCAAGCGCACCGGTGAGTGAACCGTTGGCGGGCTCGTAGAGGTTCGCGAAGTTCTGCAACACCGTCGGGGCGATGTGCAGCGTCTGCTTGATGTCATCGATGCTGTCGACCAGCGTGCCGGTGATCGACGCCATCTGGTCAGAGGCGGTGCCGATCGCCTCGGTGTGCTCGGCGGCGAACTCTCCGACATCGGCGACCACCGCGTTGAGATCCTCGGCGGCCTGGCCCACCTTGTCGGGGTCGTCGGCCAGCAGCGCGGTGACCGCGGCCAGGTTGTGGTTGAGCGCTTCGAGCAGATCGGCGCTGTCTCGCAGCGCCGACACCAGCGTCGAGAGGTTCTTGACGGTGGCGAACACGTCGGTGCTGTGATCGGCCAGCACCGACACCGTCTGGGACAGTTTGAGTATCGCGTCACGAATGGACGGTCCCTGCCCACGCACGTTGTCTGCGGCGGTGTTGATCAACGCACCCAGCGTGCTTACGCCGCCGGGCTGATCGGGTTTGAGCAGTTCGGTCACCCGCTCGAGTTGGACCCGCAGGTCGTCCCATTCCACCGGGACCGCGGTGCGATCCAGACCGATGACCGCCCCGTCGGCCATTGTCGGCCCGCCGCTGTAGGGCGGTGTCAGCTGAATGGCACGGGCCGTGACCAGCTGCGGCGACAGGATCGCGGCCTTGGCGTCGGCGGGCACCCGGTACTTGGCGTCGACCCACATCGTGACCTTGGCCCGCTGCGGCTCGGGTTCGATCTTTTCGACCCTGCCCACCGACACGCCTCGGATGCGCACATGATCACCGGCGAACACCCCGGTGCTGTTCTCGAAGTAGGCCACCACGGTCATGCGGTCGGTCTGGATGGGCTGGCGAACCGCGACGAACAGGCCCGCACCCAACAGCACGACCAGCACGCCGGCCACCACCACGCGCGGGTTCGACAGCCGCCGGATCATGATTGGCCTCCGGGCTGCGGGGATGACGGTGCCTCACCCGGTGCCGGCAGGTAGACCGGCGCGGGGGTCGGCTCGGGCGTGGCGGCCAACTCGGGCGGGGCAAGCGCGGGCGGGCCCGGCGGCGGGCCACCGGGGGCAGGCGCCGGCGGCGGTGGGCGGTGCGGGTAGCAGCCCGGGCCGGGCAACGCGATGCCCGCCGGCCCGCACGCTTGGTCGCCGGGATTGCCGGTGATCGCGTCGGGCAGCTGCAACCTCGGTTCGCCGCCCTGGCCGGTGCGCGGGTAGGGCATGGGCAACGCCGGGGTGCCGGGCTGGCCGGTTTGCGGATCGGTGCGCTTCGAGGGCAGCAAGGTCGCCGGGCCCAGCCCGAGGTCGGAGAACGCGGCATCGACGAACGGTTGCACAAACTGGCCGGGAAACAGGTTGGCGACATAGGCCTTGAAGAACGGGCCGGACGAAATCGACTCACCCAGCGACATCGCGTAGGTGTTGACCAGCTTGATCGCTTGGGCCACCCGCTCTTTGCGGTCATCGACGATCGCCAGCACCCCGTTGAGCTTGTCGAGCGCCGGCCGCAGCTGTGCGCGGTTCTCGGCGATGAACCCACCCAGCTGCCGGGAGACCGCCGAGATGTTGGCCCAGAGTTGATCCAACGCCGCGCTCTGTGTCCGCAGTTGTGCCAGCAGCGCATTGGTGTCACCCACCAAGCTCACGATCTGGTCGGTGCGGTTGGCCAGTACCCCGGTCGCTTGGGCCGCGTTGTCGAGCAGACGGCGCAGTTGATCATCGCGGGTGTTGAGCGTTTCGGCGAGCCGCGCCACCCCTGCCACCGCATCCTTGAGGTCTGGGGGCGTGTCGGAGAAGGTATGGGCCAACGTGGCCAGCGAGTCCGACAGCTGGTTGGTGTTCAGCCCGCTGATGGTGGTGGCCAAATCCCCCAGTGCATCGGGCAATTGATACGGCGAGACCGTACGCGCCAACGGAATGGTGCCGCGGAGCCGGTCGTCCCCGCGGGGAGTCACGTCGACGATCTTGGCGCCCAGCAGGCTCTTGGTCTTGATCGCGGCCTCGGTGCGGTCGCCGAGGCGAACATCCTCACCGATCATGAAGGTGACCAGCACGCCGGCCTCCTCCAGTTCGATTCCGGTGACGCTGCCCACCGGATAGCCCGAGACCTCAACGGCGGCACCGGTGTTCAACCCCCCAGCGTCGGCGAAATACGCCGAGTAGTGGGTGCCCGAATTGAGGAAGGGCAACTTCTGGTACTGCAGCGCCGCCAGCACCATCGCGCCGACGGTCACCATGCCGATGGTCCCGATCAGGATCGGGCTGCGCTCTGCAAAGGACTTCACTTGGGCGCGCACCGCCCGGTGCTCTGACCGGCCACCTTGACATACACCGGCTGTCCGCCTTTGCCGTTGAGCTTGAGCACGACATCACAGAAATAGAAGCTGAAGTAGTCGCCATACATCCCTTGGCGCACCAGTGCCTGGTACTTGTCGGGCAGCGTGTTGAGCAAGTTGTCCAGATAGTCGCGGTCCGCCACGGCGATCTCGGCCACCCGGTCGGTCTCATGCACCACCTTGCGGAACGGGGCGCGCGATTGCGCCAACAGGTCGGCGAGTGACCCGGTCGCGGCGTTTGTGTAGGCCACCGCGTTGGACACATCGGTGCGCCGTTGGGCCAGTCCGTCGATCAGCTCCGACAGCGATGACACCGCGGTGTCGAGCCGCTCGCTTTGTCCGCCCAGCGAGCCCAGGACGACATTGAGGTTGTCGATGACCTGCCCGATCAACACATCCCGGTCGGCCAACGTGTTGGTCACCGCCGCGGCCTGGGCCAGAAACGAGCCGAGGGCGGGTCCCTGCCCCTGGAACGCCTCGATCAACTGCGCACTGAGTGTGTTGACCTGGTCAGCGTCGAGCGCCCGAAACAGCGGCTTGAAACCGCCGATCACCGCATCAAGATCCAGCGCGGGTTCGGTGCGGGTCGGCGGGATCGTCTGTCCGGGATGCAGCGTCTTGACCCCGCCGGTGCCTTCCTCCAGTGCCAGGTAGCGGTCGCCGACCAGATTGTCATAGCGGATCACGGCCCGAGAACCCTCGGTCAACACGACCGACTTGTCGGCCGAAAACGCCACCCGCACCGTCGCATCCGGGTTGATGGAGATGTCGCCGACCTTGCCGACCTCCACCCCGGCGATCCGCACGATCGTGCCTTCCCGCATGTTGGAGACATTGGTGAACTCGGCGTAATAGGTGTTGCCCGCATCAAAGCGAAACTGTCCGAATGTCACCACGAGCAGGAATGCGACGAATGCACACGCGGTCAAGAAGATGGCCAGCCGCCAGATGACGCCCTTGAGGTCAGCCACGACTTTCGTCCTGTTCTTGTCGGGTATCAACGGTCACGGTCGCGGCGGCGATCACGGTGGACCCTGTCCATTCCCGTGGGGCTGCGCCGGGCCCGGCGCGGGCCCGGCCGGGGCGAGGCCCGGCCACAACGGCGTTCCACCCGGCCCGTACAGCGGCGCGCCGTAGGGCGGGGCTCCCGGGTAGGGCACCGGCCCGATCGCCGGGCCCGGAATGCATTGGCGGATGCTCGGCGCCTCGGGCACGGCGCGGGTCACCGGCAAGTAATTCGCCCAGCATGGATGTCCGATACCGGGATTGGGGCGAATGTCCACGCCGGCGCCCCAGCCGGTGTTGGTGACAAGATGGCGCACCGGGAAGTTCTTGGTGACATCCGGAAGCGACCCGCAACCCGGCTTGCCGCCGGGTCCGCCCTTGGCCGCAACGACGGGCAGGTGCTGCGGGTACGCGTAGGGGTCGTTACCCAACAACAGCGCGACGTCGAGCTGCAGCGTGCGCCCGTCACCACCCCACGCCGCATAGCCGCCGTTGTTCAGATACCACGTGGTGCCCTGCAAGAAGCACGTGTACACCGGGTTGTGGTGCAGCAGCAGACCGGTGGTGGGCTCGAGGACGTTGACCGCCTCGACGAGATCGTCCTTGCTTGCGCCCAGCAGGGTGGTGCCCGCGTCCGACAAGCCGATCACGTTCAACAACAACGCATCCAATGCGCCGGCGTGCTCGGTGATCGTGGTGCTGGTGGTACTGACGGCGTCCAGAATTGTCGCGATGTCCTCGGCGACCGCACCATAGGTGTCGGTGAAGTCCGTCAGCGAAACCCAGTTCTGCCCAATAGTGTCGCTGCGCGCGTTGAGCGCCGACAACACCTGGTTCAGATCGGTGATCCCTTGGCCCATCCGCTCGCCCTGTCCGCGCACGCCCTCGGCAACCGCGGTCAACACCGCGTTCAGCTTCAGCGGGTCGACCATCTTGAGCAGCTCGACGACGTTCTCGAACACGGTGTTGATCTCGGTGCTGACCCGCTCCGCATGCAAGACCGCCCCGGCGGCCAACCGCTTGGGGCTCGGATCCGATGGCATCATCAGCTCAACGAACTTCGTGCCGAACGCGGTGGTCGCACTGATCTGGGCCCCCACATTGGCCGGGATGTAGCGGATCTGGTCGGGGTCGATCTCCAACCGCAGCCTGGTGGCGTCCGCATCGCTGCCGAGTTGACTGACCCGGCCCACCCGCACCCCACGCAACATCACATCTGCGTCAGTCTCCATCACCAGCCCCGCCCGCTCCGAGGTCAACGTCACCGGCACGTACGACCGGAACGTGCCCCAAAACGCCGCGGCGGACCCGAACAAGAACAACGCGATCGCCAACAGCAATATCAGCGTCCACCACCCGGTGGAGATGCGGTGTGTCCCTGCCCTGCGGTTCATGCCACTAAGCCGCCAGGTGGAAGTCGCCGGACTGGCCATAGATCGCCAGCGTCATGACCAGGATCAACAACGACGCCACGACCATCGACGCCCGCACCGCCCGGCCCACAGCCTCTCCCACCCCGGCCGGCCCGCCGCTGGCCGTATAGCCGTAGTAGGTGCACATCAGCATGATCATCAGTGCCACCGCGGCCACCTCGGCCAACGACCACAACACATCGGTGGGGCTGAGGTAGGTGTAGAAGTAATGGTCATAGACACCGGATCCCTGCCCATAGACGGCGGTGGTGCCTAGCCGAGCGGCGAGGAAGGCCGTCATCAGCCCCACACAGAACAGCGGGACCGCCACGATCACTCCGGCCACCACCCGCGTCGACGCCAGGTAACTCACGGTGCGGATACCGATGGCCTCGAGCGCGTCGATCTCCTCGTTGATCCGCATCGCGCCCAACTGAGCCGTACTGCCGGCACCGATGGTCGCCGCCAGCGCCACCATCACCGTGCCCGGCTGGATTTCGCGGGTGTTGAAGAAGGCCGACGCGAACCCGGTCAGCGCCTCCACCCCCACCGAGGCCAACTGGTTGTAACCCTGCACCGCCACGATCGCCCCCGTGGTGATCGTCAGGAACGCGATAATTACGATCGTTCCACCGATCACCGCCAAAGCCCCACTGCCCAAACCCATCTGGGCGATCACTCGCAACAGCTCACTGCGGTACTTGACCACCGCATCGGGAATCCCGGCAAGCGTGGTGGCATAAAAGCGCGTCTGCTCTCCGAGTCGGTGCCACCCGCCCACCCCGGCCTTCGCGGTGCGCTGCAACCGTGGATGAAGCGCGCTCGGGACACTCAGCGACATCGCTTCACCTCACGACACCATGAACGGAACGCCGACGGCGGTCACGATGATGTTGGTCAGGAACAAGACGATGAACGCGAACACCACCGTTTCGTTCACCGCGCGACCCACCCCGGCCGGACCACCGCCCACCGACATGCCCTGATAGCAAGCGATCAGCCCGGCCGTCAGCCCGAAAAGGGTCGCCTTGATCATCGAGATGATGACGTCGGCCAAGCCGGTCAACGTGGTCAGACCGGCCACCCACGCGCCCGCCGAGACGTCCATGAGATACACCGAACACAGAAACGCGCCAACAAGACCCGTCACGATCAGCACCGAGTTCAGTGCCAGCGACACCGTTGTGGCCGCCAGCACCCGCGGAACAACCAAGGCCTGAATGGGGTCGATGCCCATCACCCGCAGCGCGTCGAGTTCCTCCCGAATGGTCCGCGCCCCCAGATCGGCGCACATGGCGGTGGCACCGGCGCCGGCGACGACCAACACCGTCACAATCGGACCGCTTTGGGACACAGTGAAAATCGCGGCACCCGTGCCGGAGAAATCGGCGGCTCCGATGTCGGACAACAAGACGTTGAACAGAAACCCTGAGATCACCGCCCATGGGATCGTCATCAGCAGTCCCGGAAGGGTCGACACCCGTGCTACGAACCAGCACTGGATCAGATATTCGCGCCACGCGAACGGCGGCCGGAACATCATCACGAGGGTGTCCATGGACATGGCGAAGAATCCACCGACCGCGCGCACGGGCTTGGCCATCGTCTGCGCGTCGATCACCATGGCGCCGTGCACCTCCCTCCGGGCAGGTCGATGTGGACGTGTGACATTGGCGAGGGTACGCGGTCCGTCACAGTTATGTCCATAGCCAATACGCCTTAAGAGCGCATCATGGAACATTAATTGACGCTCTAACAGTCACTTATCGCGAATCAAGTATCTTGTCGATATCGAACAATCTGCATGGCGCAGTCACCTCGGCAACACCTGGATGGCGCCCGACGGGCACAGTCCGACGGCGAGCCGGACCCGTGCTTGCTCGTCGTCGGGCACCGCCGCGCAAGCGAGCACGACGACACCACCTTCGTCCTGATCGAAGAACTCGCCAGCGGTCATCACGCACATCCCTGCGGACATGCAGATTTCCCGGTCGGCGGTGATTCTCATCGGCTGAACGCCTCCTGGCTCAGGGCGGAGTTCATGAAGTCGCGGAAATGCAGCCAGCGCCCGCGACGGAGCGTGATGATGTGCGCGAACTCGGACTGCCATTCGTACCCGGTGTCGAGCCTGCGGAAGCGCTGCCGGCCCCACACCGCGAGGTCGTCACCCTGTGCGATGAACTTCCACGGTTCCATCTCGACGATCTCGATGGTCTGCCCGACCCTGGTGAAGAACGTCATCGCCTCCGCGATCCCTTGGTAATCACCGGCATACGGGATCGCCTCGGTGCCGTAGTACGTGATGCGGACATCTGGATCGAGGTGCCGCAGCGCGGTGTTCAGGTCTCCCGCGGGTACTGCGGCGTAGATGGCCTTCGTCGTCTCGATGTTACGTGCCTCTTCGGTGATGGCGGTCATGACAGGCGAAGGGGCAGACGGACATACGCGTGCGTCAGCAGGCTGGCGGTCTGCTTCGTGCCGGGGTCGTCGCTCAACGCGATGTGCTGATAACGGTCGAGCACCCCGTTGAGCATCGCCGTCACTTCCAGCCGGGCCAGCGAGGAACCGAGGCAGAAATGCAGCCCGTGACCGAATGAGAGCTGTCTGCGCAGATTCGGGCGATCGATGTCCAGCCGCGACGGATCGGGAAATACCGCTGGATCGCGATTGGCCGAACCGAAGAACAGCGCCACCCAGTCCCCCGCGCGGATCAGCTTGCCCCCCACCTCCACATCACGGGTGGTGATCCGGAACAGGCGTTGCGGCGGCCCGTCGAGCCGCATCGTCTCTTCGATGAAGACAGTCAGCAGCGCCCGGTCGGCGCGAATGCGCGCGGCGATCTCGGGTTCGCGCGCGAGGGCATGTAACAGGTTGCCGATGAGGAAGGTCGTGGTCTCGCTGCCCGCGACCACCAGCGTGACGCAGAATCGGACGATCTCCTCCGGTGTCAGCCGCTGACCGTCCACCTCGGCGCGTAACAGCGCCGAGATGAGGTCCTCGGCGTCGTCGATGTCTTCGCTCGTCCCCTGCTGGGCCACCCGTGCGGTGTGGTCGGCCAGCCGGGCGGCGAACGTCGCGACCATCTCCTCGTTGCTTGCCATGCGCTCCTCCGGGGTCAGCGCCGAGGACAACATGAATGCGTTGGCCCATCGCCTGAACCGGACGTGGTCGCCTTCGGGCAGACCCAGCAGGCGCACCATGGCCCTGGTGGGGATTTCGGCGGCGAACGTCATCACGTCGACCTCACCCTCGCCGAGATCGGAGAGCAGTTGCGGGATCAACCCGTTGAGCCAGGTTTCCAGCCGCTTGACGCGTCGCGGAGAGAACGCCTGCCCGACCAACTTTCGTTCTACTTCGTGCTTGGGCGGGTCCGTGTTGACCAGCATCAGGCTGGGCGCGGACGAGGCCTCCTGCAGCGGGTCCCGCGACGAAAATGTGGCACTGTCGCGCGCCGCCTCGAAGATCTGGTCGTAGCGGAAAAGCGCCCAGGCGGTGACGGGTTCGTCCGCACCCGGCACGGTGCCCGGCGGCCAGTCCCGGTAGCCCGGGACCGGTGAGTGGGCCCGCAGCTGGTCGTATAGCGGATACGGGTCGGCGATGCCCTGTGGCGTCGTCAACAGCTCGAGCGCCGAAATGGTGGTAGATGACATGTCCATCAGCCTCGGCCAGCCGCGGCAGCAAAGCGATCCCCCGTTGGGGAGTACTCCCACTCCCGTACGAGGGCAATTTGCGGTTCTGACCGCAACGCAGCCGCCGCCGGAGGACAGTGGGCACCATGATCATGGCCGGCGGCGCACCCGAGTCCGACTCGGCCGAGTCGTTGACCGGCCATCCTGGCTGGGCGTCACGCCCGGCCAGGGAAAGCGAGGCCGCTCGCCGCTACCGGGAGACATTTTCCGATTGGGGTGTCGACCCCACCGATGATCCGATGGCCGTGGTGTCGGAAGCCATCGACAGCAAGGCCACCGAGGTGCGAAATGCGTTGGAAGCGTGCGGTGACGACGAGGCGCTCCTAGCGCTCGAATCGGTGCTCGATCTGTGCGCGCTCGAACGAGAGTTGATCGAGGACGGTGCGAGACGGCGCACCTTCGCGCTGTTGCAGGTGCAGGAGGGCTTGAGCAAGCTGCGCGTGGTCGACGACGTCGCGACGATCGTCGACCGGGCGCCACTGGAATTGGTGGAGTCATGCGGGTTCGATCGCGCGGTGCTGTTCCGCGTGCACGAGGGCCGGATGTTCATGGAATCGGCGTACTTCGGCGAGGACCGCGAGGGCGCCGAGAAGATGGTTGCGTTCGCCCAGTCAGTGGCGCCTCCGCTCAATCACATGCTGTTGGAGACGCAGATGATCCGCCGCCACGCGCCGGCGATCGTGCGCGACGCCCGCAACGACCCCCGCGTCAACAGGCCGATCGTCGACTTCTCGATGACCCATTCCTACGTTGCGGCGCCGGTCATGCCGACCGGCAAGGTGATCGGCTTCCTCCATGCCGACCGGTTGTACTCCGGCCGGATGGTCGACGAGATCGACCGCGACACGGTGTGGGCGTTCGCGGAGGGCTTCGGCTACGCCTACGAGCGCACCGTTCTGTTGGAAAGGATGCGCCGCCAGCACGCGGAGGTACGCAACGCATTGGCGTCAGCGGACGAAGCGGCACGTGCGTTACAGGACGCGGATTTGGACTTGCGCAAGATCGAGCCGCTGGAGCGCAGCCCCGCGGCGCGATCGTTGGCCGAGGTCCAGACGAGGGTGATGGCGATGCTGACGCGCCGCGAGGTCGAGGTGCTTCGGCTGATGGCGGCCGGTCGCACGAACCAACAGATTGCCGATGAGCTGGTGATTTCGGCCGGCACGGTGAAGTCCCACGTGAAGAGGGTGCTGCGAAAGCTGCACGCGACCAACCGTGCCGAGGCGGCATCGGCCTATGTGCGCCTGGCCAGCGTGCCCAAAGTCGGCTGACGCAAGGCCTTTCGGTAATCCGATGCGTCCGGGGTCGATGCACTACGCAAACCGCTTGGCATCTATGTCTATCATCGGTATCACTTCGCATGACTGTTCAAGACCCAAAAAGCTTGTGACGACTTGCTTTGTAAATTAGCAAGTCCTCTGACGATACTGTTAGTATGCGGTAGACGCGGGGCGGGCTCGAAGGAGGTCTCGATGACCGACACTGCACAGGCAACGGAAACGCTTGTTCGCGACTTTCTCGGCGCATGGACCACAAGGGATCTCGACACGATCTGTTCGGCCTTCGCCGACGATGCCGTCTACCACAACGTGCCGGTGGACCCGGTTGCCGGCATCACCGACATCCGGGCGATCTTTCAGGCGTTCCTTGACGCCTTCGCCGAGGCCAAGCTGGACATCGTCTCGCTCGCCGCCGCGCCCGGTCTGGCACTCGTCGAACGGGTCGACTACTTCACGCTCAACGACGGCGGCAAGGTCGAATTGCCCGTGACGGGTGTGTTCGAGACGGCGAACGGCAGCATCACCCGCTTCAGTGACTATTTCGACCTCGCAGACTTCGAACGCCAAAGCGGGTTCAAGCTGTAGCAGTGTCACGATAGGCACTTCTGGCAGGATTCGAGGTGGTCCGGATCGTGCAGGTCGTGAAACGGAAGGGGGCGAGACATGGAGCCGGTCGCGGGCGCGGTCAAGCGCCGCCCGAAGGATCGCAAGAAGCAGATCCTGCAGCAAGCCGTGCGGCTCTTCACCGAGCGCGGTTTCCACTCGGTGCGCTTGGAGGAGATCGCAGAGGCGGCGGGTGTCACCGCCCGTGCCCTGTACCGCCACTATGAGAACAAGCAGGCGCTGCTCGCCGCCGCGATCATCACCGCGCAGGACGAGTATCAGAGCGTGCGCCGGCCGCTGGGCCGGGAATCGGACGCGACCGATCAGCCGCTGAGCGACGAGCTACCGGATCTCATCGCCGCCGCCGTAGCCACCCGCGCCCTCACCGTATTGTGGCAGCGCGAGGCGCGCTATCTCAACGACGGCGACCGCGCAGAGGTACGCAGCAGGATCAACGCCATCGTGGCGGGCATGCAGGCCGGTGTCCGCCTAGAAGTGCCCGAATTGAGCGGCCGGCACTCCGAACTGCGCGCCTGGGCGGTGTCCAGCACGCTGACCAGCCTTGGCAGGCACTCACTCACGTTGCCACGGGAGGAGCTGAAAGACGTTCTCTATCAGGCCTGTATGGCTGCGGCGAGGACGCCTCCGGTCAGCGACCTTTCGCCCACCACGGTGCAGCGGCATGATGAACGCGCGTTGTTCTCCCGACACGAGACGCTGTTGGCCGCGGGCGCGCGGCTGTTTCGGGCTCAGGGCTACCAAGCCGTCAGCACGAGCGAGATCGGGAAGTCGGTCGGCATCGCGGGACCGGGTCTGTACCGGTCGTTCTCCTCGAAACAGGCCATCCTGGACACCCTGATCCACCGTCTCGAAGAATGGTGGACCCTCGAATGCGTCCGCGCGCTGCGGGCCGACGGTGACGACGCCGAGAGCCTGCGCCGACTCGTCGCGGGGCGGGTCCGCATCAGCCTGGACGATCCGAATCTGGTGGCGGTCTCGATCACCGAGCTGGCCCACGCCTCCGATGAGGTTCGGGACGGCTATTCCAGGAGCCAGGCGGATCGAGAGGCGGTGTGGAGTGAACTCATCCGCAAACTGGTACCCGAAACCACCGTCGCACAGGCACGCCTACTGGTGGCGGCCGCCGACAGCTTCGTCGACGACGTTTCTCGCACATGGCATCTCACGCGCTATTCCGGCGTGGCCGAGGAGATCACCGCGCTCGCACTGTCGATTCTGACCAGCAGGCGCTGACGTCCGTCGAGCCCATTGCATCGAAGCGGCTCACGCGCGGATCGGCCGGGTTTGGTGGGCGGCCGCAGACGACGGCATGAGAGCCTTGAGCGCAATCGATGGGCGCATCAGCGATGTGGGTGCGCGTGGAGATGCATGACATCGATGAACTCCCGCGCGACGCCGGCGTCCCGCCAGGTCATCTCCGTCACCTTACCGAGATTCCAACTCGCCGCCATCGACACCAACCTGCCGCCACCATTCGCAGACACCGCACCGTAGTCCTCCACGGTCGAGGTGAACCAGCACTCGTCGAGGAATCGACTATAAGCCCGGTGTAAGCGCCTGGAAAGGCCCTCAATTCGGGACGGCGCCACCGCGTCCCGTTGCTCGCTCAGACATCTGTCCAGGATGGTCGTGCCGATGGCACCGTGCGACATGCCCTGTGCGTACAGGGGGTTCAGCGAGGTGTTCGCGTCGCCGACGACGACGAAACCTTCCGGTAGCGACGTCAGCTTGTCGTAGTGGCGGCGGAGATTGGCCGGGAACCGCCACCGGTGCACCTCCTCCAGACAGGTCGCCTCGCGCAGCGCCTCGTACAGACCCGGTACCGGCAATCCTTTCGCCCATTCGAGGAAGCTTTCGAGGTCTCCTCCGGCGTAGTCACCCTGCCAGCCGAGCAGCGTCACGATCCATCGGCGACCCTCGGTGGGGAGCAGTGCCGCGGTTCGGGTGGCAGGCGGCGGAGTGAATCAACATCCCCTTCCAATCACGAAACTCATCACCTGGACTGAAAAGTGTTGTGGAGTACCCGATATCGACCTTCAGCTCGCTGACTTCCGGCGACCCGAATCCCATCGCAGACAGGTGTCGGGGCGTCTCGGAGTTGCGACCGCTCGCGTCGATCACCAGGTCTGCGTCCAGTGTCGTCCCGCCGGCGAGTTCCACTCCGGTGATCCGCTTGCCAGTGGCTTGGTAGCCGGTCACCTTGGTGTTTTGCAGCAGCGTCACGTTCGGCAGCTGAAGAAGCCGCTCGCGAAGGTGGAACTCCAGAAAGCCCCGGGTCTGGCACAACATCGTCAGGCCGCTGTCGAAGCGTTTCTTCCAGCCACCGGAGTGGTACCAACAGATGTCGTTGGCCATGTCCACCTCAACCGAGCCCTTGCCGAGCAGGTCGGTGGTCACCGGGAAAATAGTGGTTGAACACGTTCTGTCCGCCGCGCAGCAGATGGCCGTGGTGGGATTGCGGCGCACCCTTACGCCACGTCGGGCCATCCGGAAGGCGGTCTCGGTCAATGGTCGTGACCCTGTCGAAATGGCGCGCGGCCACGGCCGATGCAACCAGGCCCGTGGTGCTTGCACCGATCACAACGGCATGTCGGCCCTCGAAGCTGCCGAACCGGACCGCGTCTTTCGCATTCATGGTCGAAAGTGTGCGACCGGCGCGGCATCACCGTCTTGGATGCTCTTGCGCTGTTCTCGGTGCAGGCTTGCTCGGGACTAAGCGCTCGAAGGCGCTCGACGCAGCTCCGCCGGCGTCGCGTCGAAGGCCCGCTTGAACGATTTGGTCAGCGGTGGCTCCTGGGCCTCGTCTACACGGTCTCCGGAGAAGCGGCTGCCGCGGTTGCGGCCGGCGGGGTACCCGAGGATCCGGTCGTGGCGTTGCGCTATGGGCCGCTCTGTTTGGCCGACGGGGCGCGGCTGTCGGCTGCGTTCGTCTATCCCGAAGCGATGCCGGAATGGTTCACCGGCGACGATCTGGACTTCTATGCCAACGAGTTCGAGTACGCCGGCCTCTCCGGTGGGCTGGCGTTCTATCACAACGTCGATGCGGGATGGCAGGTACTGGAGGACGTCGCGAACGAACCGCTGACGCCGCCCGCGATGTTCATCGGCGGTAAATACGACATCGCCACGGTATGGGGAGCCGAGGCGATGGGACGGGCGGACGAGAAATTGTCTGTCTATCGTGGAGGCTGGGTGATCTCCTCCGCAGGTCACTGGATTCAGCAGGAGTGTCATTGGGGGAACGAATCGACTCCTGCTCGAATTTCTCGGTCAACTGTTCACTGCCGCAACGTGAATGAGGGATCCGGTCACCACAGGGCGGCGACGGTGCCACCGTCGACGAGCTGTGCCGTGCCGTTGACCATCGACGCGTCATCCGACAGTAGGAACGCAACCACGCCGGCCATCTCCTGCGGTCCGGCCATCCGGCCCTGCAGCCGGCCGATCATGGTGTCCGCCCCGCCTTCGCCGAGCACCTCGTCGAACGTCGTCATCGCGGTCCGCTGCATCGGAGTGTCGACGAACGCCGGCAGCACCGCGTTGGATCGGACTCCGACCGACCGTAATTCGGCCGCCGTGATGCGGCTCAGATGGATGATTCCCGCCTTCGACATGCCGTATGCCGCCGTGCCCGCCGCAGCGACCACGCCACCCAGCGACGACATGTTGACGATGGCTCCCCCGCCGCGTTCGATCATCTTCGGCGCGGCGTGCTTGGTGCACAACCACGCACCGCGCAGGTTGATCCGGACAACGCGGTCAAAATCCTCGACCGTGGTGTCGAGCACCGACGCGAAGTGCACCACACCGGCATTGGCGACCAGCTTGTCGACGCCTCCGAACGCAGCCGTGCAGGCGGCGACCATGGCGATCACCTGCCGCTCGTCGCTGACATCGGCAGTATGCGCGACCGCGCCGGACCCGATCGTCGCCGCTGCCCTCTCGGCGGACGAGCCGTCGATGTCGGCGCACAGCACGCGAGCGCCCTCGGCGGCGAGTCGTTCGGCGATGGCGAGGCCGATGCCCGCGCCCGCACCGGTCACGATCGCGGCCTTTCCGGCGAGGTCTGGATGTGTCATCGAATCACCTCGGGTCGTGTCGCCACCCTGCCATTTCACCCCGCGACCCGTAGCCCGTGCTCGCGAATCGCGCCGAAGATCACCAAACCGAATCCCGGTGCGTCGTCGGAAAGCCGGACGGTGTAGACGCCCAGATCGCGCAGAATCCACGCTACCGTCTGTGAGATCGCTTCCGAATCGAACTCTTCGGTGTTCGTCAGGCCGCAGGCGCGCATCGGACCGGGCGGGCGCAAATAGATGACGACCCCGCCGGCTTGCGCCCTCATATCGCTGCGCGCGCGGTCCAGATCGGTACCGCATCGGCAGGCGGTCGAACCGAAGACATCTGATGTCAGACACTCGACGTGGACGTGCAGCGGTACCGGCACCCCGGCGCCGACATCACCGATGATGATCACCAGGTGCTCACCGTCGCCGTGCGCGTCACGGAACCCGATGGCACGGAACGCGCTGCCCCCGTTCGGCAGCACTGTCTCGGCCATTCGCACGACCTGGGGCTCGACGCGCCGTCGATAGCTGACGAGCTCCGCGACGGAGACGACGGCCAACCCGTGTTCGAAGGCGAATTCGAGCAGTTCGCCACCTCGCGCCATCGCGGTGGGCCGGTGGCGGGACACGATGTCGCACATCCCCGCGGCCTCTGGCCGGCCTGCGAGGCGGGCGAGGTCGAGGGCTGCCTCGGCAGGACCCGGCCGTCCCAGCACGCCGTCTGGAGCCACCTCGACCGGAACCACGTGCCCGGGCCGGCGAAAGTCCGATACCTCAGAGCTTTTCGCCGCCAGCGCGGTGATTGTCGCCGCCCGGTCGGTCGCCGATATCCCGGTGCCGGTACCTTGCCAGTCGACCGCCACCCGATGGGCGCCCGTATCGGAGTGGGTGTCGCCGCGGTGGCAGATCGGCGGCAGGTTCAGCCGCTCGCATTCGGCGGTCGGCAGCGCGACCCTGACATAGCCCGAGGAATGCCGGACCGTGAAGGCCAGTAACTGGGGCGTGGCCGCTTCGGCGGCGAAAGCGAGATATCCCTCATGGTCGTTCTCCGGGCCCATCGTGATGACCACGGGGCGCCCGACGCCCACTGCCGTGATTGCGCGACGGACCCTGGTGTCGGTCGTCTTCATATCTGCTCCTGTAAGTTCGCACGGGCGATCCGGTGAAACCGGCTGCCGTGAAACACAAGTGGCGGCATGGCGGCATCCGCGTCCAAGGCACAGACCTCGAGAACCGCGATCGTGTGATCACCTGCTCGTAGCTCGCTGCGTAGTCGGCAGTCCAGCCAGGCACTGGCCCTCGACACGACCACCGCTCCGGTCGCCAGCTCCCTCCAGGGCACACCGGCGAACCGGTCACCGTCTTTGCGCGAGAGACTGCGGCATGCATCGCCGTGGTCCTCGGCCAGCACACTGAGGCCCAGCCGCGCGGCCTTTTTCAACCGTGGCCACGTCCTGGAGTCGTTTTGGATACAGATCGAGACGAGCGGCGGTTCGACCGAAACCGACGTGAACGAACTCGCCGCCATCCCCACCGGCTCTCCGTCGACCATCGCGCACACGGCGGTCACCCCGGACGGGTAGCAGCCGTATACCCGTCGCAGTTCGGCGCCGTCAATGGGTGGGGGGTGCAGTTCCACTAGTGCAGCCCCGCCAGGAAATCGAGCAGCAGCCGGTTGGTTTCCTTGGGCTCTTCTTGTTGGATCCAGTGCCCGACATCGGAAATCATGTGGGTGCCGCAGTAATTGGGCATCACCTCGTGGGCCCGTTCGGCCGCCTCGGCGCCCCATGTCGTCCCGACGTCGTACTCGCCCCCGATGAACAGCGCCGGCGGGGTCAGCGGCGTGCCGTCCTGCTCGGCGAGGTCGCACCAGTCGTTGTCGATGTTGTGGTAGAAGCTCAACGGCCCGCCGAACCCGGATCGTTCGAACTCTGCGGTGTAGAAGTCGAGATCGGCATCGGTGAACCAGTCCGGCATCGTTTCCGGGTAGATGAACGCGTCCTTCAGGCGCGCCCCTTCCGGTAGGCACAACGGACCGGAGCGGATCACCTCGACGGGATCCATCGACGCCAGATCCACGCCGGCGGCCACCGCCGCCTGGGTGGCCGCGATCATTCCCTGACCCGACACGGTATAGGTCAGGCCGAGCAGCCAGCCGCGGAGATCCTCTTCGATCTCGGCGATGATGGCATCTTGTTCGGAGAAGTAATCCTGGTACCACAGCTTCCCGGGACCGGCCAGCTCGAGGTGGTAATCGTTGGGCCTGCGCTCACCGAATGGGCTACCGGGCAGGCCGATCACCCCACGGCCGGCGAACGGAACACTGATGCCGACGACGCCGCGGCACCTCTCCGGATGCAACCAGGCCGACGTCCACGCCACCGGGGCGCCCCAGTCGTGGCCGACGACGACCGCCTGCTTCTCGCCGTAGGCGTCGATGACACCCACGATGTCGGCGACCAATTCCTTGATGCGGTACGCCTTTTGCACCCGGTACTTCGACGAGCGCCCGTAGCCACGCTGGTCGATCGCCACCACCCGGTATCCCGCGTTGGCCAGCGCGGGAATCTGGTGGCGCCACGAGTACCACGACTCCGGGAAGCCGTGCACCAGGATCACCAGCGGTCCCTCACCCTGCTCCACGGCGTGGATGCGGGTTCCGCGGCAGTCGAGCAACCGATGGATTGGCGACAGCTGCGATATCTGCGACATGTGCGTCCCTTCTCTAGCGGGAATGGCTTGCGACGAAATCGACTGCCGGGTCCTCGGATCGCTCCAGATGGTCGGGAGGCGGGATGGTGCGGTTCTGGTAGTTGCGGGCTATCAATGTCTGCTGGCCCGAGAGCCTGGTCCGCGCCCACTTGCCCAGGACCCGCCCGGCCACCCTCGGCGACATCAACGCCGCGGGTGGCTTGACCAAATGGACGACCGCCAAGAATTCCCGGTAGGCGTCTGGGTCGTCGTGAACGAGTTCCATCACCCGGTCCATGTACCAGGTCAGCGCGCGGAAGTAGAACGGGCGCTTCTTGGTCACATCTTTCACCCAGTCGAACCGAAGGTTCTGCTCCCTGATCACGAACCACGCCGTATCGGCCAGCTTTGCGATCCGGCGGTAGTACCGCCGTGGCAGCTCAGGATCACCCGGACCGTGGTTGGCGAGGAGCGTCTGCATCTCGCGGACTTCCTTGAGCGCCAGCGTCATACCAAGCCCCGATACCGGGTCGGCGCTGGTGTAGGCGTCGCCTACCGCCAGCAGCCCGCGCGGCAGGTTGCGCTTCTTCTCGTAACGCAGCCTCAACATGTTCGGATAGCGGAAGTTGTAGATCTGCGACGCCGGCGCCAGCCCGTCGATGTTCTCGCCGACAACCGGTGAGGGCATCAAATCGGCGAATCGGCGGAACTCCTCGGCGGTCCGTGGTGGCGAATAGCAGTTGTAGGCAACGAGTGTGGTGGACAGGATCGTGCGCGAGCTGTCGGTGTAGTACTGCGCCGCGTAGGTGTCCTCGTACGGTCGGTACGCGTAGCAGATCATCATCACCCTGTCCCGCCACTGTCGTTCAGGTGGCACCCGGTGGTGCATGGTCGAGTAGAAGCAGTTGATGATGTCCTGTTCGACCTCGGGCGCCCCAATCCCCACCTGGTCGAGGAACTCTGGGACACGGGTGTTCTTGCCCGAGGCGTCCACCACGAATTCGGCCGGTATGACCTCTAATTCACCACGCCTGTCCACCGCGACCCCGATCACGGTGTTGGCGGCGCTGTCGTAGACCAGATCGGCGACCTCTGCCTCGTAGTGGAAGTCGACGCGCGGTTCGTCGTCCAACCGACGGCGCACGCACCACTCGAGCAACGGACGACCGGCGCAGACGATCTGGATGTCGCCGGTTCCCGGCTTCTTCCAGGTGCCGCCCAGGCGGATGCGGTACTGGGCGGCCATATCGACGTCGAATGCGCCTTCGCGCACCATATCGTCGATGATGCCGGGAAAGATGCGCTCCAACTCGATGCGTCCCGCGGTGAGCAGATGGTGCAGGTGCCAGCCCTGCGCCGCGCCCGGCCGGCCCTCGCGGCGGCGGTGCGGGTCATCCTTCTCCAGCACGATCACCCGCTCGAAGAACTCGGTCAGCATCTTGGCGGCGGTGATGCCAGCAATGCTGCCCCCGATGACCACGGCGGTGCCGCTGCCGCGCCGCCGCACGTCGGCCATGTCGACATCGGCATAGTCCAGCCGCAGCGGGGCCCGCCGCCGCGCGGCACCGCTCGGCACAAACTTCTCGTAGTAGAGGCCGACGCGATGAATATTGCGTTCGTCCAGCCAATTCCGGACCGCCTCGACCATCCCGGCCGGGCCGCACAGGTACACGTCGGCATCGCCGCCGCCGAACATGGCGTCGTCCAGCAGGTCGGTCACCAGCCCCACCGGCCCGGACCAGTGGGCGTCCGGACGCGACACGATGGTGTGCACATGCAAGTCGGGGATCAGACGCTGCAGTCGGTCGAGTTCGTCGAGTTTGCAGAGGTCCGCGACGTCGGTCACCCCGTACAGCAGGTGGACGGGCTGACCGGCATTGTGCGCCATGCTCTGCGCCATCGCCAGGATCGCCGACAACCCGGTGCCACCGGCGACCAGCACCACCGGCCGCTGCACCGGCCTCAGATGGAAGCTGCCCTTGCTGCCCCGCAGCGCGATTCGGTCGCCCGGCTTCGCCCGGTCGCGCAGGTAGTCCGACATCACCCCGCTAGGGAGCAACCTGATGATGAACTCGAGTTCATCGCACCCGCCGGCGGGGTGCGCGTAGGAGTAGTTGCGCCATGCCCCGCTGCCGGGGACCTGCAACTGCGCGAACTGGCCGGCCTTGAACGTCAGCGGCGGCATACCCGAAACATCCAGCCGCAGAAGTGCCGTGGTGGACGAGACCAGTTCTACCCCGATCACCGTCGCGTGCCCCGTCACCAAGCTGGCCGCGTTGCCGTCCATCGGATACTGCAGTTCGATCAGGCATTCGGAGTTGGCGAAAGTCTGACAGGTCAATACCTTTCGTGCGTCGCGTTCGACCTCGGACAGTCCCTCGGTACGGCCCATCTCGTAATCACCCGACCGGCAGGTGGCCACGCAGGTGCCGCAGATCCCGCTCTGGCACTCGTTGACGATTGCGATGCCGTTTTCTTCGGCCGCCTCCAGAATGGACTGGTCGGGCTGCGCCGTCATCGTCTTGCACGTTCCATCCGAATACCGGACGGTGATCTTCTGCGCCTCCATCGGGATGTCCTTCGGTTGAGCGCTAGGCGATGGCGACCGTGGACTTCTTGGCGATGCGAGCGTTGAGCTTGGGCATGACCTCCTCGGCAAGCAGCCGCATCGACTCCTTCCACGGTCCAGGGTTGTCGCTGTAATCGCAGCCGAGAATCAGCAGGTGACCGAACCCCCCGACCTGGTCATAGGTGGCCTCCAGCTTGTCGACCACCGTCTCGACGGAGCCGACCACAAAAGTGTTCTCCGCCAGGTATTCCGGTGTTACGTCCTCATCGGGAACCGAGGGGTTGTGCTTGTAGTACTTGGTCATGCCGAACATCCGGAACGTCGGCAGGACGTACTCGCGCATGAAGCGGCCGATCATGCCGTCGACGGCGTAACGGAAAGCCTGTTCGTCGGTTTCGGCGACGACGACCTCGCGCACCAGTCGCCAGTCGCGGCGGTCCGGAGTGCGGCCACTGCGCGCGGCACCCTCGAGCACGGCGTCCCAGTGCGTCGCGACGTACTCGGTGTTCAGATCGAGGCTCATCGGGAGATAGCCGCGCTCACCGGCAAGCTTGAGCGTTTCGGAGCCGGCGCTGAATCCGGTGACCCCGATCGGCGGGTGAGGCGCCTGGAAGGGCTTGATGTGCCGATGCATCAGGCCTTCGAACATCGGGGCGATCCCGTTGGCATTCCAGTACTTTCCGCGGTACTCCCACGGGTCGTCCTCAGTCCAGACCTTGAGCATGATCTCGAGTGCTTCCCGGGTCATCTCGCGGTGCTCACCGTTCTGCCCGTCGACATCGAACAGCGCCCAGTCGCCGGGGATGCCGCTGGCACCCACCCCGAGCATGAAGCGGCCTTGGGCGAGGTGGTCGAAATAGGCCACGCGGTGGGCCAGCTCCACCGGATGGTGGTACGGAAGCAGATGGGCGCCGGGCGCCAGCTTGATCGACTTCGTCCGCAGTAGCGCCTGAGCCAGCAGCAGGTCCGGTGCGCAGATCGGCTCCCAGGGCACGGTGAAATGCTCGCCGACCCACGCCTCGACGTAACCCAGTTCGTCGGCGAGTTGGATCAGCTCGAGATCCCACTGGGTTGCGTCGTACAGGCTGCGCTCCGGCGGGTGCGCCGGCATCAGGAAAAGTCCCAGTTCCATCTTCAACCCTCTCGGTAGTGGTCGCTCGTCCGACGGCTTGCTGCGATGTGCACCACAGTACTAGCAAGATACTTCATTGAGCGCAAGTAGGCGACTGTCTTGGTGATTTACTTCACCAAAAGTTTTATGATTGCCGTACTGGCTATGGACATTTTGCTTTCACGCCGCGTAGCCTGCAGCTCAGCAGCGTGACCGCGCGCCGAGCGGTGACGACCTGAAGGGAGCACTTCGTGCAGCATTTCGACTACATCGACTACGAACTGCTCGATGACGGCCGAATCGCCGTGATCACGCTCGATCGCCCGAAACAGCGCAATGCGCAGAACCGCGGGCTGCTGGTCGAGCTGGGAGCGGCGTTCGAACTCGCCGAAGAGGATGACACCGTGCGGGTGGTCATCCTGCGCGGTGCGGGACCATGCTTCTCGGCGGGCCATGACCTGGGTTCCGCCGACGACATCCGCGAGCGATCGTCGGGCCCCGGTCAGCACCCGACGTATCACTGCAACGGCGGGACGTTAGGCGGGGTGGCGACCCGCCATCGCCAGGAGTGGCACTACTTCTTCCAGAACACCAAACGCTGGCGCAACCTGCGCAAGATCACCATCGCCGAGGTGCACGGGATGGTCCTGTCGGCCGGCCTGATGCTGGCATGGTGCTGCGACCTGATCGTCGCCGCCGACGACACGATCTTCGCCGACGTCGTGGGCACTCGCCTGGGAATGTGCGGAGTGGAGTACTTCGGCCATCCGTGGGAGTTCGGCCCGCGCAAGGCCAAGGAGCTGTTGCTCACCGGGGACGCCCTGACTGCCGACGACGCGCATGCGCTCGGCATGGTCAGCAAGGTGTTCGACGGTGACGAACTGCCGGACGCCACAGTCGAATTCGCCCGCCGGATCGCCAAGCTGCCGCCACTCACGGCGTTGCTGATCAAAGAGTCGGTGAACCAGACCGTCGATGCCATGGGTTTCGGCGCTGCGCTCGACGCCTGCTTTTCGCTGCACCAACTCAACCACGCCCATTGGGCCGACGTGACCGGCAATACTTTGGGCATCGGCAGTGTCGAGTACGGCCTCGAGGACTGGCGGCTGACACCGGAGATCCTGCCCGCGGCCAAGCGGCGGCCCTGACCGGAGACCAGAAGTGGACATCGACTACCCGCCCGAGGCGATCGCCTTCCGCGACCAGATTCGGGCGTTTCTGGCCGAACACCTGCCCGCCGAGTGGGGCGGCGCCGGCGTCCTGCCCCCGGACGAACGTGAACAACTCGGGGTTCGATGGCGCAAGGTGCTCGCCGACCGGGGCCTCATCGCGGTGGCCTGGCCGAAGGAGTACGGCGGCGGTGGGCTTTCGGCGATCGAACAGTCGGTGCTCGCCGAAGAGTTCGCCCGCGCAGGTGCACCGGACCGCGCGGAAAACGACCTACTCGGCATCGACCTACTGGGCAACACGATGATCGCGTTGGGCTCCGAGGAGCAGAAGCGCCGATTCCTGCCGCGCATCCTGTCCGGAGAGGACCGCTGGTGCCAGGGCTTCTCCGAACCCGAAGCCGGTTCGGATCTGGCGTCGGTACGGACGAAGGCGGCGCTCGACGACGACGAGTGGGTGATCAACGGACAGAAGATCTGGACGTCGGCCGGACCGACGGCGAACTGGATCTTCGTGCTCGCGCGCACCGATCCGGCTGCGCCCAAGCACAAAGGCTTGTCGGTACTGCTGGTGCCGATCGACCAACCCGGCGTCACGGTCCGGCCGATCGTGAACGCGGCGGGGCACGCGTCCTTCAGCGAGGTCTTCTTCACCGATGCCCGTGCACGGGCAGCCGACGTGCTCGGCGGTGTCGGTGGCGGTTGGCACACCGCGATGACACTGCTCGGCTTTGAGCGTGGCTCGCAGATCACCACCGCCGCAGTGGAATTCGGCAGGGACCTGGAGCGGCTGATAGCCCTGGCCCGCGACCGCGGACGGCACACCGATCCCCACATCCGCGACGAGCTGGCGTGGTGCTACTCACGTGTCCAGATCCTGCGGTATCAGGGCTACCGTGGCCTGACCGCGTTGCTGCGCGGCGAACGTCCGGGCGCCGATGCCGCGATCAACAAGGTGATCTGGAGTGAGTACTTCCGGCGCTACACCGAACTCGCGGTCGAGATCCTCGCGCTCGACGCGCTGAGCCCGCACGGCCCGGGAAACGGCGCGGCACTGATGGTTCCGGTGGCCGGGACGCCGAACTCCGTCGGCTGCTGGATGGACGAACTGCTGTACGCGCGGGCCGCCACGATCTACGCGGGTAGTTCGCAGATCCAGCGCAACGTGATCGGCGAGCAGCTGCTGGGGCTGCCCAAGGAAGCTCGCTGATATGGATTTCCGCTACAGCACCGAGCAGGTCGACTTCCGCGCCGCGCTGCGCGGCTTCCTCGCCGAGGCGGCACCCCTGCCGCGGGTGCGTGACATCGCGGGCTTGGGCGGCCACGATCAGCGCCTGTGGCAGCGGGTTTGCAGCGAGCTGGAACTGCCCGCACTGCACCTCCCGCCCGAGTACGGCGGGGCCGGCGGCACCGTGGCGGAGGCCGCCATCGCTTTCGAGGAACTGGGCCGGGCGCTCACACCGGTTCCGTTGGCGGGCAGTGTCCTCGCTATCGAGACCGTGCTGCGGGCGGGCAATGCCGAGCAACGACAGCGCTTACTGCCCGGACTGCTGAGCGGTGAGCGAATCGGGGCGTTCACCGCCGCCGGACCCGATGCCGCCGACCCCGCGACGGCCACCGTGCGAGCTGGCCTCCGCAGTGGCCTCCCCGTCCTGCACGGTGAGTGCTCGCCGGTGTTACACGGACATGTTGCGGACCTGTTCGTTGTCCCTGCCGAAACCGACGGCACCGTCACCCCCTTTGTCGTGACCGCCGATGCACCGGGAGTCACCGTGCAACCGCTGCCGTCGTTCGACGCCACCCGACCCGTGGCCCGCCTGACATTTGCGCACGCGCCGGCGGAGCCGCTGACCGGTTCGGACGGATTGGACCGTGTGCTCGACGTGGCTAGGGTGCTGTTGGCCGCCGAGATGCTCGGCGGCGCCGAAGCGTGTCTCGCGCTGTCCGTCGAATACGCCGGCAGCAGAAGACAGTTCGACCGTCCGATCGGCTCGTTTCAGGCGGTGAAGCACGCGTGCGCCGAGATGATGATCGAGATCGACGCCACCCGCGTCGCTGTCATGTTCGCCGCGATGAGTGCGGCAGAGCCCGACCAGCTGGCGATAACCGCGCCTCTGGTCAAGGCGCAGGCTGCCGACACCTTCGCGCTGTGCGCCGGTTCGGCGATCCAGGTGCACGGTGGCATAGCGTTCACCTGGGAGCACGACGTTCACCTGTACTTCCGCCGCGCCAAGACCACCGAGGCACTGTTCGGCAGCAGCACCCACCACCGCGCGCTGCTCGCCGACCGTGTCGGTTTGTAGCCCCGCATCCGGGAGGAGCCGACGATGACCAGTACACCAACCGTGGCGGTTCCCTCGCCGTCCACGGGAATCTCCCTCAGCGACGTTCTGGCCCGGCACGCCCGCGTGCGTCCGAACGACGTCGCGTTCGTCGACTGCCGGCGCCGATGCACCTTCGGTGAGCTCGACGGTCGGGTGACTCGGCTGGCCCATGCGCTGTCCGCACGTGGCATCGGCCACGGCGACCGGGTCGCCGTGCTGGGGATGAACAGCCTCGAGCTGATCGAAACATGGTTCGCTGCACTGCGTCTCGGTGCGATCGTGGTGCCCGTGAACTTCCGCCTCGTCGCCGATGAGGTCGGGTATGTGCTCTCCGACAGCGGTTCAGCGGCGCTGGTCGTCGACGCGTCCCTGACGAGCGTTGCCGACCAGGCCCGCGCCACCGCGCCATCGGTGCACAGCATGCTGACGATCGGTGGCGACTTCGAGGAGGCCATCGCCGGTGCCGACCCCGACGGCGCGCCCAGCGCCGCGCTCGCCGACGAGGACCCCGCATTCCTGATGTACACCTCGGGTACCACGGGTTTCCCGAAAGGCGCGGTGCTCACTCACCGCAACCTCTACCTGCATGCGTTCAGTTCGATCGCCAGCCTCGGCCACCGGGACGACGACAACTGCTGGATGGGGGTCGCCCCGCTGTTCCACACCGCGGGTATCTCGGGAATGTTGCCGACGTTCCTGACCGGCGGCAAAGTGGTGATCACGCCGTCGGGCGGCTTCGATGCCGAGACCACGATCCGCACGATCGTCGGCGAGCGGGTGTCGTCGTGCTTCATGACGCCGACGCAGTGGCAGAGCGTCTGCGCGATGGACGACCTCGCGACCTGGGATCTGTCCCGTCTGCGCCGCGTGTGGTGGGGTGCGGCACCGGCCTCGACGACGTTGTTACAGAGGATGATCGAGGCATTCCCCCAGGCCGAGGTCATCGCGGCGTTCGGGCAGACCGAGTGCAGCCCCATCACATGTCTGCTGCGGGGCGAGGACTCGATCCGCAAGATCGGTTCGGTGGGCAGGCCGATGCTCAACGTCGAGGTGCGCATCGTCGACGAGGACATGAACGACGTCACCCCCGGCACCGTCGGCGAGATCGTTTATCTGGGCCCGCTGGTGATGAAGGAGTACTGGAACAAGCCCAGGGAGACCGCCGAAGCCTTCCGCGGCGGCTGGTTCCACTCCGGCGACCTCGTCCGGCAGGACGACGACGGCTACATCTACGTGGTCGACCGGAAAAAGGACATGATCATCTCGGGCGGAGAGAACATCTACAGCGCCGAGGTCGAGAACGCGCTGGCGGCCCAACCGAAGGTCGCCGAGGTAGCCGTGATCGGCGTGCCCGACCCGGAGTGGGGCGAGACACCGCTGGCGGTGATCGTCCCGCGCGATCCCGCCGATCCGCCGACCACGGCCGAGGTCGAGTCGCACTGCCGTGCGCACCTGGCCGCCTACAAGCTGCCGCGGCGCATCGTGATCGTCGACGAGCTACCCCGCAACGCCGCAGGCAAGGTCCTGAAGAACGAGCTGCGCAGCGCGTATGGCGCGCCCCTGTCCTACTTGTCCGGGCCGACCGATGTGCCTCTGCTGGAGGAAACCATCGGGCACAACCTCGAGCGCACGGTTTCGACCCATCCCGGCGTCGAGGCCCTGGTCGACATCGGCTCCGGACGTCGCTGGACCTACGCCGAGTTCAATACCGAAATCGATCTTTTCGCAAGAGGTTTGATGGCCAGCGGTATCGCTCAGGGTGACCGGGTCGGTATCTGGGCGCCCAACTGCGCGGAGTGGACGATTCTGCAGTACGCCACCGCGAAAGTCGGTGCGATCCTGGTCACGGTGAACCCGGCCTACCGCACGCATGAGCTGGCGTACGTTTTGCGGCACTCGGGCATCCGGATGCTGGTGTCGGCAACCGAGTTCAAGTCCTCCGACTACCGAGACATGGTCGCCGAGGTGCGCCCCGAGGTGCCCGACCTGACCGAAGTGGTGTTCCTCGGCAGCGACGACTGGCAACAACTGCGCGACCGCAGCCGCGACGTATCGCCCGACCGACTCCGATCCCGGATGAGCGGTTTGATGCCGTCGGACCCGATCAACATCCAATACACCTCGGGCACAACGGGTTCCCCGAAAGGTGCGGTGCTGTCGCACCGAAACATCCTGAACAACGGATTCTTCGTCACGGAGTTGATCAACTTCCGGCCAGCCGACCGGCTGTGCATCCCGGTGCCCTTCTACCACTGCTTCGGCATGGTGATGGGCAATCTGGGCTGCAGCACCCACGGCGCGACCATGGTGATCCCGGCCCCCGGGTTCGACCCGGCCGCAACGTTGGCGGCCATCGAGACCGAACGCTGCACCGCCGTCTACGGGGTGCCCACGATGTTCGTCGCGATGTTGGCCCATCCGGATCTGTCCCACCGGGATATGTCGACCCTGCGGACGGGAATCATGGCGGGGGCCACCTGCCCGATGGAACTCATGAAGCGCTGCATCAACGAGCTGAACATGTCGGAGGTGTCGATCGCATACGGGATGACCGAGACGTCTCCGGTGTCGTGCCAGACCCGGATCGACGACGACCTGGACCGGCGGACCGCCACCGTCGGACGAGTCCATCCGCACGTCGAGATCAAGATCGTCGACACCGATACCGGCGAGACGGTCGAACGCGGCGTCCCCGGGGAGTTCTGCACCCGGGGCTATTCGGTGATGACCGGCTACTGGGACGACGAGATCAAGACCCGCGAGGCCGTCGATTCGGACGGCTGGATGCACACCGGCGACCTCGCCGTGATGCGCGACGACGGTTACTGCCAGATCGTCGGGCGCATCAAGGACATGGTGATCCGTGGAGGTGAGAACGTCTACCCACGCGAGATCGAGGAGTTCTTGCATTCCCACCCGGATATCGAGGATGCCCAGGTGGTCGGCGTGCCCGACGAGAAGTACGGCGAGGAGATCTGCGCCTGGATCAAGATGCGTTCGGGCCGCGCTCCGGTGGACGCCGCTGCGGTGCGCGCGTATGCGACGGACAGGCTCGCGCATTACAAGATCCCCCGTTACGTCCACATCGTCGATGAGTTTCCGATGACGGTGACCGGGAAGGTGCGCAAGGTGGAGATGCGGGCCGAGAGCATCCGGCTATTGGGCCTCTAGCACCCTCTCGCACGTGCCGGAGCCCCTTGCGTCACATGCCACCGCATTACTAGGATATCCAACTATCTAGTAGTGAGGGGCACGCTCATGACCACCCAGGTTCCGCATTTCATCGACGGTAAGCGCAGCAATGGCCAGTCGGGCCGCACCGCCGACGTCTTCAACCCCAGCACGGGTGAGGTGCAAGCGCAGGTCGTGATGGCGTCGGCCGCCGACGTCGACGTGGCGGTCACGGGTGCGGCCGAGGCGCAGAAGTCATGGGCGGCATGGAACCCGCAACGCCGGGCCCGCGTGCTGATGAAGTTCATCGAGCTGGTCAACCAGAATGCTGACGAGCTCGCCCAACTGCTGTCTCTCGAGCACGGCAAGACCCACGCCGACTCCCTCGGCGACATCCAGCGCGGCCTCGAGGTCATCGAGTTCAGCGTCGGCATCCCGCACCTGCTCAAGGGTGAGTTCACCGAGGGCGCGGGACCGGGTATCGACGTGTACTCGCTGCGCCAGCCGCTCGGCGTCGTCGCGGGCATCACCCCGTTCAACTTCCCGGCGATGATCCCGCTGTGGAAAGCCGGCCCCGCCTTGGCGTGCGGCAACGCGTTCATACTCAAGCCGTCCGAGCGGGACCCCTCGGTGCCGGTCCGGCTGGCCGAACTGTTCCTCGAGGCGGGCCTGCCCCCCGGCGTCTTCCAGGTTGTGCACGGTGACAAGGAAGCCGTCGACGCCATCCTCGAACACCCGGCGATCCAGGCCGTCGGCTTCGTCGGCAGCTCCGATATCGCGCAGTACATCTACGCGGGCGCGACGGCCAACGGCAAGCGCGCGCAGTGCTTCGGCGGCGCGAAGAACCACATGATCGTGATGCCCGATGCCGACCTCGACCAGGCCGTCGACGCGCTGATCGGCGCCGGCTACGGCAGTGCGGGCGAGCGCTGCATGGCGATCAGCGTCGCGGTCCCTGTTGGCGATGAGACCGCAGATCGCTTGCGCGCCCGGCTCGTCGAGCGGATCAACAACCTGCGGGTGGGCCACAGCCTGGACCCGAAGGCCGATTACGGGCCGCTGGTGACCGAGGCGGCGCTGCAGCGGGTGCGCGGCTACATCGACGCCGGCGTCGAGGCGGGCGCCGAGATCGTCGTCGACGGCCGCGAACGCGCCAGCGACGAACTGCAATTCGGCGACGACAGCCTGGAAAACGGCTGGTTCATCGGCCCCACCCTGTTCGACCACGTCACCACCGACATGTCGATCTACACCGACGAGATCTTCGGGCCGGTGCTGTGCATTGTGCGCGCGAAGGACTACGAGGAGGCGCTGGCGCTGCCCTCGGAGCACGAGTACGGCAACGGCGTGGCGATCTTCACCCGCGACGGCGATGCCGCCCGCGATTTCGTGTCACGCGTGCAGGTCGGCATGGTGGGCGTCAACGTGCCGATCCCGGTTCCGGTGGCCTACCACACCTTCGGCGGTTGGAAACGGTCCGGTTTCGGGGACCTCAATCAGCACGGTCCACATTCGATCCTGTTCTACACCAAGACGAAGACCGTCACGCAGCGGTGGCCCTCCGGCATCAAGGACGGCGCGGAGTTCGTCCTGCCGACCATGAAGTAGCGCACGAGAACACCGGCAGCATGGACTATTTCGGGCTCGACGACGACGAGCGCGTGATCGCCGAGACGGCGGTCGCGTTCGCCGAGAAGCGGCTCGCGCCGTTCGCGCTGGAGTGGGACCGCACGCACCACTTCCCCACCGACGTGCTGCGCGAAGCCGCCGAGCTTGGAATGGCGGCGGTGTACTGCAACGAAGACGTCGGTGGCAGCGGGTTGCGCAGGCTCGACGGCGTGCGGATCTTCGAACAGCTCGCGACGGCGGATCCGACGGTGGCGGCGTTCCTGTCCATCCACAACATGTGCACGTGGATGGTCGACACCTACGGCACGCCCGAACAACGCAAGAGCTGGGTGCCGCGGCTGGCGTCGATGGAGTCGATCGCCAGCTACTGCCTGACCGAGCCCGGTGCGGGGTCCGATGCGAGTGCGTTGCGCACCAGGGCCGTTCGGGACGGTGACCACTACGTTCTCGACGGGGTCAAGCAGTTCATCTCCGGCGCCGGGTCCTCCGACGTGTACGTGGTGATGGCGCGCACCGGTGGGGAGGGACCGCGGGGCATCTCCACCTTCCTCGTCGAAAAGGACGCTGCTGGGCTGACTTTCGGGGCCGACGAAGAAAAGATGGGCTGGCAC
Source organism: Mycobacterium lehmannii (assembly GCF_001499925.1). Taxonomy (NCBI): domain Bacteria; kingdom Bacillati; phylum Actinomycetota; class Actinomycetes; order Mycobacteriales; family Mycobacteriaceae; genus Mycobacterium; species Mycobacterium lehmannii. The sequence goes on from NZ_LQIR01000069.1 coordinate 32,462, forward strand.
GCCCAGCCGACGGCTCAGGTGATCTTCGAAGGCGTCCGCGTTCCCGCCGATGCGATGTTGGGCGGCGCCGACGGCGAGGGCACCGGCTTCGGGATCGCGATGAACGGGCTCAACGGCGGCCGGATCAACATCGCGGCGTGCTCGCTCGGCGGTGCGCAGGCCGCCTACGACAAGGCCGCCGCGTATGTGCGAGACCGCGAAGCGTTCGGCGGCCCACTTCTCGACGAGCCCACCATCCGGTTCACCCTGGCCGAGATGGCCACCGCGCTCGAGACCTCGCGAAACCTGTTATGGCGCGCGGCGACTGCGCTGGACGAGAACCATCCCGACAAGGTCGAGCTGTGCGCGATGGCCAAGCTCTACGTCACCGACGCCTGCTACACGGTCGCCGACCAGGCGCTGCAGTTGCACGGCGGCTACGGCTACCTCAACGAGTACGGGTTGGAGAAGATCGTCCGGGACCTGCGGGTACACCGGATCCTCGAGGGAACCAACGAAATCATGCGGGTGGTCATCGGGCGGTCGCAGGCCGCCAAGGTGCGGGCGTCCGCTTAGGAGAGGTCATCAATGACGACGATCGCGTTCTTGGGGCTGGGCAACATGGGCGGGCCGATGGCGGCGAACCTGGTTGCCGCCGGCCAGACGGTCCGCGGGTTCGACCCCCAGCCGACGCTGAAATCGGCCGCGGCCGACAAGGGCGTATCGGTTTTCGGCAGCGGCGCTGAGGCGGTCGGCGAGGCCGAGATCGTGATCACCTCGCTGCCCAACGGCGACATCGTGAAAGCGTGCTATGCCGAAGTGCTCCCCGCGGCCAAGGACAACGCGCTGTTCATCGACACCTCCACCATTTCTGTCGACGACGCGCGCAGCATTCATCAGCAGGCGCTCGAGCGTGGCTTCGCGCAACTCGACGCCCCGGTGTCGGGCGGGGTGAAGGGTGCCACCGCAGGCACGCTGGCGTTCATGGTCGGCGGCGAGGACGAAGCGGTGGAACGCGCCCGGCCTGTGCTCGAACCGTTGGCGGGCAAGATCATTCACTGCGGCGCCTCCGGTACCGGCCAGGCCGCCAAACTGTGCAACAACATGGTGCTCGCGGTGCAGCAGATCGCGATCGGCGAGGCGTTCGTGCTCGCCGAGAAGCTGGGACTGCCGGCGCAGTCGCTGTTCGACGTGATCACCGGGGCAACCGGCAACTGCTGGTCGGTGCACACCAATTGTCCTGTCCCGGGACCGGTCCCGACGTCACCGGCCAACAACGGCTTCAAACCCGGTTTCGCGACCGCGTTGATGAACAAGGATCTCGGCCTGGCCATGGCCGCGGTCGAGTCGACCGGTTCGAAAGCGCCGTTGGGCAGCCACGCCGCGGAGATCTACAAGAAGTTCGCCGCCGACCATGCCGACAAGGACTTCAGCGCGGTGATCGAGGCGCTGCGGGGCAACTGACCCGGCGTCACCGAGCGTCGGCGTCGACCCAGGCGCGCTCGCCGTACGTGTCGAGGTGGGCGACCTGTCCCACCGGCTTGCGCGTCGTCGGTCCGTACCGGCCACGCGGCCAGCCCAAGGGCACGACGCAGATGGGTGTCACGGTCAGCGGCAGTCCCAGGGTTCGCCGGGCCGATGTCACGCTCCACAGCGGCAGGGTGATCAGCGACGCACCGAGACCCATCGCCCGCGCAGCCAACAACAGATTCTGCACGCTGGGGTAGATCGACCCGAAGAACGACGACTCGCCGACGAACGGGGACGGCATGTACGGCAGCCGTGAACCGCCGCGCAGGCACGGTACGACGAGGACCGGGATCTCACTGAAGTGCTCGACCTGCCACTGCACCGCCCGCAGAATCTTTTGCATCGATTCGTCGCCGGCCGCCAGACGCCGGCCGATTCCGCCGTACAGCGACCAGGCTTGGCGGTAACGCTTGCCGAGCTGATCCTTGACGGCCTGGTCCTTCACCACGATGAACTCCCAGTTCTGCCCGTTCGACCCGGTGGGAGCTCGCAGCGCCAGCTCGATGCACTTCAGCACGACGGCGTCGTCGACGGGGTCGGGTAGTACGCGGCGCACGGCACGCTGGGTCATCATCGCGTCGACCAGCGGCATGTCGAGGCGGGCGAGCGCGTCTTCGGTCGTGGGGATCTCGGTCATGGGTCGACGCTACCGCCGGCCGGCGCGCGGACGCGCCCGGTTCGAGCAGCTAGGCGGCCGTCTGCTTGCGGCCGCGCGACCAGTTGGCGTGCAGGCGCTGGCAATCGGCGAATCGCAGCGGGCTGGCGCCGCCGAAGTCCGGGCGCACCGCCACCGCGGACGGGATGTCAGGGGTCCCCTCCCCCGTGATCACCAGGGCGGGCATGCCTGCGGTGGTGGCCGCCCGCAGCCCGGATGCCGAACCACTGATCGCGAACGCCTCGTCGGCCGACACGCCGAGTTCCCACAGCGCGTGGCGGTGGGCCTCCGAGTCGGGCATCGGCTTGACGACGTCCTCGGCGGAGACCACGACCTCGACGAGTCCCTCGCCGACCAGCTGGCGCACCAGCGGCTCGGCCCAGCCGCGCTGCCCGTTCACCACGACGGCCACCTGAACCCCGCAGCCGACCGCGTCCATCACGAAGTCGACCAGGCCGGCGCGCGGCGTCAGGTCACGCTCGAGGATCAGCTCGTCGAACAGCATCGTCTTGGTGGTGTAGATCTCGTCGGCCAGCAGCTTGGTGAGCACGTCGGCCTCGCTGGCCACGCACCGCTTGCGAAGCTCGGCGGCGACCCTCTGGCGCTCATCGGTGAGCGCGAGCAGCTGTCGGTAGCGCGGCACCGACCACTGGAAATCCAGGCCGTGCGTCGCGAAGGCGGCGTTGTAGGCGACCCGGTGGCCGTCGCATTCGATGTCCGTCAGTGCGTCGAGGTCGAACACCAGACCGCGCACGGCACAGCCGGAACCCGGCGCCGCACCAGGAGGGGAACAGTCCCACCAGAATCGGCCCGCGCGCCACGTCGTCTCCTGCGTTGTCGGCATATGTAGAGCGTGGCCCCCATCACACGCGACGTCCTCCCCCAATCGGGGGATCGTCGGTGCCGCTTCGGCCCGCCGCACCCCGCCGACATGCTTCACCTGGGAAATGGCACCTCTAAGGTAGGTGCATGCCGAGCAGCCCACCGGTACGTCTTGTGCTGGTCGACGACCACGAAATGGTCATCGAGGGCCTCAAGGCCATGCTGGCGGCGTTCGCCGACCGGGTACAGGTCGTCGGGCAGGCCGTCGGCGCCGAACGCGCAACCGCGGTCATCGACGATCTCGATCCCGACATCGTGCTGTGCGATGTGCGGATGCAGGGTGCCAGCGGCCTGGACCTGTGCGCCGAACTGCGCGAACGCAACGCCGACCGCAAGATCGTCATGCTGTCGGTCTACGACGACGAGCAATACCTGTTCCAGGCCCTTCGGGTCGGGGCGTCCGGATATCTGCTCAAGAGCATCAGCAGCGACGAACTGGTGCGGCAGCTGGAGTTCGTCCACCGTGGCGAGACCGCGATCGACCCGGGCATGGCGGCCAGGGCCGTCGACACCGCGGCGCGGCTTCAGCGCGACGAGTTCTGGCCCGGCGCGCGCCAGGGGTTGACCCAGCGTGAGAGTGAGATCCTCTCGCTCGTCGTCAACGGGCTGTCCAACCGGGCGATCGCGGCCAAGCTGGTCATCGGGGACGAGACGGTCAAGACCCACCTCAGTTCGATCTACCGCAAGCTCGGGGTCAGCGACCGCACCGGCGCCGTCGCGACGGCCCTGCGCGAGGGAATCTTCAAGTGACGACGGAATCGGGTCCGTCGGACGCGGTGCGGGAGCTGAGCCAGTACGCGCTGGCCGCCGACCGCGAGCTGGCCCTGCTGCGCGAGCTGATCCAGGCCGCGTCCAAGGGTCCCGGTGTCGAACCGCTGGCCGCCGCGGCCGCGCGGATGATCACTGCGGCCACCGCCAGCGACGTGTGCTTCGTGCATGTCCTCGACGACAGCGACCGGTCGCTCACGCTGGCCGGTGCCACACCGCCGTTCGACGCCGAGATAGGAAAGATCAGACTGCCTCTGGGTCAGGGCATCTCGGGTTGGGTCGCCAGCCACCGAGAGCCGGTGGTGATCACGCAGGACAAGGAGTCCGATCCGCGCTACATGCCGTTTCAGTCGTTGCGGGGCAGCGATTTCACGTCGATGGTGTCGGTGCCGATGGAGACCGACCCCGGCGGCCTTGTCGGCGTGTTGAACGTGCACACCGTGGAGCGCCGCGACTTCGCCGAGCGCGACGTCGAGTTGCTCGTGGTGATAGGCAGGCTCATCGCAGGGGCCATGCACCAGGCCCGGCTGCACCGGCAGCTGGTGGCCCGCGAACGGGCCCACGAGAATTTCGTCGAGCAGGTGATCGAGGCTCAGGAGCTCGAACGACGAAGGCTTGCAGGCGATATCCACGACGGTATCTCCCAGCGGCTGGTCACCTTGTCCTATCGGCTGGACGCCGCGACCCGTTCCGACGAACCCGCGATCGTCGCCGAACAGCTCGGCAAGGCACGCGAGTTGGTCGACCTGACACTGCAGGAGGCCCGCGCGGCGATCAGCGGGTTGCGCCCGCCGGTTCTCGACGACCTCGGACTGGCCGGCGGACTGGCCAGCCTCGCCCGATCGATACCGCAGATCGGCATCGAGGTGGATCTGGCCGAGCGCCGCCTCCCCGACCACATCGAGCTCGCGCTGTACCGCATCGCCCAGGAGTGCCTGCAGAACGTCGTCAAACACGCCAAGGCCACGTCGGCCCGGCTGACGTTCGCCGTCGACCCCGGTGACAGCGGCGACGTCGCACGTCTCGAAATCATCGACGACGGAGTGGGTTTCGATACCTTCGAACATCCGCTGGGCGGCGACGACATGGGCGGCTACGGCCTGCTGTCGATGGCCGAGCGCGCCGAGATCGTCGGCGGTCGGCTCAACATCCGGTCCCGCCCGGGAGCGGGGACGGCGGTGACGGCGACGATTCCGCTGCCGACCGTGCTGGAGTAGGCCCGCGTCACTCCAGGGTGCAGTCCTTCGCGAGGTGCTCCTCGATGGCGGCGATCACCTCGTGGGAGGCTTCACGGAAAGCCTCGAGGCGCTTCGGCCCGAGCACGTCGATGAACAGTTCCCGCACCCGTTCCGCATTGGCCGGTGCGGACGCCTTTATCGCCGCGCGGCCGGTATCGGTCAGCACGATGTCGGGATAACGGCCCGTCGACTCCTCCCGGCGGATCAGGCCACGCTTCTGCATCCGGGTCAGGTGGTGTGACAGCCGGGTCTTCTCCCAGTGGGTGGCCCTGCCGAGCTCGTAGGCGCGCATCCGCCCCTTCGGCGCCTCCGACAGGTTGACCAATATCTCGAAGTCGGCATCCGAGAGCCCGAACTCGCGCTGCAGGTGCATCACCAGGTGGCGCTCGAGCTTGTGCCGCATCGTCACGAATGCGCGCCAGGCGCCCAGTTCTTCCTCGGTCAGCCGCCCTTTACCAGCCATGACGGTGATCCTACCGGATCAGGTTGACATATCAACTCGGCCAACTACCCTCGAAGGGGTTGACGTATCAACCTAGGAGGAGATGACCATGGCACAGCATGTGATCACCGTTGTGGGAGCGACCGGCAACCAGGGCGGCGGACTGGCCCGAGCGATCCTGTCCGATCCCGGCGGGCAGTTCTCGGTTCGTGCGGTGACGCGCAACCGGCACTCCACGCAGGCCAAGCGGCTCGCCGCAGGGGGCGCGGAAGTCGTCGAGGCCGACCTGTACGACGTCGCGGGCATGCAGCGCGCATTCGAGGGAGCCGAGGCGGCGTTCGTCGTCACCAATTACTGGGCGGAGCGGACGGCAGAAGAGGAAGCCGTCCGCACCCGGGCGGAATCGGAGCTGTACCAAGCCGAAACGGCGGCGCGCGCGGCGAAGTCAGCGGGCGTGGCGCACGTCATCTGGTCGACGTTGGAGGACACCCGGGACCACTTCGGTGACGACGCACGGGTGCCGACGGTCGAGGGGCGGTACAAGGTGCCGCACTTCGACGCGAAGGCAGAGGCGGACGCCGCCTTCGCCGAACACGGTGTGCCCACGACATTTCTCCGAACAGCCGGGTTCTACGAGGGGTTCCTCTCCGACCTCCAACCAGTCCGCGATCCGAGCGGGCACCTGGTGCTGACGCTGCCGATGGCGGACCGCCCGATGGCCGCGATCGCCGTCGGCGACATCGGCCGAACCGCACTCGGCATCTTCAAGCGGGGCCCGGAGTTCATCGGCCAGACCGTGAGCATCGCCGGTGACCACTTGACCGGCGACGAGTTCGCCGCCGAACTCTCCAGGCTGCACGGAGAACCGGTAGCTTACCGACCGCAGTCCTGGAATGAGCTGCGCGCCATGGGATTCCCCGGCGCCGTCGAGATGGGCAACATGTTCCAGTTCTACGCCGAGGACTCCGAACGGTTCACCGCTGCGCGCGATCTGGCGTTCGTACGGACGCTGAACCCCGATCTGTTGTCCTTCCACGACTGGGTGGCGCGGCAGAACGCGGCATGACCCGCACCGACCGGACCTAGAAGTCCCCGGAGTTGCGGCGCAGCGTCTGGATCGAATCGGCAAGGGCCCGCGACTCGGTGCTCGACATTCCGATGTCGGCGAAGACCTCGTTGTTCAACGTCACCGTGGCGTCCTCGACAGTCGAGCGGCCGAGGTCGGTGATCTGAACCAGCGTGGTGCGCCCGTCGGTCGGATGGGGGATCCGCTCGACGAGACCGTCGCCCTCCAGCCGCCGGATCGCGTGCGTGACACTGGTGACGTGCACCTGCAGCCGATCGGAGGCCTTGGTGATCGGCAGCGCGCCGTTGCGGGTGAACGCCAGCAGCCTCAGCAACTCGAACCGCGAGAAACTCAGATCGTAGGGCCGTAGTGCGCTTTCGACGCGCGCCAGCAGGATCTGGTGGGCCCGCATCACCGATGTCACCGCGACCATGCCGTCGGCGACCTCGCCCCACCCGCAGCGCTCCCAGTTGGCCCGCGCGAGCGCGATCGGGTCATGGTCATCCTGCCGCGACGGTTGGGGGGCCACGCCTCTTCATACCGCATCGATCGGCGCGGTCAGCAGATTTCAGCGCATGGCCTTGGCGACCGCGGCCACCACGGCGCGGGTGGATCTTCGGTCTCCCACGGTGATGCGCACGCCGCCGTCGGCGTACTGGCGGACACGCACTCCGTTCGTCTCGAAGACCTTCCCCCAGCCACGGCCACAGTCCGGTACATAGACGAAGTTGGCGTTGCTCTCGGTGCTGTACACCCCCATGGACCGCAGCCGCATGCGCAGGTGTCGACGCTCGCTGGTGATCATCCGGATGCGTTGACTCAGCTCGGCTTCCGCGTCGAACGACGCCGCGACCCCGACGAGTGCGGTGATCGCGACACCAAAAGGCAGTTGCATGCTCCACAGCCTGCCGGCGAGCTGCGGGGCGCAGAAGCCGTACCCGATGCGAAGTCCGGCTAACCCGTAGGCCTTCGAAAACGTCCGCAGCACCACCACATTGGGGTGCCGCGCGACCAATCCGACGGCGTCCATGCGGTACTCCGGCGCCAGGAACTCCGCGTAGGCCTCGTCGAGAAGGACCACTGTCTCCGGCGACAGGCACCGAAGGAACCGCTCGAGTTCGGCGGCGTGCTCGATTGTGCCGGTCGGGTTGTGCGGACGGCACACCACCACGACCCTGGCACCGGTCGCGGCCGACGCCATCGCGTCGAGATCGTGGTGACCGTGCGCGTCCAACGCAACGGCGACCGATTCCAGCCGCGCCATCTGCGCGAAGATCGGATATCCGTCGAACGTCGGCGTGGCCATGACGATTCGATCACCGGGATCCGTCACCGCATGCAACACCTGCATGATCACACCGGTGGCGCCGGCCCCGACCACGACCTGCTCGTCGCGCAGGCCCGTGTGTCCGGCGATCAGCGAGCGCAGCCGCTCGGGCAGATACTCCGGATACCGGTTGGCCGCCTCGATCGAAGCGCTCAGCGCCGAACGCACGGACGGCAGTGGTGGGAAGGGATTCTCGTTGAGCGACAGGGCCATCGGGTCCAACGAGGTGGGTAGCGCGCCGAGCGCCTCCGCTCCCCTGTGCATCGGTTCGGACATCAGCCGCGGCCGCCCCACCGCACTGCGGCCGCCCCGGCGAAATCACCGGCGTGGGCGAACGCCGCCATCAACACGACCTCCCCCGGTTTGAGTCTTCCGCTGTCAATTGCACGATCGAGATTGACCGGAATGCCCGCGGCGAACAGGTTGCCGCACTGGTCGAAGGTGTCGACGTGACGCTCGGGCGGGAGTTCGAGCGCTTCTCGCCAGTTGCGCAAGAACACCCGGTTCGGCTGGTTGGTGACGAGCAGGTTCAGATCGGGAGGCTTGACCCCGATGCGGTCGCATACCGCGTACGACACCTCGGGAACCTGGCGGTTGCCTCGCGCCAGCACCTTGGTGATCTTGCTTTCGGTGAAACCGATGTAACCCTCCCCAGGGCCCGGCTGCCACCACTTGCGCGGCGGGTCGGACGCGATCGTCATATCGCCGGCGAACTCGCCGTAGGTGCGACATTCGACGTCGAGGATCGGTGACTGCTCCGACACCGCCAGCAGGCCGACGGCCGCACCGTCGCCCGGCACCGACGCCTGGGCCTTACGCCGCACCTGGGGTTGGTCGAAGACCTGACCGGCGGCGTTCTGCGCGACGGCGACCAGCGCCGTGCGTCCAGCGCCGGAGGACAGCAGCTGCCGCGCCACCTGCAGCCCGAACACGAACGCCGCGCAGCCGCCGTTGTGCAGATCGAGCACCCATGTCGGCTTCATACCGAGTCGGTGCGCCATGGCACCGCCGCCACCGTAGAACGGGACGTCGGGCATCTGGGTGTGGGTGATCAGTACGTCGGCGCCGGCGACGGCGTCCTGGCCGCGACGCTCGATCAGGCCGGCGGCCGCACGCTCGACCATGTCGACGGCGGTCTCGTCGGGCGCGACATGATGGCGGAATCTGGGGGCGCGGAACATCATGTTGTCCCGCAGATCGTCGGATTCGGCGAACTGCGCATAGTATTCGGCGCCGATCGGCTCACCCGGCAGGTACGTCGATACGTCCAGAAGGCTGACGGTCATACCGAACTCACCTCATCCAATCGGGCGTCACGGGAAGGCCGTTGCGGTGCCGGTACTCGGCGATGGCCTTGAGATTGCGCAACTCGAGCAGGTGGCCGGGGCCGAACATGTCCCAGAAGTCGCCCACCCATACGGGTCGCTCGGGTGGGGCCGACTCCGGATACGGGTTGCGGTCATAGAACGGGTGATGACAGTTGGTCCACAGCACCACCGAACCGGGTTTGTCGAACACGAGCTGGGCATCGACGACACGCATCAGGTAGATCATCCACAGGTGCCTGCCCTGATCCCACGCGCAGTGGTAATCCACCGTCATGGCCGCCTCGTTGGCGACCGTGCGGGTGAATATCTGCGTCTGCGAGCCCAGCCGGTCGTAGGCCACCCACAGCCCTGGTTCCTCGGTGGGGGCGAAACCGCGCAGGCTGTAGGTCCATTCCTCCAGACACCTTGTGTCGGAGAGGTATTCGAATAGCGCGCCGGGCGGACAGTCGACGTACTCGTTGACGGTGCAGTACTCGCCGTAGACGTAGTCGTGCGGATAGACCGACCGCATCATCTCCATGATGATCGGGGTGGCCTTCTCACGCGGTGACGTCTCGACGCGAATGAGGCCGTCGAGCGGCTCGCCAGTGCCGCGATGGGTGGTGATGTCGTCAAGGGCGGGCAGGGACATGGTTGCGGATCTCCTCTGCGGCAGATGGTTTGACGCTGTCTCGGTCGAGGAACGCCGCGAACGGCGGAATCTCATCGGCAGAACATTCGATGCTGATGACGGCGGGGCCGTCGGTCTCGAGCGCAGCTGTGAGTGCGGCGGGCAGCGACGCGACGTCCTCGATGTCGGCGGTGCGCAGTCCCGGGAACATCGCGCCAAGTCCGGCCCCCAACCGGCTCGGCCCGAACCGGTTGTAGCTGTACCGATCGCCGTAGAACACCTGCTCGCGAGTGAGGCACATCGCGTGCGCGTGGTTGTCGAACAGGAGGAACGTCACCGGCAGCCCGTACTCGCGCGCGGTGTGAATCTCCATGCCGTGCATGAGGAAACTGCCGTCGCCCGCTACCACCAGCGTCCGCCTGCCCCGGCCGAAGGCCATTCCGATTCCTGCGCCGAAGCTGTATCCCATGCCCCCCATGCCGAGCGCGACGACGAACCGGCCGTCGCGCCGCACCGGCAGGTGATGAATCGCCGCCGCCCCGATATTGCCCGCGTCGACCACGATGTCCACGCCGTCGGGCAACGTCGCGTCGAGCGCCAGCATCGCGTCGCGATACCGGACGCCGGTTCCGAGATGGGGCGGCGGCTGCAACTCGTCACGGGTCACCGTGTCGGGCACCCGCAGGCGCGCAGGCCGGCCCGCACCTGACAGCGCGTCAGTGAGCGCCCGAAGCGAGGTGCGCAGATCGTCGGTGTGCGCGTGGGTGCATGCGAGATACGGTGGGGCGCAGCCCATCGAGAACACGGGAACCGAGGCCAGGGCGTTCTCGAGGCCGGCCCGCGCCGTGACCGTCATCCTGGTGCCCACCAGGAGGCACAACCCACTGTCGGCCAGTGCCGAGGCGATGGTCGGATGACCCATCACTCCGGTGACGCCCAGCGCCGACGACGATCCCATCCCCGGTGTGCCCGCGACGTCCTTCGCGTCGGGCACGGTGGCCACCCGGGCGCGCAGCAATGCCCGCAGCGCCTCGAGCTCGGCACGCGCGTCGTCGCGGGCAACCTGTTCTCCCGCGATGATCGTGACGGGACCCTCGACTCGCCGAAGCGCCCGCGCGACCGCATGCGGGGCAGCCGGTGTCACACCGACACGCTCGCCGACCACCACACCGCCGTTGACAGGCACCGCGGCTTGCTGGATGTCTTTGGGCAGCAACAGCACCGACGGCCCTCGCCGGGCCGCTGCGGCCTCGATCGCTGCGGGAAGTGCGGTCACGATGTCCGCGGGCGTGAGTATCCACCGGCAATGCACCGACACCGCCGAGAACAGCGCGTGCGCATCGAGTGCCCCGTTGCGGCCGCTGGTGTCCTGGAACGCGCCTCGACCGTCGAGTGCGCTCGGCGGTTGTCCGATCAACGCCAGTACCGGCACTCGGCTGGCCAACGCTTCCCCCAGTGCGGGAACGGTGTTCAGGCAGCCACCACCCGACGTCGCCGCCACCACGCCGATTCCGCAGCCGCCGCGGCTGTATCCGTCGGCCATGGTGGCAGCGGAGAACTCGTGCTTGGCGAGCACGGCGTCGATGTCGGAACGGAAATACGCCGCGTCGTAGAGATCCTCGATGTTGGCACCGTCGACACCGAAGATGAACTGCACGCCGATCGCCGCAAGGTACTCGACGATGTGGTCGACGACTCGATGGCCCATCTCTCACCTGCTTTCGGACTTCAGCGAGTTACACGGTGCGCGGGCAGGCGGAGTTCATCGGTTCAGAACATTCACAGCGAACGCTCGAGAAGCACTTCACCGGATTCGGGTGAAACCAGTTGCACAGCAGCGATTTCGTCCATCTGCATCGGCGTAGTGGCGCTCGGCAGTGCGGTCGCGCCCGACAGCCCCAGCCACGTCGCCACTTGGTTGCGGCTGCCGTCGTGTCCCACCACAACCATCCCCAGGTTCTGGGGCGGCGCATCGCGTTGGCCCCAGTCGCCGTAGGTGCATGCCATGTCGATTCGAGTGCCCCAGCCGTACCCCGTCATCGAGATGGTCGCGTTGATCGGCGTCTCGGAAACCTTGGCCATCTCCAGTTGCTGACCGGACGCCTGCGGCGGTGTGCCGGTTTGCAACCCGAACGTCTCCGGACGGACCGCGATCGCGATGCCGACCACCAGCACGGCGGCGGCCAGACCGATGGCTGCCGAGGTCATCCACCGCGACCGCCTGCGTCGCGCGCGCACCCTGTTCAACAGCCCGCTCAACAGTTCTGGCGGGGGTTGTGCGTGCGCGGGCTCATGGCCGTCGAACTCGGCCGGTTCGACCGTGCCCAGCAGAGTGGGGATGTCGCGCAGTTCGGCGACCGCGGCCGTGCAACGCTCACAGGTCGCAAGATGTGCCTCGTACTCGAGGCGGTCCTGTTCGGTCAGCGAGCCCAGGACGTAGGCGGCGTCCCACGTGGCGTGCCGATCGTCGTCCGCTCGGCCGAGGACGGGTTCGAATGCCGTCACCGTGTCACCCCCATCTCCTCCAACTTGAGCTTGAGCGCTCGTACCCCGTAGTGCAGCCGTGACTTCACGGTGCCTTCGGCGATGTGGAGGTCGGCTGCGATCTGCGCCGTGGTCCAGCCCTGGTAGTACGCGCGGCTGATGACCGCGCGGTGCTCCTCGGACAGCGCACCGACGGCTTCGCCGAGCATCATTCGGTTCAACGCAGCCTCCACCTCGTCGGGCCCGGCCCGGTCCGCGGTCGTCTCCATGTCGGCGGTGCCGGCTTCGCTACGGAAGCGGGCACTGCGTGTCTCGTCGATGATGAGGTTGCGGGCCACGGTGAACAACCACGGTCGCGCCGACCTCGAGGCGTCGGCCGTCACCTCGGGGTGTCGCCACGCCCGCAGTAGCGTCTCCTGCACCACATCCTCCGCCCGGGCCGTGTCGCCGGTCAGCCGGACCGCATAGCGCCAGATCGCGGCGGCGTGCTCGGTATAGAGCACCCGCATGACGGTCGCGTCCGGGTCGTCCAACTTCAACCTCCGCCCTAGACACGAGGTTGGCGGTCGTCCGGTTCAGTATCGGCGCTGCATCCTCACAGCGGGACGGAGTTGCGCCGGGCACCTGCTTGGTTCTCGGCGAACCGTTCATGCAGGGTGCGCAGCACCGCCGCGCACGCCGCCCGCTCGGCTGGGTCGATGTGGTCGAGCACCCGGGCCAGTTCGCGGCGCCGACGAGCGGTGACCTGCTGCACCAGTTTGCGGCCCGAAGCAGTCAACTCCAGGGTGACGACGCTGCGGTTCGACGGATCCGAGCCGCGCACCAGGTGGCCAGAGGCATGCAGTCGGTCGGCCAGACGCGTCACCGTGGATCCGACCACTCCGAGCGCCTTGGCGCATTCAGTCGACGTCGATCGACCGCGCTGTTGCAACACCGCGAGCAACCGGAACTGCGGCAGCGAGACGTCCACCTCTTCGACACTGCGCAGCGCCAGGCCCACCAAATCCCTGGCCGCCACCTCGAACGCCGTCAGCTCTTCTTTTGGTGTCTTGGTCACGTCGGTATTCCGGGCGCGTGCATGCCGAAATTGTCGCACGCGGGCACACCCAGTCAGCACTGCTGACCTCCTAGGTATTGCTTTTTGCAAGACTTGCAGAATGCAAGGGATTGGGGCAGAATGGAAACTTGACTGGTTCAAGTATTCGGAGGGGCCGCATGTCCGCGAGTCGTTGGCACGACGATCTGCGCGCCGCCGGGCTGCGAATCACCAAACCCCGACTCGCGGTGCTCGCTGAGGTCCAGAAGCATCCGCACGCCGACGTCGAAGAGATCGCCGCCGGAGCGCGTCGGCGCATCGGATCGCTGTCGACACAAGCGGTTTACGACGTGCTCTACGCCCTCACCGGCGCGGGCTTGTTACGCCGCGTCGAACCGGCCGGCTCACGCGCCCGCTTCGAACTGCAGACCGGCGACAACCACCACCACGTGGTCTGTCGATCGTGCGGCGCCATCGACGACGTCGAGTGCGCCACCGGGCGAGCCCCGTGCCTACATGCCGACGGTGCAACCGGCTACGCGATCGACGAGGCCGAAGTGACTTTCTGGGGCCTGTGCCCCGACTGCAATGGCAGCACACAACCCATTTGAATGGAGATTCTGATGACCGCTTCGAAATTCGGCTCCACCACCGGCACCGGCGCACCGGCTTTCAGCGACCGCAATAGTCTCAGCGTCGGCTCGAACGGACCACTCGTCCTGCACGACGTGCATTTCCTGGAGCAGATGGCCCACTTCAACCGTGAGCGTGTCCCCGAACGTAGCCCGCACGCCAAGGGCTCCGGCGCCTTCGGGGTGTTCACCGCCACCGAGGATGTCTCGCAGTTCACCAAGGCCGCACTGTTCCAGAAGGGCGCGAAAACCGATCTGCTGATTCGCTTTTCGACAGTGGCCGGTGAGCAGGGCAGCCCGGACACGTGGCGGGATGTGCGCGGATACTCGCTGAAGTTCTACACCTCAGAAGGCAACTACGACCTGGTCGGCAACAACACGCCGATCTTCTTCGTCCGCGACCCGATGAAGTTCCCCCATTTCATCCGGAGCCAGAAGCGGCTGCCCGACTCCGGCCTGCGGTCCTCACAGATGCAGTGGGATTTCTGGAGTTTGAACCCCGAGTCCGCCCACCAGGTGACCTACCTGATGGGTGAGCGCGGCCTGCCACGGACCTGGCGCCACATGAACGGCTACGGCTCGCACACCTACATGTGGGTCAACGCCGCAGGCGAGAAGTTCTGGGTGAAGTACCACTTCCACACCGACCAGGGCATGGAGTTCCTCACCAACGACGAGGCCGCCGCCCTGGCCGGTGAGGACAGCGACTTCCACCGCCGGGACCTCTTCGATGCGATCAACCGGGGAGAGCACCCAAGCTGGCGGCTCTCGGTGCAGGTGATGCCGTATGCCGAGGCGGCCGATTACCGGTTCAACCCGTTCGACCTGACCAAGGTGTGGCCGCACGCGGACTACCCGCTGATTCCGGTCGGCAGCTTCACGCTCAACCGCAACCCGGAGAACTTCTTCGCCCAGATCGAACAGGCGGCGTTCTCCCCGGGTAACACGGTGCCGGGTATCGGCCTGTCGCCGGACAAGATGCTGCTCGGCCGCGCGTTCGCCTACAACGACGCGCAGCGTAACCGGATCGGCACCAACTTCCACCAGCTGCCGGTGAACCAGCCGCGCGACGGGGTGCCGATGAACTCCTACATGTTCGACGGCCAGATGACCTACCACCACTCCGGCGCGGCACCGGTTTACGCGCCGAACAGCGGCGGACGTCCGTGGTCGGACACCACCGGCCCGGCCGAGGACGGCTGGGAGGCAGACGCCGAACTGGTGCGCTCGGCCTACGCGCTGCACGCCGAGGACGACGACTTCGGCCAGCCCGGCACGATGGTGCGCAAGGTGTGGAACGACGCGCAACGCACCGCGGCGGTCGAGACGATCGCGGGCAGCCTCGACGGGGTGACCGGCGAGGTGCTCGACCGGTCGCTGGAGTACTGGCGCAATGTCGACGACGATCTGGGCGCCCGGATCGAGAAGGCGGTCCGCGGGGACGCCGCACCCGAACCCGTGCAGGGTATGGGCGAGGGCTAACCGCCCTTAGATGATTTCGCGCGGGCGGCCTACTGAGTGAGGATCCGCGGCCCGTCCTCGGTGACGGCCACGGTGTGCTCCCAGTGGGCCGCCCGCGATCCGTCTGTGGTAACGACGGTCCACTCGTCCTCGAGGATCACGGTCTTGGTGGTGCCCAGCGTCAGCATCGGCTCGATGGCCAGCACCGAACCGACCGCCAGATAGGGTCCGCGCCCGGGCGCACCCTCGTTGGGCAGGAACGGGTCCATGTGCATCTGCCGTCCGATGCCGTGTCCGCCGTAGCCGTCGACGATGCCGAACTTGCGGCCGTACCGCTTCTCGGCGGCGCGCGCCGCGGTCTCGATGGCGTGTGAAACGTCGGTGAGCCGGTTGCCGGGCACCATCGCGGATGCGCCGGCCTCCATGGCTTCCTTGGTGGCCTGCGACAACGCCTCGTCGACCGGGATCAGCGTCCCGACCCCGAACGTGATCGCCGAGTCGCCGTGCCAGCCGTCGACGATCGCCCCGCAGTCGATGGACACCAGGTCCCCGGACGCCAGGGTCTCTGCCGCAGACGGAATACCGTGCACTACACGGTCATTGACCGAGGAGCAGATGCTCGCGGGATACCCGTGGTAGCCGAGGAAGGAGGGCACACCTCCGCCGTCGCGGATCACCGACTCGGCGACCTCGTCGAGCGCCAGTGTGGTCACGCCGGGGGCGGCGGCCTGACGGACCGCGGCCAGCGCCGACGCCACCAAGGCTCCCGCGACGGCCATCGCGTCGAGTTCATCGGGGGTGCGCTGCGGTACGACCTTGCGTCCGCGCAGGCCCATCAGGCCCATATCCGCTACTTACCGAGCGCCTGCAGTGCGCGCGCGAAAACCTCGTCGAGAGCGCCGACCGCGTCGACTTGCTGCAGGTTGTTGCTGCTGTAGTACTCGAGCAGGGGGTAGGTCTCGTCGCGATAGACCTGCATGCGGTTGCGGATCACGTCTTCGGTGTCGTCTTCGCGGCCGCGGGACTTGAGACGCTTGAACAGCTCGTCCTCGGAAACCTTGAACTCCAGCACCGCATCGAGCTTGGTGTCGTGGCGCTTGAGCATGTCGTCGAGCGCCTTGGCCTGCTCCACGGAGCGGGGGTAGCCGTCGAGGATGAACCCGTCGGCCGCGTCGGGCTGTTCGATGCGGTCCTCGACCAGCTTGTTCGTCAGCTCCGATGGCACCAGGTCGCCCGCGTCGAGGTATTTCTTGGCTTCCAGCCCCAGCGGGGTGCCGTCGCCGATGTTCTTGCGGAAGAGGTCGCCGGTCGAGATCTGCGGAATTCCGAGCTTCTCGGAGAGCTTCTGGGCCTGTGTTCCCTTGCCGGCGCCGGGCGGTCCGAGCAGAACGACTCTCACTTCAGGAACCCTTCGTAATTGCGCTGCATCAGCTGGCTCTCGATCTGTTTGACGGTATCCAATCCGACCCCGACGAGGATCAGTACGCCCACACCACCGAACGGCAGGTTCTGCACGGGCCCGCTGCTCCCCACGGAGAGGAACAGGTTCGGCAGCACGGCGATCAGACCCAGGTAGATCGAACCTGGAAGGGTGATCCGGCTCAGTACGTAACGCAGGTAGTCCGCGGTCGGCTTGCCAGGCCGGATGCCGGGGATGAAGCCGCCGAACTTCTTCATCTCGTCGGCCCGCTCATCGGGGTTGAACGTGATGGAGACGTAGAAGTAGGTGAAGAACACGATCAGCGCGAAGTAGACCCCGATGTAGGCCAGGCTGCTGGGATCTGTCAGGTAGTTCGCGACGAACGTGTTCCACCAGTTGGTGCTGTTCGGATTCGAGCTTCCGCTCTGGATGAGCTGGGTGATGAGCTGCGGGATGTAGATCAGCGACGAGGCGAAGATCACCGGGATGACGCCTGCCTGGTTCACCTTCAACGGCAGGTACGTCGAGGTGCCGCCGTACATCTTGCGGCCAACCATCCGCTTGGCGTACTGCACAGGGATTCGGCGCTGGCCCTGCTCGACGAACACCACGCCGACAATGATCGCCAGCGCACCGGCGCAGACCAGCGCGAACACCAGGCCGCCGCGGCTCTCGAGAATGGTCTGACCCTCGCCCGGGATCGCCGAGGCGATGCTCGCGAAGATGATCAGCGACATGCCGTTGCCGATGCCGCGCTCGGTGACCAGCTCGCCCATCCACATCACCAGCGCCGCGCCCGCGGTCATCACCAGCACCATCACCACGAGGGTGAAGATGTTCAGCCCCTCGCTCTGGCCCTGGATGATGTCCAGCGAGCAGCCTTGGAGCAGGCCGCCGTTGGCCGCCAGCGCCACGATGCTGGTGCTCTGCAGAATGGCCAGCGCAATGGCCAGATAGCGCGTGTACTGCGTCATCTTGGCCTGGCCGGACTGGCCTTCTTTGCGCAGCTGCTCGAACCGCGGGATCACCACGGTCAGCAGCTGCACGATGATGCTCGCGGTGATGTAAGGCATCACACCGACGGCGAACACCGACAACTGCAGCAACGCGCCGCCGGAGAACAGGTTGATCAGCGAGTAGATCTGGCCGGACTCACCGCCGGTGACCTCAGCGATGCACTCCTGCACGTTCGGGTAGTTCACCCCGGGAGACGGGATCGCGGCCCCGACCCGGTAAAGGATCACGATGCCCAGGGTGAACAGGATCTTTCGCCTCAGGTCGACCGTCCTGAGTGAAGAGATGAAAGCCGAAAGCACTCTTCCTCCTGCGCAGCCGGCCTGTTGATCGCGGCGTGCGGATGGGGCTGGATTCGACCAGCGTCTTGGTTAAGTCGTGTGCGGACCCCCGTCAAGCGCGCAGCCTGCAGAGTTACCCGTCAAACAGTCTACGAGAGTAACAGTTGGGGCCCCGTGGGCCCGCATCCCGCTGATCGTCCCGCCTCACAGCGACCTCTCAGGCCGGGAACATACCGTGGAACCGATCTCGTTATATCCACTAATCAATACGTCAGGAGTTGAGATGGCACGTACGGGTCCACGTTTTGAGGGAGACACCTGGGACCTCGCCAGCAGCGTCGGTGCCACCGCGACGATGGTCGCGGCGGCGAGGGCGATCGCCAGCACGGGTGCCGACGCGCTGATCTGCGATCCGTACGCCGAACCGTTGGTGCGCGCCGTGGGCGTGGACTTCTTCACCCGCCTGGCCAGCGGTGAGCTCACGCTCGAGGACCTCGACGGTGGCACCTCGGATGGGGCCACGGTCGGGATGGCCCGGATGACCGACAACATGGCCGTGCGGACCAAGTTCTTCGACGAGTTCTTCTCAGAGGCCGCCGAAGATGGTGTCCGGCAAGCGGTGATCCTGGCCTCCGGGCTCGACGCGCGCGCCTACCGGTTGGCATGGCCGGCGGGGACGACGGTCTTCGAGATCGACCAGCCCGACGTCATCGCGTTCAAGACCCGGGCGATGGCCGATCTCGGCGCCGAGCCGACCGCACGGCGCAGGGCGGTGGCAATCGACCTGCGCTTCGACTGGCCCGCGGCATTGAAGGACGCGGGTTTCGACCCCGCCCTGCCGACCGCCTGGAGCGCCGAGGGTCTGCTCGGATACCTGCCGCCGGAGGCACAGGACAAGCTGCTCGACACGATCACCGAGTTGAGCGCCCCGGGTAGCCGGGTCGCGGTAGAGAGCGGCCCGTCCAGCAGCGACCCCGCCGCTCGCGAGAAGGTGCTGGCCCGGATGCAGGAATCAGCGGAGCGGTGGCGCGAACACGGCTTCGAACTCGACTTCTCCGAACTCGTCTACATCGGCGAGCGCAACGAGGCCGGAGCCTACCTCGAGGAGCGGGGCTGGCGCCTGACCCGCCGCGCGGTCGGCGAGCTGCTGGCCGAGAACGGACTGCCTCCGCTGCCGGAGGACGACGACGCCAGGTTCGGTGAGATGCAGTACATCAGCGGCATACTCGAGAAATGAGCCGAACGGATTCGGACAGTTGGGACCCCGCATCCAGCGTAGGGACCACGGCCACAATGGTCGCCGCCGCACGCGCGATCGCCAGCCGCGAAAGTGACCCGCTCTTCGTCGATCCGTACGCCGCGCCGCTGGTGCGTGCGGTCGGCATCGACTTCTTCACGGGCCTGGTCGACGGGGGCATCGAGGGCAACGACATCGACGGCGCCGGTGCCGACTTCATGGCCAGGATGATCGCGGTGCGCACACGGTTCTTCGACGACTTCTTCCTCACCTCCACCGGAGGTGGAATCCGGCAGGCGGTGATTCTGGCCTCGGGTCTGGACTCGCGGTCCTACCGGCTGCCGTGGCCCGACGGGACCGTTGTCTACGAGATCGACCAGCCGCAGGTGATCGAGTTCAAGACCGCGACGATGGCCTCGCTGGGGGCCTCCCCCTCTGCCCAGCTGCGCACTGTCGGTATCGACCTGCGCGATGATTGGCCGAACGCGTTGCGCGACATCGGTTTCGACCTGGCACAGCCCGCAGCGTGGAGCGCGGAAGGACTGCTCGTCTACTTGCCGCCGGAAGCGCAGGACAAGCTGTTCGACGACATCGGCACGCTGAGCACACCGGGAAGCAGGCTCGCCACCGAATACCATCCCGACGCCGCCGCGACGATCGGCGAACGCAGTAAGGCGATCAGCAAACAGTGGGGTGAGAACGGCGTCCACCTCGACATCTCGCACCTCTTCTACGAGGGCGAGCGCAGCCACGTCGTCGACTATCTGACCGAGCACGGTTGGCAGGTCTCCACCAAGAGCCGTCCCGAGGTGTTTGCGGGATACGGCCGAGAATTTCCCGACACGGAACTGCTTGCCCCGATGCGTGATTCGCTCGCGATCACCGCAACCCGCAACTGAGGAGCACGAATGGCCCGCACCGACAACGACACCTGGGATATGGCATCCAGCGTCGGCTCGACCGCGACCATGGTCGCCGCACAGCGCGTACTGAGCCACCGCGAGGGCCTGATCGACGACCCGTACGCCGAAGCTCTGGTGCGCGCGGTCGGGCTCGACTTCTTCATCCGGGCGCTCGACGGCGAGATATCCCTGGACGACATCGACCCTCGCTTCAACACGCGCCGCGCCGCCGAGGGAATGGCTGTGCGGACCCGCCATTTCGACCGGCTGTTCGCCGACGCCACGGCTGGTGGTGTCCGCCAAGCGGTGATCTTGGCCGCGGGGCTCGACGCCCGCGGCTACCGCCTGTCGTGGCCGACGGGCACCACCGTGTTCGAGCTCGACCAGCCGGAGGTGATCGCGTTCAAGAGCGACACCCTTTCGGCGTTGGGGGCCGAACCGACCGCGAACCGGCGCGTGGTGGCGATCGACCTGCGCGATGACTGGCCGAAAGCGTTGCTGGACAACGGCTTCGACCCTATGCGACCGACGGCCTGGATCGCCGAGGGGCTGCTGATCTACCTGCCGCCCGAAGCGCAGGACCTGCTGTTCGACCGGATCGATGAACTGAGCGCACCGGATAGCCGGGTGGCCACCGAGCACATCCCCGACGTCAGCATGTTCTCCGACGAGCGGGCCCGGGAGATCGCCGAGAAATTGCAGGCTTACGGACAGAACATCGAGATGGGTGAGCTCATCTATCACGGTGAGCGCAACGACGTCGTCGACTATCTGACCGACCGCGGATGGGACGTCACGACGCAGAGCATGCCGGATGCCTATGCCGCCAACGGTTTCACGTTCGACGAGGACAGCACGATCGGCTTTTTCAGCGATATGAGCTACCTGTCGGCGATCAAACGCTGACCCGAAGCTGCGCGAGCGTGCGCGTTTGCACACGACGCGCCGCGAAAATCCCTACAGATGTGCACGTTCGCGAAACTCCCGCGGCGTCGTACCGAACCAGCGGCGGAACGACCGATTGAACGCACTTTGTTCGGAGTAGCCCAGTAGGTGCGCGATCTGACTCAGATGCAGGGTTGAAATCGCCATGTACTTCGCCGCTTGCACTCGGCGTTCTCTGTCGATCAGGTCTTGACAACTAACGCCTTCGGCTGCCAACCGCCGCTGCAGCGTCCTTGGATGCAGTGCTAGTTGCTCGGCGATGGATTCGACCGTGCACAGTCCAGCGGGCAGGAGGCGGTGCGCCAGATCGGCGACACGATCGGATAATTGCCCATCGCTCGGGGTATGCGTGACTTCGACATACTTGACCGCGATGCGCTTGGCCAAGGGGTCTACGTTGTCGATGCGCCGGTGGAGCACGGAGGTCGGCAGCTCGATACCGCACCAGCTCTGTTCGAAGCGCACCGGGCAGCCCAAGGCGTCTTGGTACACGCTCTCCGGGCTCAGCCGGGCGTGCCGGAATGCCACAGTGGCCGGTGTTTCCCTGCCCGCGAGTACCCTCAAGACCTGAACGAGGGTCCCCACACTCATCTCGTACGCCTGCAAGGGGTAGTACCCGAGGTCCGGTTCAATCACCTCGTATGTGAGCCGGGTGGCTGTATCGGTATGCGGCACAAGGGCAAGTTTGAACGCCGTGGAATGCGCGTAGCTGTAGCGCATTCCAGCCTGGATGGCGTCCGCCACGAATTCGGAATTCCGGACTATTACCGCGATGGGGCCCCCGACGGCGATGCCACGCATGCAAGACAACCGGAGACCGAAATCCACGCACCGTAGTTCGTCGGCGGTCGCCGTGATCATGTTTCCGAAGGGAAGCACCGGTATCAGAGCGTCTTCGCATTCTTCGACGCCGGCGGGAATGGCGAATCTTGCGTAATACGCCGCGGGATCGCCTCCGAGCTCTCGAACAAGCTCGGGATACCCACGCAGGGCCGTGCCGCGGATCATGCCACTCATTCGGCCACCCCCAAGGTGTCGCGAAGTGGTAAAAGTGTGTCGGAAAATGTCAAGACGGTCAATGCCGTGCGCCGCCACGCTACTGGCATGAGCGCACCGGATTTCGATGTACTGATCATCGGCGCGGGACTGGCAGGAGTGGGCGCCGCTTGCCACGTGACAAGAAGCCTCCCGCATAAGAGCTTGGCGCTGCTCGAGCGACGCGAGCACCTGGGTGGCACGTGGGACCTTTTCCGCTACCCCGGCATCCGGTCCGACGTCGACATGCTGACGCTCGGATACGGGTTCCGCCCTTGGCGTAGCCCCGACATAGTTGCGAGAGGTGACAAGATCCGCCAGTACATCGCCGATACAGCAGCCGAGTTCGGCATCGCCGAGAAGATTCTGTATGGATTCAAAGTCTTGAGCGCAGAATGGTCCACCACCCACTGCCGGTGGACAGTGAACGCCGTGCATGAGGCCACCGGGGAGATCCGCCACTACTCTTGTGGGTTCCTCATCAACTGCACCGGTTACTACAACTATGACGTCGGGTATCTTCCCGACTTTCCAGGCGCCGACCAGTTCAATGGGCGATTCGTGCACACTCAGCACTGGCCCCAGGATCTGGACTACACGGGTATGCGCGTCGTCGTAATCGGCAGCGGGGCAACCGCTGTCACCGTTGTCCCCGCAATGGCAAGCGGCGCTGAGCATGTCACGATGCTGCAACGCTCGCCGTCTTACGTGATGTCATTGCCGGCATTCGACAAGGTCTCGGAATTCTTGGGGCGGGTCCTTCCCGAAGAGACGGTGTACGGACTTGCCCGCAAGCGCAACATCGTCATGCAACGCAAGGTCTATCTGGCGTGCAGGCGTTGGCCGCGGCTGTCCCGGAGACTCTTGCTAAGGCACGTTCGTCGACGGGTGGGTCCTTCGATTGACATGCGGCATTTCACGCCTCGATACATGCCGTTCGATGAGCGGCTGTGCGTCGCATCCGACGGCGACTTCTTCAAGGCAGTGAAGTCTGGGTCTGCATCCATCGTCACCGACGAGATCGAGCGCTTCACCGAAGGCGGAATCCTTCTGAAGTCCGGATGTGAACTCGAGGCCGACCTTATCGTCGCGGCGACCGGGCTGAACCTTCAGTTTCTCGGTGGGATGCAGTTGACGGTCGACGGCGTGCCATGTGATCCCAGCACTCGCATGACTTACAAGAGTGTCCTAGTCGAGGACGTGCCGAATTTCGCCTGGTTGTTCGGCTACATCAATGCGGCGTACACGCTCAAGGCCGACATCGCGAGCGCCTACTTGTGCCGGCTGCTCAAACACATGGACGACAATGCATTCGCCGTCGCAAGACCTTGCGATTCCAATGCCTGCTCGACAGCTGCGAGCGTTATGGACGACTTGCATTCTGGGTACATTCGACGCGCGCAAAACCTTCTGCCTCGCCAAGGGTCTGCCGTTCCCTGGAAGGTACTCATGCACTACGAGAAGGACTGTCGGCTGCTGCTCGAGGATCCGATCGACGACGGAATTCTGTCGTTCAGTGGCGCGCCGGTGGGCGCAGTTGCTTGAACCCCTCGCTCTGACCCGATCGCTCAGAACCGGTAATCGCCGAACAACAGCGCGCTGACGCCACTGAGCGAGCGCTCCGTCTCGTCGGCCAACTGCACCACGGACCGCCCGAGCAGTCCGGCGACGGCGTCCGGTAGCGATGCCGCCGGCAGCGACGACGGTTTGGGCCGCAACCGGTCCAGCAGCGACGAACCCGGATACGTGACGATGCGCACCTCGGCGTCGACGTCGATCCCCGCCAACACTTTGGCCCTCGTGATCGCGGCGCGCAGGCCGCCGAGGTGATCGACCAAACCGTGCTCGTGCGCGTCGGCACCGGTCCAAACCCGACCGCGCGCGACGGCGTCGACATCCTCGACGCTCATCTTGCGGCCCACGGCGACCCGCTCGATGAAATCGGTGTAGAGCAGGTCCGCCTCGGCCTCCACGTGTGCATGCTGCTCGTCGGTGAACGGCTCGTTGAGCGACCAGACGTCGGCGTTGCGGTTGGTACGTACCGTCCCGGAGCCGACGCCAAGACGCCCCTTGAGCTCGCGAGCCACCAGCTTGCCCGCCAGCACACCGATCGAGCCGGTAATGGTGCCGGAATTGGCGACGATCTCATCGGCGGCCATCGACACGTAGTAGCCGCCGGATGCCGCGACGGCGCCCATCGACGCGACCACCGGCTTGCCTTTGTCGCGGCTCTGTTGCACTTCGCGCCAAATGGTTTCCGATCCGGTCACCGAGCCGCCGGGGCTGTCCACCCGCAACACGATCGCCGAAACGTCTTCGGCGGCCGCGGCTTCGCGAAGCGCCGCGGCGATCGTGTCGCCGCCCGCGCTCGAACTGCCCAACGGCAGCGGTTGCGTGCCGCCGCGACCACTGACGATCGGGCCGTGCAGGGTCACCACGGCGATCGTCGCCTTCTTGCGTCCGGGGATGGACGGCACGGGCAGAGCCGGGCGTTCCGCCGTGGCACGCGCATAACGCGACAGGAACAGCCGCGGCGGCGCGTCGTCGGAGTCGGCGTCCGCGCCTGCCGTGAAGTCCGGTGCGCCGGCCAGTTCGGCCATGCGTGCATAGGCTTCGTCACGGAAGCCGACGCGGTCGATCAACCTTCCGGCGAGCGCGTCTTCGCGCAGCAACGGCGCCTTGTCGGCGAGCGCGTCGACGTCCTCGGGCTCGAGGTGACGCGACTGTGCGACCGCCTCCAGCACCTGGGTGTGCAGGCTTTGAATCAACCGTTCGTCGGCCTCGCGATGGGCCTCGGTGTAACCGTCTTCGGTGAAACGGTTTGCCGCAGACTTGTATTCACCGCGCGCGATGAACTGCGCCTCGACTCCGATCTTGTCGAGCGCGCCGCGCAGGAACAGTGCGTTCGTCGCAAAACCCACCAGTCCCACCGTGCCCGCAGGTTGCATCCAGACCTCGCGGAATGCTGAGGCCAGGTAGTACGACAGCGTGCCGGGATAGGTCTCGGCCCACGCCAACGACGGCTTGAGGTCGCTGAACGCCGCGATGGCTGAACGCAGTTCCTGCACCGGGCCCGGCGACGCAGCGGGCAGCTGCACCCGAGCGATCAGGCCGGCGACCCGGTCGTCCTCGGCCGCCCGGTGGATCGCCGCGACGGCCTCCCGCAACAGAAGCGGACGGCCCGCCCCGGAGATCAATGCCAGCGGGTCGAACCCGGCGGTCTCGCTCGGCACCGACGTCAGGTCGAGTTCGAGCACGCATCCGTTCGGGACACCGTTGTGGCGGGCGGTGTCGATGCGCCGCGCCAGCGCGCGCACGTCGTCGAGACCGGGGAGTCCGGACATGCCGGGCAGGAAAACGGACATGCTGCGAGCCTACCGACGCCGCGCAGCGCCTCGGCCCGGCGAGCGCGTCTACCGTGGTGCCGTGCGATTCGACATCTCCGTCCCCCAGCGCGTCGCGGGCGGCTTCGATGCCTGCGCCACACGCGACTACCTGATCCGTGCTGAAGCACTGGGCTTCACCGGCGCGTGGACGCTGGAGCAGACGATCGGGCCCTCACCGCTGCTCGCACCGCTGGAGATGCTCGCATGGGCCGCCGCACACACCGAGCGGATCCGCCTGGGGGTGGCCGTCCTCGTGACCTCCCTGCACGAACCGCTTCAACTGGCCTCAGCGGTGACGGCGGTCGACCACCTCAGCCACGGACGGCTCGACCTCGGGGTGGCCCCTGGTGGCGGCACCCGCAAGTTCGCGGCGTTCGGCGTAGAACGGGCCACGTTCGTCGGCAACTTCACCGAAGGGCTCGAGTTGATGAAGGCGGCCTGGTCCGACGAACCCAAGGTGACGTTTCACGGCCGGTTTCGTGACGTCGACGGGCTGCCGATCCAACCCAAACCCGTCCAGCGACCGCATCCGCCGCTCTGGTTCGGCGCCAACGTTCCTCGCGCCATCGCCAGGGCGGTGCGCCACGGCGACGCGTTCCTGGGGGCGGGTTCGTCGACGACGGCCGCGTTCGCCGAAGCGGTCAGAACCGTTCATCACGAACTGGCCGAACAACGAAGGGATGCAGAGGATTTCACTGTCGGCAAGCGCGTGTACCTGATCGTCGACGATGACCCCTTGCGCGCCAGGGAGCGGGTACTGGCCGGCCTGCGCCGCATCTACGGCGGTATGGCCGGCATCGACGAGGTCCCGGTATCCGGCACACCCGCCGACGTGGTCCGCGGGCTGCGCGATGTCGTCGACGCAGGCGCCGAGATGCTACTGCTCAACCCCGTCGGCGAGGATGTCTCCGAAGACCGCGAACAGATGGAACGTCTTGCGGCAGAAGTGATTCCGCAGCTGAAGTGAAGCCGCGTCGACTCGAATGAAGCCCGGTCAGCGCCCCATGAAGCGGCCGTGCTGGGGGCAGTAGACGGCGACCGCCGCGCGCATCAGCCCCGCGGCCTGCCCGCGATCCATACCGGTGCCGGTAAGGCGGTTGACCACACCGCGCACGACAGGAACCGGGTTGGCGCTGCCGTCCAGGCCCGCGGTCAGCATGTCGCAGATACCCTGACCCAACGCAGGCAGGTCGGTTTCACCGAGTGGAATCTGCAGCGCCTCGACGTGATCGGCGAACTTCGCATCGTCGTCCTGGGCGTGGGCGGTCGCCACGCCGCCGAACAACGCGATACCGGCTGCCCCAGCGACGGCAGTGAGACGGCGGAGGTAAGTCATATCTGCTCCTGATGTGTCACGCCTACGCACCATATCGTCGGACGGCGCCTCGCGTTACGACCGCCCGACACGAAAGCCCCCGCCTCCACGGCAGGGGCTCCCGGTCGACGCGGGGTTACAGCTCGGTCGCCGAACCGCCCGCCGAGGAGATCTTCTCGCGGGCGCTGCCGCTGAACTTGTGCGCGGTGACGTTCACCTTCACGGTGAGCTTGCCGTCGCCGAGTACCTTGACCAGTGCGTTCTTGCGCACCGCGCCCGCGGCGACCAGCTCGTCCACACCGACGTCGCCGCCATTGGGGAACAGCTTGTTGATGTCGCCGACGTTGACGACCTCGTACTCGGTGCGGAAGCGGTTGCGGAAGCCCTTGAGCTTCGGCAGCCGCATGTGGATCGGCATCTGACCGCCCTCGAACGTCGCGGGGACGTTCTTGCGGGCCTTGGTGCCCTTGGTGCCGCGACCCGCGGTCTTACCCTTTGAACCCTCGCCGCGACCCACCCGGGTCTTGGCCGTCTTCGAACCGGGCGCCGGTTTCAGGTCGTGCAGTTTGATAGGTGTCATGCTTTAGCCTTCCGCTCTTCGCGCGAGCGCTCATCGCCGGCCTCTACTGCTTCAACTTTGACGAGGTGATGCACGGTCTTGATCAGGCCGCGCGTCTGCGCGTTGTCCTCGCGGACTACGGACTGGCGAATCTTGCGCAGCCCCAACGTCCGCAGGCTCTCCCGCTGCTTCCAGCGTGCACCGATGGTGCTGCGCACCTGGGTGATCTTCAGCTCTGCCATTTACGACGACCCTTCACGCGCTGCCGACGCGGCAAGCGCCTCGGCCTCCCGGCGCGCCCGCAGCATGCCCGCAGGCGCCACATCTTCGATCGGCAGCCCGCGTCGGGCGGCGACCTCTTCGGGACGCTGCAGCAGCTTCAGCGCGGCAACGGTGGCGTGCACCACGTTGATCGCGTTGTCGCTGCCCAGCGACTTGGCCAGGATGTCGTGCACGCCGGCGCATTCCAGCACCGCGCGAGCCGCACCGCCGGCGATCACACCGGTACCGGGGCTGGCCGGACGCAGCATCACCACACCGGCGGCGGCTTCGCCCTGCACCGGGTGGGTGATGGTGCCGCCGATCAGCGGAACCCGGAAGAAGTTCTTGCGTGCTTCTTCGACGCCCTTGGCGATGGCGGCGGGAACTTCCTTGGCCTTGCCGTATCCGACACCGACCATGCCCTTGCCGTCGCCGACGATCACCAGCGCGGTGAAGCTGAACCGGCGGCCACCCTTGACCACCTTGGAGACGCGGTTGATCGAGACGACGCGCTCGAGGTAGTTGCTCTTGTCGCCGCCGTCGCGGCCACGACCGCCACGGTCGTCGCGGCGACCACGTCCGTCGCGGTCGCCCCGCGACCCGCGGCCGTCCTGGGGGCCGCCGGCTGTTGCCTGTTCGGCCATCATGCAGTCCTTCCCATTGTGTTGAGCTCAGTCATCAGAATTCCAACCCGCCTTCGCGCGCCGCATCGGCCAGCGCCGCGATCCGTCCGCCGTAGGTGTACCCACCGCGGTCGAACACGACCTTGTCGATCCCTGCGGCCTTCGCGCGCTCGGCGATCAGCTGACCGACCCGCACGCTGTGGGCTTTCTTGTCACCGTCGACCGCCCGCACATCGGCCTCGATCGAGGACGCCGCGGCCAGCGTGGTGCCGTTGAGGTCGTTCACCAGCTGCACGTGGATGTGCCGCGACGAACGGTTGACCACCAACCGCGGCACCTCTGCCGTGCCGGAGATCTTCTTACGCAGGCGAGCGTGCCGACGCAGCCGCGCCACCCGCCGGGTCTCAGAGATGTTCTGGCCCACGGGCTTGCGCGTCGGCGCTGCCGAATTTGTTGTCGAAGCCATTTACTTACCTGTCTTTCCGACCTTGCGGCGGATCTGCTCGCCCTCGTAGCGGATGCCCTTGCCCTTGTAGGGATCGCTCTTGCGCAGGCGGCGGATGTTCGCCGCGACCTGGCCGACCTTCTGCTTGTCGATGCCGGAGATCGAGAACTTCGTCGGTGTCTCCACCGCGAACGTCACCCCCTCGGGGGCGGTGATGACCACCGGGTGGCTGTAGCCCAACGCGAACTCGAGGTTGGAACCCTTGAGCTGCACGCGGTAACCAACACCGAAGATCTCCATCTTGGTGGTGTAACCCTGGGTGACGCCGGTGATCAGGTTCGCCACCAGCGTGCGCGACAAACCGTGCAGCGAACGGCTGCGCCGCTCGTCGTCGGGTCGCGACACCACGATGGCGCCGTCGTCGTCACGGGCGACCCGGATCGGTTCGGCCACTGCCAGTTCGAGAGTTCCCTTGGGCCCCTTGACCGACACGTTCTGCCCGTCGATCGATACGTCGACCCCGCTGGGGACGGGGACCGGCTGCTTTCCAATACGCGACATTTGAGCTCTACTCCCTCTCGCCTACCACACGTACGCGAGGACTTCGCCGCCCACGCCCTCTTGGGCTGCCTGGCGGTCGGTCCGGAGCCCCGACGACGTGGAGATGATCGCCACGCCGAGGCCGCCGAGAACCCGCGGCAGATTGGTGGATTTCGCGTAGACCCGCAGACCGGGCTTGGACACGCGGCGCAGGCCGGCGATGCTTCGCTCCCGGCTGGGGCCGTACTTCAGTTGCACGACAAGCGACTTGCCGACCCGAGCATCCTCGGTCCGGTAATCGGCGATGTAGCCCTCTTTCTTCAAGATCTCGGCGATGTTGGCCTTGAGCTTGGAGTGGGGCAGTGTCACCTCGTCGTGGTACGCCGAATTGGCGTTGCGCAGACGTGTCAAGAAGTCTGCGATCGGGTCCGTCATAGTCATGACAGCCGGTTCACCTTTCTCGCGGTGGTTCCCGGTATCCGGGCCTGCCGCAACCTGTTTGGTTGGTCTGGTCGGTTCGGGCTGGGTTACCAGCTGCTCTTCTGCACGCCGGGCAGTTCGCCGGCGTGTGCCATCTCGCGCAGGCAGATCCGGCACAGGCCGAACTTGCGGAAGACGGCGTGCGGCCGCCCGCAGCGCTGGCAGCGGGTGTAGGCGCGCACCTTGAACTTCGGCTTCTTGTTGGCCTTGTTGACCAGTGCCTTCTTTGCCATAACTCAGTTCTCCTTGAACGGAAAGCCCAGCGCCCGCAGCAGCGCTCGTCCTTCGTCGTCGGTCGTCGCCGTGGTGACGACGGTGATGTCCATGCCACGGGGGCGGTCGATGGAGTCCACATCGATCTCGTGGAACACCGACTGCTCGGTGAGTCCGAAGGTGTAGTTGCCGGTGCCGTCGAACTGCTTGGGCGACAGCCCGCGGAAGTCGCGGATACGCGGCAGCGCAATCGAGATCAACCGGTCGAGGAATTCCCACATCCGGTCGCCGCGCAGCGTGACGCGGGCGCCGATCGGCATGCCCTCGCGAAGCTTGAACTGGGCGATGGACTTACGCGCCCGGCGCACCTCCGGCTTCTGACCGGTGATCAGTGCGAGATCGTTGACCGCACCGTTGATCAGCTTCGCGTCACGGGCGGCGTCGCCGACGCCCATGTTGACGACGACCTTTACCACGCCGGGGATCTGCATGACGTTCGCGTAGCCGAACTCCTTGGCCAGCGCATCGCGGATCTCTTCGCGGTAGCGCTGCTTGAGGCGCGGCAGGGCCTTTGCGGTGTTTTCGACAGTGGTCATGTCAGTTGATGTCCTTGCCGTTGGTCTTGGCGATGCGGACCTTCTTGCCGGTCTCCTCGTCAACCCGGTACGTGATGCGGGTCGGCTTGCCGTCGGAGTCGACGACCATCACATTGGAGACGTCGATCGGCGCCTCCTGGGTGACGATGCCGCCGGACTGTGCGCCGCGCTCGTTGCTCGACACCGCCGTGTGCTTCTTGATCCGGTTGACGCCCTCGACGAGGACTTTGTTGCGCGCCGGGTAGGCGACCAGCACCTTGCCCTTGGCGCCCTTGTCCTTGCCGGAGATGACGAGCACGGTGTCGCCCTTGTGGACCTTCATCTACAACACCTCCGGAGCAAGCGAGACGATCTTCATGAAGCGCTTCTCGCGCAGTTCGCGGCCGACCGGACCGAAGATGCGGGTACCGCGCGGGTCGTTGTCGGCCTTGATGATGACGGCGGCGTTCTCGTCGAACTTGATGTAGCTTCCGTCGGCGCGACGGCGCTCCTTGACGGTGCGCACGATGACGGCCTTCACGATCTCGCCGCGCTTGACGTTGCCGCCGGGAATGGCTTCCTTTACGGTCGCCACGATGACATCGCCGATGCCGGCATAGCGCCGCGACGAGCCGCCGAGCACGCGGATGCACAGGATCTCCCTGGCGCCCGTGTTGTCGGCGACCTTGAGCCGCGATTCCTGCTGAATCACTCGATCTCCTCGACCTGGTTTTTGTATGCACGCCAGATACCGACCTGGACGTACGCGGTCTTGCTGTCACCGAAAGGCACGCGGGGCCCGCCGCACGCGACTGGCCGAGGTCTGCCCAAGGCAACCGCTTGATTCTATGGGAGGACCTGCAGGAAGCCAAATCGTCGCTGATCACGCCCTCCCCTGCAGCGCGAGCGTGCGTGTTTGTCGACGACCCGCCGCGGATTCTCGACACTTTTTGCACGCTCGCGGGACCCCGAGCGTCCTGTAATCAGCGACGTCGCGTCGACTCGATGGGTGATCGCTCAGGGAATGACGATGCCGAACTCCCCCAGCAGCGGCGAGCCGAGCGGGTCGAAGCCCGCCGTCTGGGCGGGAGCTTCGACGTGCACCGCCACCAGGTAGTCGCCGGTGCTCGTCGGGATATGGGCGAGCCGGTCGCCGAACTGCACCGCGGGTCCCGGCGAGCCCGCCCACGACCCGAGCAGCTTCTGACCGCTGTAGCCGCACAGTTCGGCCGGCAGCACGCTCAGCGTGCTGATATCGGCTGCCGCCACAGCGTCGTCGGCATAGCGTTCGAACGCTTCGGCCGGCGGCAGCGTCGTCTCGGCAATGGTGACCGTCGCCCACATCCCGTCCGGCCCGGTCAGCCGCAGCGCGACATCCCCCTGTCCCGCCGCCGTGAACCATCCCGCCGGTAGAGCCACCGTGATCTTGGGCGCAGCCGGATCAGGCACCGCGGCCGACACCTGATCGGGGCGCGGCGTGCCGCAAGCGCGATCGGCCGCCGACGGTTGTGGGGTCGGCACGATGCCCGGCTGGGCGGTGTCAACCGGCGGGTCGGACGGCGCGGTCGACGGCGGCGTCGCGGTGGCGGAGATCGTCGTGTCGGAGACGACGGCCTCTTCTGCGATCGGTACGCCTTCGCTGTTGTCGACACACGCGGTCAGCAGCCACGTCAGCGCGATCGCCTGCCCCACGGCGTACTTCATCGATTCCGTCCCGCCTCCACGCTCGGTGTGATCAGTCCTTCGCGAAGGCGCGCGCGAACTCCCTCTCCAGGTCCAGATACGGCTTGCCCGAGACGTCGATGTTGACCTCGACGATGGTGCCACCGGTGAACGCAAACGGCGGCCTGTACGAGCCCGAAACCGGAGATCCGGCGTTCCTGCCGATGCTCAGACTCGCGCCGGCGAGCCCGAACGTCCCCGGATGGACGCGCATTTCGCGCAACGTCGCGACCTGCTGGTCATCGATATACAAAGCCGCGTCTCCGATCGGGGTGTGGCTGCCCTCGGCGGTTCCGGTGCGCACATACGCGACCCCGAACGAGTGCCGCCCCAACGGCACCGCATCCGGCGACGACATTCGCTGCTCGTCCTCGCCCAGGAAGTTGTACACGTAATGAAGCCGCCCGTCCTGCACGAACATCACGTGACCGCCGTGCGCGCCACCGTGTTTGAAGATCACGCCTTCGGCGCCCGACGTGTCGATCACCATCTCGGCCATGGCCGCGAACGACCGCCCTTGTATCTCGACCGCGGCTCCCATTCCGACGTCGGCGGTGCCGGGGTAGTACTGGTACGAGTCGCGCCGGCCCGCCACCCCCGGCCGCCACCGCGAAATGGTGTCGAAAATGTTCAGGTCGCCAAGCGGCAGCCCGTTGTACTTGTCAGCCTCGGCGAACCACAGCTTGGTGAGTTCTTCGAGCTTGTCCGGGTTTTCGGCGGCCAGGTCGTGGCACTGACTGCGGTCGGCTTCGATATGGAACAGCTCCCATCGGTCGCTGTCGAAATGTGACCAGCCTGCCGGTGATGCGGCGTGCACGGTGTTGGCGAACCAGCCGTCGTGCCAGATCCCCCGTGTGCCGAGCATCGTGTAGAACTGCGTGCGCTTGTCGGTTGCCGCCGACGAATCCCGCAGCGCCCCCTCGAAACTCACCCCGTCCAGCGGCTTCTGGGGCACTCCTTTGACCGTGTCGGGCGGGGTGATGCCGAGGAGCTGATAGATCGTCGGTGTGACGTCGCAGACGTTGATGTAGCTGTCTAGCACCTCGCCGTGTGCGGCGATCCCCTTGGGCCAGGAGACGATTGCGGGGTCCGCGATCCCTCCTTCGTGTGAGGCGTAGCGCTTGAAAAGCTTGTACGGTGCGTTGAACGCCATCGCCCAGCCGGTCGGATAGTGGTTGTAGGTCTCCGGGCCGCCGAGGTTGTCGATGAGACGGAGGCCGTCCTCGACGGTGTCGATGTATCCGTTGAAGAACTTGACCTCGTTCACCGAGCCGTTCGGGCCGCCCTCGCCGCTCGCGCCGTTGTCGGAGATGACGACGATGATCGTATTGTCGAGCTGACCCGAGTCCTCCAGATAGTCGATGATGCGACCGATCTGCGCATCGGTGTAGGACAGGAATCCGGCGAACACTTCGGCCATGCGCGCGAAAAGGCGCTTCTCGTCGTCGCCGAGCTCGTCCCATGGCCGCACCGTGTCCTGTGTCGGCCACGGTTCACCGTTGGGCCCCTTGACGTCTCCGTACGGATTGATCGGCGAGAGTTCAGTGTCGGAGGGCACGATGCCGAGCTTCTTCTGGTTGTCCAGCACGATCTCGCGGTATCGCTCGTAGCCCATGTCGAACTTGCCGGCGTAGCGGTCGGCCCACTCGGCGAAGACGTGATGCGGGGCGTGTCCGGCTCCTGGGCAGACGTACGAGAACCACGGCTTATCCGGTGCGATCACCTTCGCATCGCGGATGAACTCGATGGTTTTGTCTGCCAGATCCTTTGACAGGTGGTAACCCTCCTCTGGTGCCGCCGGCGGCGCGACAGGGTGGTTGTCATAGACCAGCTCCGGGTACCACTGATCGGTTTCGCCGCCCATGAACCCGTAGAACCGCTCGAAGCCGCGCGACAGGGGCCAATGTCGTTTGGTGGAAGCCAGATTCGACTCCTCGAGCGGCGTCAGATGCCACTTGCCGACGCAATAGGTGTTGTATCCGTGTTCGGCCAGCACTTCGGACAGGAGTGCGGTGTCGAACGGGATCCGCCCGTTGCAGCCGGGGAAGCCTTCGGTGAACTCCTCGATCGTCGCCATGCCGACGGTCGTCGGGTTGCGGCCGGTCAACAGGGACGCCCTGGTCGGCGAGCAGAGCGCGGTGGTGTGGAACTGCGACAGTCGAACGCCGCGTTCGGCGATACGGCTCATCGTGGGCATCTCGACGAGGCCGCCGAAGCAGTCCCATGTGGCGATACCGATGTCGTCCCAGACGAGGTAGAGCACGTTGGGGGCGCCTTCGGGGGCGGTCGGTGCGGCGTACGGGCCCCAGTCCGGTTCCGAGTCGCGGATGTCGAGTTCGATCTTGCCGTTGAATTCGGTTGCCATGCCCAGCCTTGTCCGGTGTCGCGTCGCAGTGTGGCCCGGAGATTACACGTGGGGTGTCTCGGTTAGCTGACGATTCGACGACGACGCCGTCACCGCCCGTCTGGTCAGCCACCACTGAACAATTCCGAGAGGGACCGTCCACCCCAGCCATGCACCGACTCCGGCGGCAAACCATTGGAAATGTTCGGCATTGCCACCAAAGACGTTGTCCTGCAACGGTTGAAAGGAGACATAGATGACAGGCGTCCAGATTCGGTTGGTGATGACAGACAGTGCCAGCGCCGCGCTGCGCACCATGTTCCGCCGGTGCTCGGAGATACGGCGACCCCGGGCCGCGGCATAGCCCCTCGCGGTGAACCACAGCCACAACGCGCCCAACGTCACGTTGCTGACAGCCAAAAGTGGTCCGAACGGAGTGACCGCGCCGATCACCATCGCGGACACGGCGGCCGGAAGTGCAGCGACGACGTAGATGCGACCGCAACGGCGATGCAGTGCCGGGTGAGAAGTACGAAGCCGAGGCCAGATCTGCACCACCGCCGCGACCATCGCGACGCTCGCGAACATGACGTGAAACACCAACAGCGGGTAGTGCAGCCAGAACGTGGCGGGCACCCGGGTGCCGCCGGCCAGATACGGGGGTACGGAGAAGCCCAGAAAGCACGCCACGACGACCGCGAGTGCAAGCGCCCACCGGCGAGAAGTCTGACGAGATGCGTATGACATACGCACAGAGCGTACGGCATACGCGCTCGATGTCCAGTGGCTTAGGCTGACCATCGATGAGCGAATCCCTACCGCGTGCACTGAAGCTCCTCTGGAATGAGCCGAGCGAGCCCGCACGCTCCACTGGACTGAACCGGGAGCGCATTGTGCGTACCGCCGTTGAACTGGCCGACGCCGACGGTCTGGACGCACTGTCCATGGCCCGACTGGCCGAGCGTCTGGGGTGCGGCACGATGTCGCTGTACCGACATGTCGCCAACAAGGACGAGCTCGTGATCTTCATGTCGGCTGTTGCGGTCGGCCGTCCACCGACCGGTGCGCCCGCCAATTGGGCTGAGGCACTGACGAATTGGGCAGACGGATTGTGGGACGTCTACCACCGGCACCCGTGGGTGTTACAGGCCGTGTCTGCCGGGCCGCCGGCCGATCCGGGCCAGGTGGCGTGGCTGGACGCGGGGCTGGCCGCCCTCGCCGACACCGGGCTCAGCGAGCGTGACAAGTTCGCCGCGGTCATGGCGGTCCTGCACTTCGTCCGTGGCGCAGCGGCAGCCGACATCGAGGCTGGTCGAACCGATTGGCCGGGCTATCCGGCGCTCCTTCGGGGCCTGCTCGACCCGGAGAAGTTCCCGGCACTGGCCGCAGCGCTGCATGAGGGTGTCTTCGACCCCACCGACAACGACCCTTCCGCCGACTTCCGTTCCGGATTGGGTCAACTGCTCGACGGCATCGCCACCAGGATCGGTTAGCGGACGCGACGACGCCCGCGACCGGTGGATATTCGACCAACACTTGCAGATCGGCCAATTCGTATACCGTTTCGCATTGTGACTCGCTCGTTTCGGCGTTTCGATGAGTGGCTCAACCGCCAACTCGAAGAATGCGCACGCAATGCCGGCACGGACGTGGAAACCTACGTCGCACGTGCGGTCGCAGCACAAATGGTCGCCGACCAGATGCGCACAAACGTCTCGGCGAAGGAACTGCTCTCGCACCTGTCCGAATCAGGAGTGCTGAACAGCGATGCCATGCCGGACGTGTCGACGGTGGTAAACGACCCCGATCGACTGAGCTCACTGCGCTCGACCGGACTACTCGACTCGCCGCCGGACCCTGCCTATGACCGGATCTCCCGAGCGGCCGCAGAAGCGCTGGGGACCCCGTTTGCGGCGGTGAGCCTGGTCGATGCCGACCGTACGTTCTACAAGAGCACCGCCGGGATGGGCAAGCTCTCGATCGAGGACCGAGCGATGCCGTTCGACCAATCCATCTGCCAGTACACCGTGGCCGATGGAGCCGCTCTGGTCATCGAAGACGCACGGACCGACCCCGTGTTCATGAACCACCCCGTGGTGCGCGGCGGTGCGATGGCCGCCTACCTCGGCATACCCCTGATCGATCAAGATGGCCACGCGATCGGCACGCTGTGTGTGTCCGACAGCAAGCCAAGGCAGTGGAGCACCGGCCATGTCCAGATTTTGAGCGACCTCGCGCAACTGACTACGGAACGAATTTTCAGCGTCCCTCCCACTTCAAACGCCCGATAACGGAACTTCAGCAAACCTGGATATCCGTGGTACGCCAACGCGCGTGTTCAACGATTGCCGTGACTGCGCTTTTTGAGATCGGGGTCGGTACAGTGCATCTAACATAGTTGCCAGTTCCGTCCGAGAGAGTGATAAATGCAGCTTAAGGCGGATGTCTCGGAGCACGCGCCTAGTAGCCGTCCGACGGTGCCGCGGTTGAAGGTCGTGCCGGCTCCTTCGCCCAATCCGACACCCCGCTGGGTCGAAGTTCTCCGTGTCGATCCGTGGTACTCGGTGATCACCGTGGCGATCGACGCCATCCTGGCCGTGGCCGCAGTGGCGCTGGCCCAGTGGTGGATCCCGGGCGACATGGAGCAGGACCGCAACATCGCCCTGTTCTCGTGGCTTTTCGTCCCGATGCTGCTGATCGTGATGACCACCCGGTCGATGTATCGACAGAAGCTGAACGAGGGCTTCCTGGACCAGTTCGAGCCCGTGGCAACGTCGATCGCGGTGGCCGCTTTGGCCACGTTGACGCTGATGGTGCTCCTGGTGCCCCGGCTGCCGGTCGGTGAGGTTCTCACGCCGTATGTCCGCCCGAGCGAGCTCGTCCTGAAGATCTGGGTGTTCGCCGCCATTCTCATTCCCGTGGTGCGCCTGGCTCGGTCGTTGGTGAACCGATGGCTGCGCAGAAGGTTCGAAGTCGGCAGGCCGGCACTGGTCGTCGGCTCCGGTCCGGTCGCCCATCAGCTCATTTCCCGCATGCGTCAGATCCGGGACTACGGCATGTGCCCGGTCGGTGTATTGGACGACACGCGGCCCACAGATGTCGAGATGTTCGACGTCCCTTACCTGGGTGGTACGAACGAACTCGAAAGCGCCGCGCGCGCCACGCGGGCCGAGGAGCTCATCATCGCCCCGTCGCCGTTGCCCGACGAACACCTTTCGCGGACCGCGCAATTGGCTCAGGAACTCGGGTTGCGTGTGCGCGTGGTGCCGCGGTTGATGGACTCGGTGGGCAGCGGCACCCGAATCGAGCACATGGGCGGCGTACCGCTCATGGTGCTGACCCGCGTCAATCCGAAAGGCTGGCAATTCGCCGTCAAGCATGGCGGTGATCGCGTGGCCGCGCTGGTCGGACTTGTGCTCATCTCGCCGTTGCTGCTCGTGCTCGCGATGGCGGTGAAATTCAGCTCGCCGGGCCCGATCTTCTTCAGTCAAGAGCGGATCGGACGCGACGGAAAGGTCTTCGGGTGCTTGAAGTTCCGTACCATGCGACAACCCGAGAAGGCCGCTGCGGGTTTCGAACCCGAGAAGGGTACGGCGCCGGGCGGAGTCGAGGGCGAGGACCGACGCACCCGCATCGGCCGCATCATGCGCAAGGCATCGCTGGACGAACTGCCTCAACTGATCAACGTGCTACGTGGAGAGATGAGCCTGGTGGGTCCGCGCCCCGAGCGGCCGGAGTTCGTCGAGTTGTTCGAGATGCACGTGCGTCGCTACGGCCAACGCCACCGGGTGAAGGCGGGCATGACGGGTTGGGCCCAGGTGCACGGTTACCGGGGACAGACCTCGATTGCCGACCGCGCCGAATGGGACAACTACTACATCGACAACTGGTCGCTGCTTTTGGATTTCAAGATATTGCTCCTGACCGTGCTGGCGGTCCTGCGGCCTGCAGAAGACTGAGCGCAGAGCGAAAACCCCCGACACATTGAAGTGTTCGGGGGTTTTCCTTGCGGTCCAGCCTATTTGGCCTTCTCGAGAATCTCGACGAGCCGCCAGCGCTTGGTCGCCGACAGCGGACGCGTCTCCATCAGCGACACCCGGTCGCCGATGCCCGCGCTGTCGTCCTCATCGTGTGCCTTGACCTTCTTGGTGGTGCGGATGATCTTGCCGTAGAGCGGGTGGCTCTTACGATCCTCCAGCTCGACCACGATGGTCTTTTGCATCTTGTCCGAAACCACGTACCCGATGGCCGTCTTGCGGCGGCCCCGCTCCTCGTCCTTGCGCGGGGTGTACTTGGGCCCTTTTGCAGCGTTGTCTGCCATTGTTACGAATCCTCACCCACGGGTCCGGAGGCCAGACCCAACTCACGTTCGCGCAGCACGGTGTACACGCGCGCGATTTCCTGACGCACCGTACGAAGCCGGCGGTTGTTCGACAATTGGCCGGTCGCCATCTGGAAGCGCAGGTTGAACAGCTCTTCCTTGGACTCGCGCAGCCGATCCTTCAATTCGTCGTCGGTCAGCTCGCGCAGTTCGCCCGGCGTCACTCCCACTGCCATCAGAAGTGCTCCTCTCGGGTGACGATGCGTGCCTTGATCGGCAGCTTGTGGATCGCACGGGTCAGCGCCGCCCGGGCGGTCGCCTCATCGGGGTAGCTCAACTCGAAGAGCACGCGGCCCGGTTTGACGTTGGCCACCCACCACTCGGGCGAACCCTTACCGGAACCCATGCGGGTTTCGGCCGGCTTCTTGGTCAGCGGGCGGTCCGGGAAGATGTTGATCCACACCTTTCCGCCACGCTTGATGTGCCGGTTGATCGCGATACGAGCGGACTCGATCTGCCGGTTGGTGATGTACGCGTGCTCGAGCGCCTGGATACCGTAGTCACCGAAGCTCACCGTCGTGCCGCCGCTGGCGATGCCGCGCTGCCTCGGGTGGTGTTGCTTACGGTGCTTGACCTTGCGGGGAATCAACATGATTCAGCTCTCCGTATTTTCTGTCGGCGTCTCGGCCGCAGCTGCGGCCTGCGAAGCCGCGGCGTTGTCTGCGACGCTTCCGGCCGGAGCCGTGCCGCTCTCGGAGCCGCCCGAAGCGGCACGGCCGGCTTCGGTGCTCGTCGCGGTGGTGCCCGATGCGCCGCTGCGACGCGGCCGGGTGCCCGAAGGACGCTCACGACGCGGGCGATCCGCACCGGCGGGCACGGCCGCGGCCAGCTCACGCTTGCCACCGACAATGTCGCCCTTGTAGATCCACACCTTCACGCCGATACGGCCGAACGTCGTCTTGGCCTCGTACAGGCCGTAGTCGATGTCGGCGCGCAGCGTGTGCAGCGGCACGCGACCTTCGCGGTAGAACTCCGAGCGGCTCATCTCGGCGCCACCGAGGCGACCGGAGCACTGCACGCGAATTCCCTTGACGTTGGGCTGACGCATCGCGGACTGGATCGCCTTGCGCATGGCGCGGCGGAAGGCCACGCGGTTGGACAGCTGCTCGGCAACGCCCTGGGCCACCAACTGCGCCTGCGACTCGGGATTCTTCACCTCGAGGATGTTCAGCTGCACCTGCTTGCCGGTCAGCTTCTCCAGGTCGGCGCGAATACGGTCGGCTTCGGTGCCACGGCGGCCGATCACGATGCCCGGGCGTGCGGTGTGGATGTCCACGCGCACGCGATCTCTGGTGCGCTCGATCTCCACGTCGGCGATGCCGGCGCGCTCGAGACCGGTGGCCAGCAGCCGTCGGATCGCGACGTCTTCCTTGACGTAATCCTTGTACTGCTTATCGGCGTACCACCGGGACTTCCAGTCGGTGGTGATACCGAGCCGGAAGCCGTGGGGATTGATTTTCTGGCCCACTACTCCGAGCCCTCCTTCGCATCGGACGCTTCAGCAGTCGATTTCTCAGCCTTGGTGCCCTCGGCCGACTTCTTGGGTGCGGCCTTCTTGGCTGGTGCCTTCTTGGCGGGCGCCTGCTCT
Source organism: Mycobacterium lehmannii (assembly GCF_001499925.1). Classification (NCBI taxonomy): domain Bacteria; kingdom Bacillati; phylum Actinomycetota; class Actinomycetes; order Mycobacteriales; family Mycobacteriaceae; genus Mycobacterium; species Mycobacterium lehmannii. The sequence continues at coordinate 73,166 of NZ_LQIR01000069.1, forward strand.
GCGGTCTTGTTGGCGGGAGCCTTCTTGGCCGCTTCAGCGCTCTTGGCCTTACTGCCCTGAGCGCGACGCGCCCGAGCCGCGCTGGCCGACTGGCCGCCGCCACGCTGCTCCTGGCTCACTCTGCTTTCCACGATCACCGTGATGTGGCTGGTGCGCTTGCGAATCCGGAACGCACGGCCCTGCGCGCGTGGCCGGATGCGCTTGGCGGTCGGCCCCTCGTCGGCGTAGACGGTCGCGACCACGAGAGTGGACGGATCCAGGCCCTCGTTGTTCTGCGCGTTGGCCGCGGCGCTCGCGATGACCTTGGCGACCGGCTCGCTGGCCGCCTGCGGAGCCCACCGCAGGATGTCCAGCGCTTCGGACACCGACTTACCGCGCACCAGGTCGATGACGCGGCGCGCCTTCGTCGGCGATACGCGCACAAAGCGCGCCTTCGCCGTCGCGGACGGATATTCAATCGCTGTAGTCATTAGCGCCTCTTCGCCTTCCGGTCATCCTTGATGTGACCCTTGAAGGTGCGGGTGGGGGCGAACTCGCCGAGCTTGTGCCCGACCATCGCCTCGGTGACGAACACCGGGACATGCTTGCGGCCGTCATGCACCGCAAAGGTGTGCCCGATGAAGTCGGGGATGATGGTCGACCGACGCGACCAGGTCTTGATGACCTGCTTGGTGTTCTTCTCGTTCTGCGCGTCGACCTTCTTCAACAGATGGTCGTCGACGAACGGACCCTTCTTCAGGCTGCGTGGCATATTCCTTGTACCTGCCTACTCTCAGCGCTTCTTGCCGGTGCGCCGGCGACGGACGATGAGCTTGTTGCTCGCTTTGTTCGGCTTGCGGGTGCGGCCTTCGGGCTTGCCCCACGGGCTCACCGGGTGACGACCACCGGAGGTCTTACCTTCGCCACCGCCGTGGGGGTGGTCGACCGGGTTCATCACGACGCCACGGACGGAGGGGCGCTTGCCCTTCCACCGCATGCGACCGGCCTTGCCCCAGTTGATGTTTGCCTGCTCGGCGTTGCCCACCTCGCCGATGGTGGCGCGGCAGCGCACGTCGACGCGGCGGATCTCACCGGAGGGCATACGCAGCGACGCGTAGGTGCCTTCCTTGCCCAGCAACTGGATGCTGGCGCCGGCCGAGCGCGCGAGCTTGGCGCCGCCGCCTGGCCGCAGTTCCACCGCATGCACCAGGGTGCCCGCGGGGATGTTGCGCAGCGGCAGGTTGTTACCCGGTTTGATGTCGGCGTTGGGCCCCGACTCGACGACGGTGCCCTGCTTGAGACCCTCGGGGGCGATGATGTAGCGCTTCTCCCCGTCGAAGTAGTGCAGCAGTGCGATGTTGGCGGTGCGGTTGGGGTCGTACTCGATGTGCGCGACCTTGGCGTTGACGCCGTCCTTGTCGTGGCGACGGAAGTCGATCACCCGGTAGGCACGCTTGTGTCCACCGCCCTTGTGCCGGGTGGTGATGCGGCCGTGCGCGTTTCGACCACCCTTGCCGTGCAGCGGCCGAACCAGCGACTTCTCCGGGTGGTCGCGAGTGATCTCAGCGAAGTCGGAGACGCTGGCACCGCGGCGACCGGGGGTCGTCGGCTTGTACTTGCGAATTGCCATGATTCTCTAGGTCTTCCTCAGTCGCCGGCTTGACGAAATCAAGCCGGTGCTCCGAACAGGTCGATGGGCTTGCTCCCCGCGGCCAGCGTGACGATGGCGCGCTTGGTGCTCTTGCGCTTCCCGTATCCGGTGCGGGTGCGCTTGCGCTTGCCCTGCCGGTTGGCGGTGTTCACCGAGTCGACCTTGACACCGAAGATCTTCTCGATCGCGATCTTGATCTGCGTCTTGTTCGAGTCTGGATGCACGATGAACGTGTAGACGTTGTCCTCGATCAACCCGTACGACTTCTCGGAGATGACCGGCGACAGGATGATGTCGCGGGGGTCAGTGACGGTCGCCATCAGGCCGACACCTCCTCTTTCGCAGTCTGGTTGGCGCTGATGTAGGCGTTGAGCGCCTCCACGCTGAAGATCACGTCGTCAGCGTTCAGCACGTCGTACGTGTTGAGCTGGTCGGGTGAGATCACGTGCACGCCCGGGAGATTGCGCACACTCTTGGCGCTGACCTCGTCGGCGCGGCCGATCACCACGAGCACCTTGTTCTTCTCGAGCTTGCGGTCGGCGACGAGCGTGGCCAGGAACGCCTTGGCGCTCTTGGTCGACGGCGTCTGGCCCGCGACGATCTCGGTGACCGCGTGGATCCGGTCATTGCGCGCCCGGTCGGACAGCGCACCGCGCAGGGCGGCCCGAATCATCTTCTTCGGGGTCCGCTCGCTGTAGTCGCGCGGCTTGGGGCCGTGCACGATGCCTCCGCCGGTGAACTGCGGCGCCCGAATCGAGCCCTGGCGCGCGCGGCCGGTGCCCTTCTGCCGGTACGGCTTCTTACCGCCGCCGCGGACTTCACCGCGCGACTTGGTGGAGTGCGTGCCCTGCCGCGCCGCGGCCAGCTGCGCGGTGACCACCTGGTGCATCAACGCGATGTTCACCTCGACGTCGAACAGCTCAGCGGGTAGCTCGACGGAGCCGTCTTTCGCTCCCGCCGGCGTGTGGACATCAACTTTGAGAGCCATTACTCGCTCCTCTTGATTGCGCTGCGGACCATCACGAGCCCGCCGTTACGGCCGGGGATTGCGCCCTTGATCAACAGCACGCCGTTCTCGGCATCGACCTTGTGCACCACCAGGTTCAGCGTCGTCACGCGGTCGTTGCCCATGCGGCCCGACATGCGCGTGCCCTTGAACACGCGGCCGGGCGTGGCGCAGCCACCGATCGAACCGGGGCGGCGGTGCACAGCCTGCGCGCCGTGACTGGCGCCCTGACCGCGGAAACCGTGCCGCTTCATCGTGCCTGCGAAACCTTTGCCCTTGCTGGTGCCGGTCACGTCGACGTAGTTGCCGTCGGCGAAGATCTCGGCGGTCAGCTCCTGGCCCACCTCGTATTCGGCGGCGGCGGACTCGTCATCGAGCCGCAGCTCGGCCAGATGCCGGCGCGGGTTGACCCCGGCGGCCGAATACTGGCCCGTGACAGGCTTATTGACCTTGCGCGGGCTGATCTCGCCGTAGGCCAACTGCACCGCGCTGTAGCCGTCGCGCTCCGGGGTACGGATACGCGTCACCACATTGGGCCCGGCCTTGACGACCGTCACCGGCACGACCCGGTTGTTCTCGTCGAACACCTGCGTCATGCCCAGTTTGGTGCCCAGAATGCCACGCCGCGGGGCGGCGGATTTATTACCGCTAGCCATGTCCTGGTATCACTTCCTACTGAGATGTCTATTGGATATTGACGTCGACGCTGGCCGGCAGATCGATGCGCATCAAGGCGTCAACGGTCTTCGGCGTCGGGTCGAGGATGTCGATCAGCCGCTTGTGAGTACGCATCTCGAAGTGCTCCCGCGAGTCCTTGTACTTGTGCGGGGAGCGGATGACGCAGTACACGTTCTTCTCGGTCGGCAGCGGCACAGGACCAACCACGCTGGCGCCGGTTCTGGTGACCGTTTCCACGATCTTGCGCGCCGAGGCGTCGATCGCCTCGTGGTCGTAGGCCTTGAGCCTGATGCGGATCTTCTGTCCCGCCACGCTTCTCCTACCTCACTCATACTGGGCCCGGAATCGGGCCGTTCTCACCGGCGCAGTCACGCTGCATGCCGCCGCTGTTCTTCTGTCTGTGGTCCACCGGCCCCCGCGGTCGGGTGTGTCGCCCGCACACGCACTCGTCCGCTCGGAAAATCTTCGCGATCGAGATTGGCACCGGATGCGCCCGGTTGGGCGCCGGTCGTATGCCCCGGCCACGCGGTCCGAACAGGCACCGTCCCGGCTCAAGGCAACCCGAACAGTATGCCCTAGAAAACGGCACGCTCCAAATCCCTGGCCACGGGATACCCGCTGGCCCTGACGCCGGGCCCGGAGGGCCACCGTACCCGTGACTGCAGCGGTGCCGTCGAGTCCGCGTCCGTCCGGGTTCAGCTTCCCAGGCCGGCCCAGAACGCGCACTGGTGTTTCTGCTCGAAATCGGTGATGACGCGGCTGCCGTCCGGTTGCAGCCACATCCGCTCACCCGCGGGCCCGCTGGTCAGCTCCGGCCAACCGGGCCCTGGTGAGCCGGTCGCGACGAACCGCGCCCAGTAGTCGACCATCTCCTCGGACAACCGCTGTTGGGCAGGGTCCAGCGGTGGTGCGCCGCCGACGTCGAACAGGTAGCGAAGCTCCAACGAATGCGCCGCCCCCACCGGGAACGGCGCCTCGAGCAACGGTTCGGGTGCCGGCGCGTCACGGTCGCCGAATTCGTAGGCGTAGACGGGCTGGTCGGCAAGGGCGTCGGCCATCCGGTCGGTCACGCACGCGTATTCGGCCGCCGTCACCGCCGCCGAATACGCCAGCGCGACGTTCCCGCCGTACCGTTCCGGCGGATACCGCGCCGCCACGGCGGGCCCGTGCGGTCCGAACGCCTCGGCCAGCAGTCCGGGGTAGGTCGCGGCGTCGAATGTCCGCCCGCGCAACGCCTGCAGCGCCGCGAACAGCGTGTGTTCGTCTTGCGTGGTGCCGATCATCACCGGCACCCGGGCGGCCTCACCGCTGGTGATTGCGGTGAACGACTTCTCGGGTAGCGCCTCGGTGCCCGCCACCGGACCACTCAGGCGTTCGGTCCCGAACCGGGCGTACGTCAGCGGGGCCGCTAGCCGATCGGCGGGCAGAGACCGTAGGCAATCCGCCGCGACGCGGGGATCGGCGCATCCGACATCGGCTGCGTATGCGGTGCTGGCCTCCTGGGCGGCCGGCAGGTCGTACTGCGCCTGACATGGCGCGCTCTGGATGATCGCCGCGCTGAACAACCCTCGGGACCCGGGCGCGACGAGGTGGTCGCACACCGCCATCCCGCCCGCCGATTCGCCGGCGATCGTGACCCTGTCCGGATCCCCGCCGAATCCGGCGATGTTTTCGCGGACCCACCGCAGCGCGGCTTGCTGGTCGGCGAGGCCGTAGTTGCCGACGTCGCCGCCGGAACCCAACGCGGGATGAGCGAGGAAGCCCAGCGCCCCGAGGCGATAGTTGAGCGTGACGACGACGACGCCGCGACCGGCCAACCGCCGCGCGGGGTAGATGTCTCCGCTGCCGTTCAGGAAGCTGCCTCCGTGGATCCACACCATCACCGGCTGCGGTTCGTCCGACGGCGGCGGCGTCCAGACGTTGAGGGTCAGGCAATCCTCGCTGGGCGGGCGTCGGTCGACGTCGGAGCTGGTGTCCTGGATGCAGCGCGAACCGGGGCGAGTCGCGTCACGGAATCCCGTCCACGATTCGACCGGCGCGGGCGACTGCCAGCGCAGTACACCGAGAGGCGGTGCGGCGTAAGGGATTCCAGCGAAGTACCGGTGATCGTCGGCGACGGTCCCGCGGACCGCGCCCGCAACGGTTCGCACCACCCCGGGGTCGTCGGGCACCTCCACCGCAGCGGTCTGACCCTCGGCGCAACCGGAGACCGCGGCGGCCAACAGGACGAGCGCCGCCGCAGCGCGACCGACCCCGCGCCGGACAGGCTGGCCGCCCCTTGCACTCGCCACCTCGCGAGCGTACTGACGCGGCGCGGATCCCCCGGCCCGGACCATCGCTTAGAGTGCATACTTGACAGCTGTCAAGAATGACCCCGAGCGAGGGAACCTATGAGCACGCCGATCATCGCGGACGCCGCTAAGGTGCTGGCCGATCCGAAGGCCTACACCGACGAGGCGGGCCTGCACGCCGCATTGACCCACCTGCGCGAGAACGCCCCGGTGTCCTATGTCGACGTGCCCGACTACCGACCGTTCTGGGCCGTCACCAAGCACGCCGACATCATGACGATCGAGCGCGACAACGAACTCTGGATCAATGCGCCGCGCCCGATGCTCGTCACGGCCGCCACGGACGATCTGTCACAGGCCAACCTCGCCGCCGGCGGCGGACTGCGCACGTTGATCCACATGGACGACCCGCTGCACCGCGACATCCGCAAAATCGGCGCGGACTGGTTCCGGCCCAAGGCGATGCGCGCGCTGAAGGCCCGCGTCGACGAACTGGCCAAGATCTACGTGGACAAGATGGTCGAAAAAGGTCCCGAATGCGACTTCGTCCAAGAGGTCGCGGTGAACTTCCCGCTCTACGTGATCCTGTCGCTGCTCGGCCTGCCCGAATCCGACTTCGGGCGCATGCTCAAGCTCACCCAGGAGATGTTCGGCGGCGACGACGACGAGTTCACCCGCGGCAAGAGCGCGCAGGAACTGCACGAGGTCATCACCGACTTCTTCCGCTACTTCACCGCGCTGACCGCCGAGCGCCGGGCCAACCCCACCGACGACCTGGCCTCGGCGATCGCCAACGCGAAGATCGATGGCGAGTACCTCAACGACGTCGACTGCCTGTCCTACTACGTCATCGTCGCCAGCGCAGGCCACGACACCACGAGCGCGGCGATCTCGGGCGGTCTGCTGGCGCTGATCGAGAACCAGGACCAGCTCGCTCGGTTGAAAGCCCACCCCGAGCTGATGGGCACCGCGGTCGAGGAGATGATCCGCTGGACCACTCCGGTCAAGGAGTTCATGCGCACCGCCACCGCCGATACCGAGGTGCGCGGTGTGCCGATCAGGCAGGGCGAATCGGTGCTGCTGTCCTACGTTTCGGCCAACCGCGACGAGGACGTCTTCGACGAGCCGTTCCGCTTCGACGTCGGCCGTGACCCCAACAAGCACCTCTCATTCGGTTACGGCGTGCACTTCTGCCTCGGTGCCGCGCTGGCACGTATGGAAATCAACAGCTTCTTCACCGAGCTGGTGCCACGGCTGGAATCGATCGAGTTGGCCGGCGATCCGGAGTTCATCGCGACGATCTTCGTCGGCGGACTCAAACACCTGCCGATCAGATACTCGCTGCGCTGAAGTCGAACCCGTTGTGGTGATGGGAGCCGCCCTCGCGGCGCGAAGTGGTGTCGGTCACATAGACTGTGCTTGACACCCGTCAAGTTCGTTATACCGGATGTGAGGGAGCCCATGAGCACGCCGACGATGGACCAGAAATCACAGGAAGCCGCGAAGGTCTTCGCCGATCCCAAGGCCTATGCCGACGGCGATCGGCTGCATGCCGCCTTTGCTCATCTTCGGGCCCACAACCCGGTGCCCTATGTGGACCACCCGCCGTACCGGCCGTTCTACGCGATCACCAAGCACGCCGACATCATGGCGATCGAGCGCGACAACAACCTGTGGCTGAGCGAGCCGCGGCCACTGCTTGCGACCGCCGAAGCCGACGACCTGGCACGGGCACAGCTGGAAGCGGGCATGGGACTGCGAACGCTGATCCACATGGACGACCCGCATCATCGCGATGTCCGCAAGATCGGCGCGGATTGGTTCCGCCCCAAGGCAATGCGCGAGTTGAAGGTTCGGGTGGACGAGCTGGCCAAGCGCTACGTCGACAAGATGCGCGACATCGGGCCCGAGTGCGACTTCGTCGAGGACATCGCGGTGCACTACCCGCTCTATGTGATCCTGTCGCTGCTCGGCCTGCCCGAGGAGGACTTCCCGCGCATGCTCAAGCTGACCCAGGAGATCTTCGGCGGCGACGACGAGGAGTACCAGCGCGGCACCACCCCCGAGGAGAAGCTGCAGACGGTGATCGAGTTCTTCGCCTATTTCCACGAGCTGACCGCCTCACGCCGGGCGAACCCGACCGATGACCTCGCTTCGGCGATCGCCAACGGAACCATCAACGGTGAGCCGCTCTCCGATGTGGACACCGCGTCGTACTACGTCATCGTGGCCACCGCAGGCCACGACACCACCAAGGATGCGATCTCCGGGGGCCTCCGCGCGTTGATCGACAATCCCGACCAACTCGCACGGCTTCAGGCACAACCGGAATTGATGGGCACCGCGGTCGAGGAGATGATCCGCTGGACCACGCCGGTCAAGGAGTTCATGCGCACCGCCGCCGAAGACACCGAGGTCCGTGGTGTCCCGATCGCCAAGGGCGAATCCGTCTATCTCGCTTACGCTTCGGCCAATCGCGACGAGGAGATTTTCGACGAACCGTTCAAGTTCGACGTCGGCCGCGATCCCAACAAGCATCTCTCGTTCGGCTACGGGGTGCACTTCTGTCTCGGTGCCGCGTTGGCGCGTATGGAGATGAACAGCCTATTCACCGAACTGCTGCCGAGGCTGGACTCGATCGAGCTGGCCGGGGAACCCGAACTAGCCGCGACAGTGTTCGTCGGAGGGCTCAAACATCTTCCGATTCGATACTCGCTGAAGTGATCTCGCTCGGCCTCTTCTCGTGGGTGGCCAGGAATCCGTCGACGGAGGCCTCCGCGCACGCGCGGTAGTCGAAGTCGGCCACCGTCGACAGCCTCCCGAGAATCAGCGGGCCGATGAGAAGTGCGATCGTCTGGATCCGGTCCACCTCGTCGAGTTCTTCGGCCGCTTGGGCGCCGTCGAGGATCGCGTCGAAGGGTGCCGAATACAGCGCGATGATGCGTGACCTCAGGGTGCCCACGGCATCCGAATCCGACTGCTGCACTTCGGAGTACGTCCCCACGTCGGGACCGGACGCCATCCATGTCATGGCGGTGATCATCGCGGGCACCTCGGCGATCGACTCCGCCCACCCGACGACGACCGCGATCAGCCGGTCGCGCAGGCTGCCTTCGGCGGGCGGCATCGGCGCCGGATTGAGCAGGCTCATGAACGCCGCCGCCATCAAGTCGTTGGCGCTCGGGAAGTGACGGTACAGCGTGGCCCGCGCGACGTTGGCGGTTCTTGTGACCGCGTCGATCGTGACCGCGCTCGGACCGCCCGCCCGCAGCAGCGTCGTCGCCGCGTCGAGCAGGCGGGCGCGCGACCGGGCCGGCCTCGGGTCGGTGCTCGCCCCGCTCATCGTTTAACCCACCTCCTCGCCGGGAACAAGACTATCGGTCTCCCAACAAGACTGTTAGTCTCGAAAATCTCCTTCGGAAGAGAGCGACGTATGGTCGACACCCTCAGCCGGTCTGACCAGGATATCGGCGCGAGCGTCGCAGACCTGTCCTCCCGTTCGCGCGTCTGGCTACTCACCGTCGCCTGCATGGGCGTCGCGCTGGTGATCAGCTCGATGGTCGCCCTCAACGCCGCCCTGCCCGACATCGCGGTGGAAACCACGGCCACCCAGGCGCAGCTGACGTGGGTGGTCGACGGTTACACCCTGGTGCTGGCGTGTCTGTTGCTGCCGGCCGGCGCGATCGGCGACCGGTACGGCCGCCGCGGTGCTCTGCTCGCGGGTCTCGGTATCTTCACGCTAGCCTCGGGCGTGCCGCTGATCGTCGACGGTCCGCTGGCGCTGATCATCGCCCGGGCCGTGGCCGGCGTCGGCGCGGCGTTCGTCATGCCCGCCACCCTGTCGCTGTTGACGGCCGCATACCCGAAAGCGGAGCGCAACAAAGCCGTCGGCATCTGGGCGGGCGTCGCGGGCTCGAGTGCGGTGGTCGGCTTCCTGGGATCCGGTGTGCTACTTCACTTCTGGTCGTGGCAGTCGATCTTCTGGGCATTCGTCGTCTCGGGTCTCGGACTGTTCGTGCTCACCTGCACGGTGGCCTCGTCTCGCGATCAGGAAGCGACGCCATTGGATTGGCCCGGTGCGGTGCTGGTGGGCGGGGCCGTCGCGGTGTTCGTCTACGGCGTCCTTGAGGCGCCGATCCGCGGCTGGACCCATCCGGTGGTGTACGGATGCATGGCTGTCGGGGTGGCGTTGGCGGCCGCTTTCGCGGTATGGGAGCTGCGCAGCGCGCATCCGCTGCTCGACATCCGCCTGTTCGCCAAGCCAGATTTCACCACCGGCGCCGTCGGGGTGACGTTCTTCTTCCTCGCCAACTTCGGATTCTTCTTCGTCTCAATGCAATACATGCAGTTGCTGCTGGGTTACTCCCCGTTGCAGACCGCGTTGGCGTTGGCTCCCCTGATGGCTCCGGTTCTGCTGCTCAGCATCACCACACCGTGGTATCTGCCGCGACTGGGTCTCCGCCTCGTGGTGTCGACGGGTCTGGCATTGATCGCGGCGGGGCTGTTCTATGCGAGGACACTCGAGGTCGACTCGCCGTACTTGGACTTGGCGCTCCCGCTGCTCATCATGTCCACCGGTATCGGATTGTGCACGGCGCCAACAACTTCGGCGATCATGGGTGCGGTGCCCAACGAGAAGCAAGGTGTCGCGTCGGCGGTCAACGACACCACCCGCGAGGTCGGCGCGGCTCTGGGTATCGCGGTGGCGGGCTCGGTGCTCGCCGCGCAGTACAGCGACCGGCTCGCGCCGCATCTGAAGGCACTACCCGAGGCGCTCCGCACGCCCGCATCGAACTCGTTGGCTGAGGCGCTCGAAGTGGCCGCGCGGCTGGGTCCGCAGGGCGACCGGCTCTCTGAGCTCGCGCAGTTGGCCTTCCTGGAAGCCATGCACATCTCGCTGATCGCCCTCGGTGTCCTCTGCGCCGTTGCCGCGGCGTTCATCGCGCTGTGGGCACCCGGCCGAGACGGAAGGCAATTTCGCTTCATTGAGAGGGTCGTCTCACGGTCAGACGATGAACTCGGCCGCTCGGTGCCCGACCATGACGATGGTGGCGTGCGGGCCGCGGCTGGGGATCACCGGTAGCACGGACCCGTCGACCACCCAGAGCCCCTCGACCCCGCGCACGCTGCACCTCGGGTCCACCACCGCGATGTCGTCGTCATCGTCGCCCATCGGTGCGGTCCCCGAGAGATGCTGCGACGTCGACCATGACGCCTGCCCAACCTCGACTGCCCCGACGAGATCGCGGGACAACGCGATTCCGGCGCGCAGCTTCTCGACGTCGTCGGGCTCGCTGTCGTAGCGGTGCTCGATGACCGGAGGCACATCGGGGTCGTCGCTGACAACCGTGACGACGCCTCGCGACTTCGGCCGCATCAATGTCACGCCGATATGGGGATGGTCGCCGGAGTCGTCGCGCCGCCCGCTCACCATAGCTCCGAAACCGGCTGTGTACGGCCTGATTTCGAGCCAGTCGTCGGTGGTGAGCACGGCCTCGAGAGGTGGGAGTCCGTGTGTCTCCGTCCAGTTCACCGGCAGCACCCACTCGGGGTGGTCCGACATCACCGCTCCCACCGGCAGATTCGCTGCCACCGGTATTCCCACCCGCTCGAGGGTTTCGGGGGGGCCGACGCCCGAGAGCATCAGAAGGTGCGCCGACCCGATTGCTCCGGTGCACAGCACTATCCGGTCCGCCTCGAGATAAGTGGCACCGTCCTGGCTTGCACACTCCACGCCGACCGCGTGCCCGGCGGTGATGCGGATGCGGTGCACGCGGGTATTGGTGAGCAAGGTGAGGTTCGCACGGTCCAAAGCCGGTTGCAGGAAGGCCCCGCCGGGACCCATGCGGGCACCCTGGTGGATGTTCAGCGGCACCGCGCCCACTCCGGCGCCCACCGGCGCGTCGTCCGTCGAACCGTTCAGATCGGTTATCCACGGATGCCCGGCTTCGGTGGCCGCCGTCACGAACGACGCTGTGCAACCATCGAATTCGGTGACACGCTGTATCCGTATCGGCCCTTCCGAGCCGTGTATGGCGTTGTCGAAGTCGAGGTCGGTTTCGATGGCCCGGAAGTGCGGGAGCACATCCGGCCATGCCCAGCCGGGCAGGCGCCAGTCGTCGAAATCCGACGGGAGCCCACGGCAGAAGTAGCCGCCGTTGACGGCGCCCGATCCTCCGACCACCTCGCCACGCATGAGCATCGCATGACGCAGCGGATCGACGGTCAAGGTGGTCGGGTACCGCCGCACCACTGAACTCGCGGTGCCGATGGGCAGCCGTAGCCCGTCGTTGATCTGCGCCGAGACCCGGGGGTCGGACGGCCCGGGACCCGATTCGACGACGGTGACGGTGCATGCCGGGTCGGCGGAGAGCCGCTCGGCCAGAACGGATCCGGCGCTGCCGGCACCGACGATCAGGACGTCACTGCGGAGGGGAGGTATTGGAGCACTGCGCACGCGGCAGGGTCGCCTCAGGTCCGGATCTGGGGTTTGAGCGCACCGAGATGACGCTCACGGACAACACCAGTCCACAGACCTGCCCCGTAGGCGATATCGTCGAGGCGTTTGAGGGCGATGTAGGTGAGCAGGCCGACCCGTTGGGTTTCGTCTTCGGTGTTTCGGCTCCGGGTCAGCCAGTCGACGACCCCTTCCACCACCGCGGCCACGAGCACGACCTGTCGGCATCGTCGGGACAAGAGCGCCGCGACGAGCGCGACCGGCCAGTAGTGCCGGCAGATCGCCGATGCCAGTTGCATCGCTGCGGACCACAGTCCGTGTGCGGCCACGACCGCGACGTCCTTGGGTTCGGGCTCCACACTCGACAGGGACTTGGCGATGCGCCTGCCGGTGATGGTTGCGACGACGATCGAGGCCAGATATCCGATCGACGAACCCATCGCCATCAGCATCCAGGCCACCAGCGTCCAGCCCGAGATCACCAGCGGAGCGGTCTTACCGGGATGACGCACCGACAGCGGCGCGGCGGCTTCACCGTAGAAAGACCTGCGCGAGAACCACTCTCGCAGTTGGGTCCGATGGTCGTGCGCCACCAACGCGATGGGCTCGTAGCGCAGACGCGCACCGGATTCGATGAGTCGCCAGCACAGATCGACATCCTCACCCGAGGTCAGCGTCTCGTCGAAGCCGCCGACCTCCCCCAGCATGGCCCGCCGGCCGATGATCGCGGCACTGGGTACATAGGACACCGTGCCGTAGGGCATCACCGGGGCCTCCCGCAGACCCAGGTCCAGCGAGGAGCGCACCGCCTCGTAGCGGGCGACCACATTGTCCGGTTCGCGGAGGCCGACGATGCGCGGTGCGACCAGGGCCACGGCGGGGTCACAGAAGTGGCCCAGCAGCGCCTCCAGCCAGCCGCGCCGTGGTACGACGTCGCTGTCCAGGAAAGCCACGAAGTCGGTCGTGCACGCGGCCAGACCGGTGTTGCGGGCGGCCGCGGGTCCGCGGCTGCGCTCGTGTCGCACCACCTGGACCCCGGCGTGGACGTCGGCGAAGTCGGCCGCCTCGAGTGGTGTCTCAGAGCCGTCGTCGACGACGACCACCCGCAGACCGCGCACGGCGGTGAGCAGCCGACGGACCCCAGAAGCATTGTCGCGCACCGGTATCACTACGGTCACGTCCCGGTGCGAAGGGCCGCTGGCGGGACGGGGGTGCGCGACCGTCGCGTCGAGAAGGGTCCGGGCCAACTGGGCGCTGACGGCGTCGTGCACTTCGAGCCTGCCGCCATTGAGCATGGTCTGCGCCGCCGGCGCCAACCGAAGGAGGCGGGTCGGGGAGCCGCCGAGTAGGGCCGACCCGTCGCCGAGCACCTTCACCCGGCGGTCCACCTGAACGGCGAAACCGTCGGGCAGTCGCGGTCCCGTCATGTGAGCATCCCGTCGCGGTCGGGCGCCCAGCGCGTGATCCGCCGAAGGCATGTTTCGACCATATCGGGAAAAATGCGGGCGCCGTCCTCCACGGTCGCGGTGGTGGGATCGCCGAGCACACCGACCTCACTGACCGCGGCCACTCCGCCCCGCCGCAGTTCGGGGATCAACTCGCGAAGGGGCGCCATGTTGCCGGGCACCCGCTCGTCGATACGGACGTCCTGCGGCGAAATATGTAGCAATACAGAGGTTTCGGTATGGCCCGCGTGCGCATCGGCACCCGCCACCGTGCACGAGCACCATCCCGCGTCCCGGCCCTCGTAGCGCAGCAAAGCGGTCGCGGCGGCCAGCGCTTCGACGTTGCCGCCATGGCCGTTGACGAAGACCAGCCGTGACGCCCACCGGGATGCCGACCGGCCGTACTCCACCAGCAACAGCCTCAGCGCGGATGTCCCGATCGAAACGGTGCCGCTGAACTCCTCGTGCTCGCCGCTCGCGCCGTAACCGATGGCGGGGGCGACCATCCAGTTCACGCCGTCGGTGTCGGCGAGCCGGTCAGCAACCGCCCCACAAACGGCCGTCGCGATGCGGGTGTCGGTGTCCAGCGGGAGATGAGGGCCGTGCTGCTCGGTGGATCCGACGGGCACGAGGAGGGCTGACGGCTTGCTCTGCAGCTGCTTCGACGTCGCATTCGCGAGCGAGCTGACAGATGGCACCCGCCGATGGTAGGCCGAATTCACCTGTCGTGCGCCAATTGTTGAAGCATGCGCAGCAATTGATTCACCGAATTTCTCGCCGCCGGCGCCGGCGTCGTCCCCCCAGCCCCCTGCGCCCCGCCTGTACCAGCACGTTCCCGACCGCAGGGCCCGCCGTCAGGTGGCCGAACCTCCGGGCACGCCGAGCTCCCGGATGAACCCGGGAGGGACCAGGACGTCGTCGGGCCCAAGATCATGTACCGACGCGCGACCCAGACCCATCAATGCAGAATCGATGCCTCCCCGCAGGACGTCGAGCACATTCTCGACACCGGCCTGCCCGTTGGCGGCCAGACCCCACAGGTACGCCCGCCCGATCATGACCGCGCGGGCACCGAGCGCGACCGCCTTGACCACGTCGCTGCCCCGCCGGATGCCTCCGTCGAGCACCACCTCGATGTCGTCACCGACCGCCTCGACGATCGGCGGCAGGGCGCGAATCGATGCCGGCGTCCCGTCCAGGTTGTTACCGCCGTGATTGGACACCGAGATCGCTGAAACACCGGCGTCCACAGCACGTTTCGCGTCGTCGACACGCATCACGCCCTTGAGCATGAAAGGACCGCCCCACAGCTCGCGCAGCCAGGCGATGTCCTCCCAGGTCGGCGGCGGGGTGCCCATCCACTCGCCGTACGCGGCGAAGAACGGCGGGCCCTCCTCGCCTCGCGAGGCCTGATTGGGAACCCGCAGGTTCGGCGGCCGCAGGGTCTTACCCCACTGCCACATCCACCGCGGTTTGGTCAGCCCAGTTGGGAGCATGCGCACGGTGGTGCGCAGGTCCATCTGCTCGGGGATCTTCGGGCTGCCCCAGTCGCGGCCGTGCGAGAAGCTCCAGTCCGTGGTGACGATCAGACCGACCGCACCCGCCTGCCGCGCGCGCTCGACCCGTGCCGCGATCGCGTCGCGCCCGCCCAGCCAGTACACCTGGAAGAAGAGCTTGGGGTTGGTCGCGATCACCTCCTCGATCGGCTTGCTGGCGAACGACGACAGGCCCATCGCGGTGCCGCGCGCGGCGGCCGCGCGTGCGACCGCGACCTCACCGTCTGGGTGGACCGCCTGCACGCCGGTCGGGGAGATCAGCACCGGCAGCGAAATCTGTTGTCCCATCACGGTGGTGGCGAGATCGCGCTTCTCCGTGGCGCCGACGACGTGCGGCGCGAAGCCCAACTCGGCGAACGCCTCGACGTTGTCGGAGACCGTCACGCCCTTCTCGCTGGCGGCGATGAGCGCCGAGTAGACCGGCTTGGGAAGCCGGCGCTTCGCCCGCTCCTGAGCGGCGGCGACCGTTTCGAACCAGGTGTCGGCCATGATCACACCGGACTTTCGTTGCAGAGACGTTTCGGAGGCGCCCCGGCGCCGACATCGGATCGGGGAGGCGCCCCGGCGCCGACATCGGATCGGGGAGGCGTCGTGAGCAGCTTCAGCATCACCGGACCCGATCGCGAGTGGTCGACGCTGGACTTCGGCTTGACCCGTTCTTGAGCCAGGGCGGGAGCGCCGTAGCCCTCCACGCACTCGGGGTCCGGGCCGTCCATCGGCAGCCCGGTGAAGAACTTGGCGGCCATGCACCCGCCGCGGCAGCTGTCATAGTGCCCGCAACTGCCGCACGCACCGGCCGACTGCGGTTCGCGCAGCTCACGAAAGAGCGGCGCGTTCTGCCAGACATTCTGAAAACCGCCGTCGGTCAGGATGTTTCCGGCGTGGAACCGGTCGTGAATGGCGAACGGGCACGCGTAGACGTCGCCGACGGGATCGATCAGACAGACGACCCGGCCCGCGCCACACAGGTTCAGCCCGGCGAGCGCGCCGGGTTCACCCAACCCGGCGAGGTGGAAGAACGAGTCGCCGGTGAGCACCCGGTCACCCTTGGCGACCAGCCAGTTGTAGAGCTGGACCTGCTGGTCGGCGGTGGGGTGCAGCTCGTCCCAGACATCGGCACCCCGACCCGACGGGCGCAGCCGTGTGATCCGCAGCGTTGCACCGTATTTCGCTGCGAGAGCGGCGAAGTCGTCGAGCTGGTCGACGTTGTGGCGGGTCACGACCACCGAGATCTTGGCGTCCTTGAAACCGGCATCGGCCAGGTTCTGCAGGGCCCTGGTCGCCATCGCGAAGGACCCCGCCCCGCGGACGGCGTCGTTGATCTCCGCGGTCGCGCCGTCGAGGGAGATCTGCACGTCGACGTAGTCGCTGGCGGCCAGCCGGGCCGCGACCTCGGGCGTGATGCGCACCCCGTTGGTGGAGAACTTCACCCCGACGTGGTGGGCGGTGGCGTAGTCGACAAGCTCCCAGAAGTCCGAACGCACGGTCGGCTCGCCGCCGCCGATGTTGACGTAGAAGACCTGCATGCGCTCGAGCTCGTCGATGATGTCCTTGCACTGCGCAGTGGTCAGCTCGCGCGGGTCGCGCTTACCCGACGACGACAGGCAGTGCACGCACGCGAGGTTGCAGGCGTAGGTCAGTTCCCAGGTCAGGCAGATCGGGGCGTCGAGTCCGTGCTCGAACTGGTCGACCAGCTTGGGCACACGTACGGCTTCGGTCGATGTCATTGCGGCACCAGCATTTTCGATCGAGCAAGCACGCCGAGTGCCTGCAGGTACGGCGCCTGCTGCGCGTCGTCGATACCGACGGCACGGCAGGCGGATCGGACGTCGGGATGGTCGGACAGAGTGTTGACGACGTCGACGATGGTCCGGTTCTTCAGGAATGAGAGCTTGCGCGTCCCGAAGTGGTAGAGCAGCGCCCCGAACGGCTCCGGCCGCACCGCCACCTGGTGGTGCAGCCGCCAGCCGAGCTCCGGGTCGAATGCGATGCCTTCCTCGGGCACCGCCGACGACGAGGTCACGATCAGTAGACCCCGCACATCCCGTCGATCGACACCTCTTCGACGAGCGTCTCGGTAACCAGCTCGTCGGTCTGGTCCTGCTGCTGCGGTTCCATTTGGCCCTCCATGGCTGCGCCTTTCGTTATCACCGGTTCTCGACAACTGTGATCGAGGTCGCAATAATATGGCATCGAGTGCCTAAATGGAAAGGGGACCCCCTATGGGGCCGGACCAGCACCGGGTGGGCCGCCGGCGCTCGACGACGTGGGACCACATCAGCAACGTGGCCATCGACCTCTTTGCCGCACAAGGGTTCGATGACGTCAGCGTGGACGACATCGCCGAAGCCGCGGGAATCGCGCGGCGCACGCTGTTCCGCTACTACCCGTCCAAGAATGCCCTGCCCTGGGGCGATTTCGACGCTCATCTGGCCCACATGCGAAACCTGCTGGCCGATCTCGATCCCGAGGTGCCCATCGGCGAGGCGCTGCGCACCGCGTTGCTGGCGTTCAACAGCTTCGATGCCGCCGAGACGGCGCGCCACCGGATGCGCATGCGGGTGATTTTGGAGACCGCCGCGCTGCAGGCCTACTCGATGACCATGTACGCCGGCTGGCGCGGCGTAGTTGCCGAGTTCGTCGCCAAACGCCTCGAAGCCACCGCAGGCGATCTGATACCGCAGACGGTGGCGTGGACGATGCTCGGCGTCGCGCTCTCGGCGTACGAACACTGGCTGGCCGACGAGAAGGTTTCCCTGGCTCAGGCGCTCGGTGCGGCATTCGACACCGTCGCCGACGGGCTGTGGGCACTCGATCGCTGAATCACCTCGGCGCGCTCGGCCACCGCGATAGCTTGGGGCGGTCGCGAAAGGACGCCGATGGCCGAGTACAGCGCCGAACAGAAGACGGGCCACGATCTGCTCTACGACTCCCTGTGGACGAAGGGCACGGCTTTCAGCCACGAAGAACGCCGCCAATTCGGTCTGCTGGGGCTGCTTCCTTCCGCCGAGAAGAGCCTCGAGCAGCAGACCGAACATTCATGGCGCGAGTTCAGTCGGCGTCGCGAGCCGCTGGACAGGCATATCTATCTTCGAAACCTGCAGGACCGCAACGAGACACTGTTCTACCGCGTGCTGCGCGACCATATCGCCGAGACCATGCCGATCGTCTACACACCGACCGTCGGCGAGGCGTGCCAGCGCTTCAGCGAAATCTACCGGCGCCCGCGCGGGCTGTTCGTCTCCTACCCCGACCGCGAGTTCCTGCGCGAGATGCTACGCAACCGTCCGAGGCGGGAGATAGACGTCATCGTCGTCACCGACGGGCAGCGCATCCTGGGCCTGGGCGATCAGGGCATCGGCGGCATGGGTATTCCCATCGGCAAGCTCTCGCTGTACACCCTGATCGGCGGCATCGACCCGGCCCGCACGCTGCCCGTCCTACTCGACGTGGGTACCGACAACGTCGAGTTGCTCGAAGACCCGCAATACCTCGGCTGGCGGCACCGCCGCATCGGCGACGACGAGTATTACTCGTTCATCGACGATTTCGTCACCACGGTGCGCGACGAGCTGCCCGACGTCCTTCTGCAGTGGGAGGACTTCGCCACCGCGCACGCGCTGCCGATCCTTCAGCGCTATCGCGACAAGCTGCTCACCTTCAACGACGACATCCAAGGCACCGCCGCGGTCACGTTGGGCGCGCTGCACGGCGCGGCCAAGGTGGTGGGACGCCCGCTGTCACAGCAGCAGGTGGTGATGCTGGGCGCCGGCTCGGCAGGCATCGGGGTGCTCCAGATGGTGCACCGTCAGATGGTCAGCGAGGGCCTGTCGGCTCAGCAGGCGTCGGCACAGGTCTGGGTGGTGGACATCAACGGTCTGCTCACCGACGACCGCACCGACCTGTCCCCCGGCCAGCGGGCCTTCGCCCAACCCGCCGGGCGGGTGGCGAGCTGGGGCTTGTCCGGGCCGGCTCAACTCGCCGACGTCATCCATCATGTCGATGCCGGCGTCCTACTCGGATTATCAACCGCCACAGGGGCGTTCACCGAGGACATCGTGCGCGAAATGGCTGCCAAGGTCGATCGCCCGATCATCTTCCCGCTGTCCAACCCCACCAGCCGGGCCGAGGCCCACCCAGCCGAACTCGACACCTGGACCGGCGGACGCGCATTGATGGCGACGGGTTCGCCGTTCGCTCCGCTGGAACGCGACGGGGTGGAGCGGCCGATCGCCCAATGCAACAACGCCTACATCTTCCCCGCGATGGGCCTGGCCGTCACCGCGGCGCAGGCGACACGGGTGACCGACGAGATGATGCGGGCCGCGGCCGCGGCGCTCGGCGACGCGTCCCCCGCGCTCGTCGATGCCGGGGCACCGTTGCTGCCCGCGTGGTCGGACATCCCCGATGTGGCCATACGCATTGCGCAGGCGGTCGCGACACAAGCCGTCGCCGACGGCTTCGCACCCACCCGCAAGCCCGACGAGCTGGCGCAGCGGATCACCGACGTGCGGTGGACTCCCGAATACCGGGGCTGATCCTGCAACCCTGTCCGCCAGCGCAAAAAAGTTCCGCCGGAACCGTCGGAGTTCGGCGCGTAACGGCGACGATATGGGTGTGAGCGCCGAACCGAATGGCACCGACGCTCCACGGGAGCTGCTCGCGCTGTACGACGAATCCCTACCAGTGGTGTACGGATACTTCGTCCGACGCTGTGGTGACCGTGGAACCGCCGAAGACCTGACGTCGGAAACTTTTCTGGCGGCGATGGACGCCGCCAGAAAAGCCGCTCCGCCACCGATGACCGTGCCGTGGTTGCTCGGGGTGGCGCGCCACAAGTTGGCCGACCACTACCGGCGCCGCCACGACCGGTTCACCACGCCGGTCGCCGAACTGCCCGAACCCGTCGAGCCGCCCGACGACTGGGACGCCGAACTCGACCGCATCGTCGCCGAAAGCGTGCTCGCCAAGCTGCCCGAGCAGCACCGCACGGTTCTGGCACTGCGCTACATGGACGACTGCTCGGTGCCCGAGTGCGCCGAGCTCATCGGCCGCACGGTGCACGCGACAGAGGCGCTGCTGGTGCGGGCCCGCAAAGCGTTTCGCGCTCACTACCCGGAACCGGAAGGGAGGCAGTCGTGAACAACAGCCACGATCCGCTGGCCGTGCTGCGCGGCGACGAACTTCCGGTCGCCCCCGACCCGGCTTTCGCCGCCGCGCTGCGCGCCCGACTGGAGTCGGCGCTTTCCCTACCGAATCGAACCGAGGAGGTCGTCATGAGTGGAACCGATACCGCCATCGCCGAACTGTCCGAGCCGACCGTCGCGCCAACGGTCCCCCGGTCGGCGGCACTTCCGTACCTGACGGTCCGCAATGCTCGCGATGCGATCGCGTGGTACGTCGACGCGTTCGACGCCGCGGTGGTCGGTGAACCCTTCGAGATGGACGACGGCCGCATCGGCCACGCCGAGTTGGCGATCGGCGACGGCGTGCTCTACCTCGCCGACGAGTATCCCGAGATCGGGCTGAGAGCTCCTGCAAGGCAGTCTGTTTCGGTGAGCTTGATGCTGCATGTCGCCGATACGGACACGGTGCTCGAACGGGCTCGCAGGCACGGCGCCGAGGTGCAGCGCGAGCCGTACGAGAACTACGGCGCGCGCAGCGCAGCGATCGTCGATCCGTTCGGCCACCGCTGGATGCTCACCGGGCCCGTGACGGCTGCGGCCGTCCCGATCCAGCACGGTGACGTCGGCTACGTGTCGGTGTGGGTGCCAGACGCCGAGGCGGCCGCGCGGTTCTACGGTCATGTGCTCGGCTGGACCTATGACCCCGTGACCCACCAGGTGACCAACACCGACCAGCGGATCGGCATCTTCAGCGTCGACAGGCCGCAGGGCATGCTGTGCTGCTATGCGGTCACCGATCTCGACGGCGCGCGGCAGTCGATCGTCGACGGCGGCGGCAGCGTGGGCCGGACTCAGGAGTTCGACTTCGGTACCGTCATCGACGCCACCGACCCCACCGGGATGGCATTCGCGGTCTTCCGGCCGGCGCCGGGCACACCGCGTCCAGCCCTCAACGGCACTGGGCCGGGGGAACTTTCGTACATCACCTATCAGGTTCCGGACTCCAGCGCGTTCAAGGAGTTCTACAGCAGGTTCTTGTTCTGGAGTTTCGAACCCGGGCACGTCGACGATGGCTGGGGGGTGCGCGAGACGCATCCGATGTCCGGCGTCGCAGGTGGTAACGCAGATGCGGTGACCGTGCCGATGTGGACGGTCGACGACATCGATGCCGCGGCGGCGCGGGTGCGGGAGGCGGGCGGCACGGTCATCGACGAGCCGTCGCAGCAGTCCTACGGGAAGTCCGCGCTGTGCACCGACGACCAGGGCACCCGCTTTTACCTCGGCGAGCTCTAGTCAGCCGAGGAGGTCGGCGATGGGTGCGCGCGCGGCGATCTTGGCGCGCACCTTCATCACCTTGCCCGGCATGCCACCGCCGACGACCCCGGCCACCACACCGTCACGCTCGTAGTAGGCGAGGAATTTGCGACCGTCGTCCTCGACGACGTGGACGACGTCTTCGGCCTCCGGTTCACCGAGGCATTGGATCTTGACGTCGTACTGGTCGCTCCAGAAGTACGGCACCGAGACCGCGGTCGGGGGTTCCTGCCCGAGCATCGTCGGCACCAGGACACGGGCCTGGTCGGCGACGTTGCTCCAATGCTCAACGCGCACTTGGTGGCCGAGGTTGTGTCGCCATGACGCGACGTCGCCGATGGCCCAGACATGCGGCGCGCTGGCGCGGCCGTGGTCGTCGCAGACCACCCCGTTGTCGAGCTTGAGGCCGCTGCCTTCGAGCCAGTCGGTCGACGGGCGCGATCCGATGCCGACGACCACCAGATCCGCTTCGAGTTCGGTGCCGTCGCTGAGCACCACCGTCTCGACGCGATCCGAGCCCTGCACTTCCGAAACGCCGACGCCGCAGCGGACGTCGACACCCTCGGCGCGGTGCACCCGGGCCACCAGCTCACCGATCTGCTCGCCGAGAACCGACGCCAGGGGCGCCGGTTGCGGCTCCACCAACGCGACATCGACGCCGAGCTTGCGCAGGCTCGCCGCCACCTCGCAGCCGATGAAGCCGGCTCCGACGACGACGGCGCGACGAGCCGAACCGGCCTCCTGCCGCAGGGCCACGCTCTCGTCGTAATTGCGCAGCACGTGGATTCCTGCGAGGTCGGGGAAGGACGGAATGCGCTTGGGCACCAGGCCCGTAGCGATGATGAGTTCGTCGTAGGGCAGCTCGGTGCCGTCGGCGAGCGTCAACGTCTGGGTGGCCGTGTCGACGGACCGCGCGCCGTTGCCCAGCAGCACGGTGATGTCGTTCTCCTCGTAGAACTCCGCGGGCTTGAGGCTGACGTCGTCGGTCTCGGAGCGCAGCACCTCCTTCGACAGCGGGGGCCGATCGTAGGGCAGATGGTCCTCGTCGCTGACGATCGTGACCGGACCGCTGTATTCCGACCGGCGCAACTGTTCGGCGGTGCGGGCGGCCGCGAGTCCGCCGCCGACGATGACGATGCCCGCTGATGTGGTCATGGGCAGTTTCTTACACGATCCCTACTGCCTTTTGTCCGCCACCCCGGGCAATGGCGCTCAGCCGCGATCGCGGTCGATGACGTTGGTCAGCACGACGACGCTCTCGCTGCGCTCGACGTGGGCGGCCGAACGGATGCGCTCCAACGCCTCTTCGAGGTGGCGCATGTCGCGCGCCACGACGTGCAGGATCGCGTCGGCGGTGCCGGTGACGGTGGCTGCGCTGATGACTTCGGGGATGTCGATCCACGCCGCCCGCAGCTGTTCTGGGGCAATGGTTCCGTGACGGAAGACCTGCACGTACGCCTCGGTGGTCCAGCCCAGGGCGGCCCGGTCGACAACGGTCGTGAAGCCGCGGATGACGCCGTTGTCGAGCATGCGGTCGACCCGGCGTTTGACCGCGGGCGCGGACAGATTGACCTGCTCCCCGATCTCGGCGTATGTCGCGCGGGCGTCATCGGTCAGCGCCGCGAGGATCTGCTCGTCGGTCGCGTCGAGGCGGTCCACGGTCACCTCCGCACAATAAATCACCGCTTGGCGTGACTGTACACAATAAATTGCTGCTAGACACGCAATAGACAACAATGGATTGCAGCAGAAACCGTCTCTACCGTTGATTCATGACGACTTTCAGTGTCGCGACGCCCTCGCGGTCGGGTCGCCACCGCAGACGTGAAGCTCGAGCGCGCCACTACGTCATGACCGCGCCGACACACTTCGCTGTCGAGTACTCGATCAACCCGTGGATGGACATCGAAACGCCCGTCGATACCGCGCTGGCCCTCACCCAGTGGGAGACGTTGAGGCGCACGTACCAAGAACTCGGGCACGTCGTCGACCTCGTCGAGCCGGTCTCCGGACTGCCCGACATGGTGTACGCCGCCAACGGCGGCCTGGTGGTCGGCGCTACAGCGGTGGTCGCGAACTTCGCCTACCCGCAGCGCGCTGGCGAGGCGGTTGCGTACGGCGATTGGATGGTCCGCCATGGATACGCACCCGTACAGACGCGCCACACCAACGAGGGTCAGGGCGACCTTCTCGTCGCCGGTTCGATCCTGTTGGCCGGATACGGGTTTCGGACGGATCGACGTGCACACGGCGAGATCGCGCAGTTGGTCGGGCGACCGACGTACAGCTTCGAGTTGGTCGATCCTCGGTTCTACCACCTCGATACCGCCCTCGCGGTGCTCGACGACACTACGGTGGCGTACTACCCGCCCGCGTTCAGCAACGCCTCTCGGGTAAGCCTGCGAACGCTGTTCCCCGATGCGATCGAGGTGACCAGTTCCGACGCCTACGCCTTCGGCCTCAACGTGGTGTCCGACGGTCGCAACGTCGTGCTGCCGACCGCGGCGACCGACTTTGCCGCCCAACTGCGCGACGCCGGGTTCAACCCCGTCGGCGTCGACCTCTCCGAACTGCTCAAGGGCGGCGGATCGATCAAATGCTGCACGTTGGAGGTGCATTCGTGATCACGCTGGAAGCGACGGGTGCCGCGATCCCGATCGACGACCACTGTGTGGCGCATAACTACGACCCGCTACCGGTGGTGGCAGCCAGCGCCGAGGGCGCGTGGATCACCGATGTTCAGGGCCGTCGCTACCTGGACTGCCTGGCCGCTTACTCGGCGGTCAACTTCGGCCACCGCAATCCGGAGATCACCGCGGTCGCACACGCGCAACTGGACACCGTGACGTTGGTCAGCCGCGCGTTCCACTCCGACCGGCTCGCACCCTTCTGTGCGGCACTGGCCGGGCTCTGCGGCAAGAACATGGTGCTGCCGATGAACAGCGGCGCCGAAGCGGTCGAAAGCGGGATCAAGGTGGCCCGCAAATGGGGCACCGACGTCAAGGGCATCCCCGCCAACGCGGCGAATATCGTAGTGGCGCACAACAACTTTCATGGCCGGACCACGACAATCGTCAGCTTCTCCGACGATGAGACGGCCCGGCGCGGCTTCGGCCCGTACACCCCAGGATTCCGCGCCGTGCCGTTCGGTGACACCGACGCCTTCGCCGACGTGATCGACGACAACACCGTCGCCGTGCTGATTGAACCGATCCAGGGTGAGGCCGGAATCATCGTCCCGCCCGACGACTTCCTGCCGCGTCTGCGGTCGCTGTGCTCACAGCGCAACGTGCTGTTGATCGCCGACGAGATTCAGTCCGGCCTGGCCCGCACCGGGAAGACGTTCGCCTGTGAGCACTGGGACGTGGTTCCCGACGTCTACCTGCTCGGAAAAGCGCTCGGCGGAGGCGTGATGCCATTGTCGGCGGTGGTGGCCGACTCCGGCATCCTCGGTGTACTGCATCCCGGCGAGCACGGCTCCACTTTCGGTGGAAATCCGCTGGCCGCAGCGATCGGCTCCACGGTGGTGGCGATGTTGCAGCGCGGCCAGTTCCAGTGCCGCTCAGCCGAACTCGGCGCGCACATGCACCAGAGATTGCGGCAGTTGATCGGCCGGGGTGTCACCGCGGTCCGCGGCAAGGGCCTGTGGGCCGGCGTCGACATCGATCCGGGCTCGGGTACCGCCAAGGATGTCAGCGTGCGCTTGGCGCGCCGCGGCGTCCTCGTCAAGGACACCCATGGTTCGACCCTGCGGTTCGCTCCTCCACTGGTGATCACCGACGACGAGATCGACTGGGCCGTCGACCAGTTCGCGGCCGTTCTAGCGAATTAGCTTCAGTGCTTCATCGCGCCGCGGTCGACGGCGATCTGGCTGCCGGAAAGCGTTTTCGATCCGTCACCGGCGAGCCACGCGACGACGTCGGCCACTTCGTCGGGTTCCATGAAGCCCTGAAGACCCTTGTTCTCCTCGTCGAGCGGGTTGTACGGCATCGGCGCGAAGCTGTGCAGATAGCTCGGATGCTTGGCGAAGATGGCCATCATCGCGTCCTTCTCGACCATCGGCGTCTCGATGGAGTACGGATGGATCGAGTTCACCCGGATTCCGAACTCGCCGGCCTCGATCGCCAACGAGTTCGTGAGCGCGGTCAGACCGTGCTTGGACGCCGCGTAATGCGCGTTGCCCGGGGTCGCCTTCAGCCCGGCCGATGAACTGACGATGATGACCGATCCGCCGTTACCCGCCGCGATCATCGCAGGCAGCGCCGCCCGGATGGTGCGCCACGTCCCGTTCAGATTGACGTCGATGACGGTGTCCCACTGCTCTTCCGACATCTCCCAGATGCGGCCCCAACTGAGCACACCAGCGTTGGCGACCAGGATGTCGAGCCTGCCGAACTGCTCGACACCGTCGGCCACCACCTGCTGCAGCGCGGCCAGGTCCCGAATGTCGACCTCGCGGGCGAGCGCTTTGCGGCCCGTCGCTTCCACCGCGCGCACCGTCTCGGCCAGTTCTTCGGAGGTCCCCATCGGGTAGGTGATGGTCTCCGATATCGGGGCGCAGATGTCGATCGCGATGATGTCGGCGCCTTCGGTGGCCAGACGAACCGCGTGCGCCCGGCCCTGGCCGCGTGCGGCCCCGGTGATGAAGGCCACTCGGCCTTCCAGTGGTCGGTTGATCCCCGTCACCGCTGCTCCTTCCAGGAACCTGCCCCATGCGAGCGACCGTGTCTGTACGCAACACGCCGCCCCGGCGCGGACATTCGCGGTCGCTCACCGGAGGTGAGAGTCCTCCGACAGGTTAACAGCCGAACTGGAACGTGTTCTAGAAGCCCGCGTGACTTCGGACAAAGGCTAGAGGTCGGCGATTATCTGCTGGCGCTTCGCCGAGTACTCGTCCTCGGAGATCGACCCCATCGCGCGCAGCGTCTCCAGTTCCTGCAAGCGCTGCGCGGTCGACGGTTGAGGGGGCGCGGTGGAGGCCGTCGCGGACGGTGCGGCAGGAGGAGGCTGCGCTGCGGCGGCTCGCGCCTGGCGTGCGGCAGCCCGGCGCACCACTTCTTGAACCTGTTGGCGCGCAGCGGGATTCGATCGCAGATCGATCATGTTGTTAAGACCGATGTTGTTGGCCTTGAGGATTTGCAGAATCTCCATCAGCGGCTCGGCTTGACCCGTCAGATCGTATGTCCGGTTGTCCTCGGCGATGGTGAAGGTGGCGGGCATCATCCCGCTGACCAAGCCGCTTCGCTCCCAATCGATCTGATACTCACTCGTCATCGGGTCGACCAGCGCGACCAGTTTCCGGTTGGTGATCATCGGCAGCCTCGCGATCGAGGCGATCACCCGATCCTGGCTGGCGAACGGCACGATGCCGGGTCCGGCGATCTGTAGGTCCAGCTTCACCAACGGTTGTTCGTCGATCCGCGTTCCGGTTTCGTGAATACCGGTGACTTGGGCGAGCGCCAGCACTCCCGTCTGCTCGAGTTCGGCGGTCCTGGCGGCCGATCGGGCTCCCCCCGCGGTGATCGCCAGCGCGATCAGCACGTCGGCGGCGGTGATCAGCAAGCCCGTCCAGAACATCCACTTCAGCATCGGGTCGCTGCCCGTGGCGAAGTAGATCACCAGGAAGATCGGCCCGACGATCCCGCACAGCAGCACGAAGGCTTGGACCTTGATGTAACGCCACAACATCGCCTGTCACGCTCCCGTCGTCCGCGGCCTGCGTGTCAGATTAACGCCAATCGACCGCCTGGGAGCCGTATCGTCGGGCGATGCCGTCGGGAGCAGAGACCCGGTCGAGGAGGACCCTGACG
Source organism: Mycobacterium lehmannii (assembly GCF_001499925.1). Lineage (NCBI taxonomy): Bacteria > Bacillati > Actinomycetota > Actinomycetes > Mycobacteriales > Mycobacteriaceae > Mycobacterium > Mycobacterium lehmannii. The sequence goes on from NZ_LQIR01000069.1 coordinate 100,479, forward strand.
GCCGTCGCGATGGCACTGTTCTGTGTGCAGATCGACTACTTCGCGATGAATCTCGCCCTTCCCCGGATGGCCGACGAAGGACGCTGCTGACGGGCGTCGCGTTGTTCGGGGCGGCTTCGGTGGCCTGTGCGCTGGCGCCGTCTCTGGGCGTGCTGATTGCCTTCCAGGTGGCAAGGGATCGGCGCAGCCTTGATCTTCCCCGGTGTCCGTCAGCGTGCTGACCAACGCCTACCAGAGCCGCAAGGCCAGCCACGCGATCGGATTGGCCTATGGCATAGCGGCTTTGGGGAACGCGGCAGGCCCACTCATCGGCGGGCTGTTCACCGCTACCATCGGCTGGCGGTGGATCTTCTGGCTCAACCTGCCTCTGACCCTGGTGTCGCTCGCGAATCGACGTGTCCGGGCTGGCGCTCATCAGCACGGGAATCGGATTGTTCCCCTTGACCTTTGATCGCGCGCCCGGCTGAGGGTGGGTCTCGGCGACGACGCTGATCGCGTTCTCCGGATCACTGCTTGCGCTGGCCGCCTTCGTCGTCGTCGAAAACAGAGTCCGGTGGCCGCTGGTCGATCTGTCGCTGGCCCGCAACGCGAGATTCACGATTCTGGTGTTGGCCGCCGCGGTCGCCAACATCGCGTACGCGGTGACCATCTTCTTGTCCACGGTGTCCCTGCAGGACGTTCGTGGACTGGACCCGTTGACCGCCGGGCTGATTTTTCTGGGCCGGCCGGCGGGCGCGGCCATCGGCGGTGTGCTGGCCGGCAGGCTCGCCACCCGTCGCGCACCGGTAGTGGTGATGGGTGCGCGGCGGTCGTCGCCGCCGTGAGCCTCTGCGCACTCGCCGGATCCCGCGGGTGGGCGCTCTATCTGCTCGCGCTCAGCGCGTGCGGTCTGACTCTCGGACTGGTCTATGCGTTCACGACGGTCGCGACGCAGGCGGTGGTGCGTCCCGAGCGGGCCGGAGAGGCGGCAGGGGCATCGCTGGCCCTAGATCGACCGTACTGGAAGTGTTGCAGCACAACGGAATACCAGCTGCACGGGCGATCAAGTCGATACTTGCCGCGCTCGGTGCGCTTCTCCTGGGTGCGGGTGCGGTCGTGCTGTGGACCCGCCCGGCGAGCGGTTACTCGCTCGGCGCCGTCGCAGCCATCGGCGTCGCCGCGGCCAGCGGGATGACCGGGAGAGCCTCGGGCACATCAGGCGTAACGGGGCCGGGGCCGATGAGTTGATACAGCGGCTGAGTCCAGCGGTATCCACCGGAAGACTTCGTATAGCTGGTGTGGATCAGCGTCGCGACCTTCGACACTTCTTCGGCGTCGGGGTCATAGTCGCAGACCGCATCGCCGAGCTCACACACGCTGATCGTTCGGGCGCCGATGGCCGGCGGGAGCGGCTTGGGTGCGTGAGCCAGAATCGGCCAGTCCTGCGCGACTCCCTTGCCGGCGCCGGGGACGCTGCTAACCGAGCCGATGTTGATGGTCGGGTCGGCGGGCAGGCGGTCACCGTCGGCGATCAGCAACGCAGCCACCACGTTCGGGTTCGTCCCCGCGGCGTGCAGATTGCGGTGCACCACCATCGCCCCCTGCGAATAGCCGGCGAGCACCACCTTCGACTCCGGGCAACGCTGGGTGAACGCCGTGTACTGCGACTCGAGAGCAGCTGCGCCGGTGTCGACGCTGCCCATGAAGCCGAGCCACTCCCCGACGCCGCCGTCGTCATCGGGCACCGCGATCGCCGGGTATGCGACGGCCTCGGCCGTCATCGTCCGCCCGTCGGCGGTCACCAGCTGCTGCACGTCGAGGTAGGACTGGTAGATGTCGTCGCCCATTCCGGCGTTCGAGCTCAGATCGCCGTCACGCTGTCCGGACCCCGCGGCGCCGAACCAGTGCACATCGGGGCAGCCGGGCGCGGCCTGAGCCGAAGCCGTGGAAATACCCGCGAATGCGGCGCCGGCGATCGCGGCGGCGCTGGCGAGCGTGGTGAGACGACCGAACATGAACCCTTACCCTTCTTCGCCCCGACCAGGGCATACGCGAAGTACATCGTCGCGGCGTCCGCGTGCGTTACTCCCCACATTCGCGAGACGTACACCAGGGTCGCGATCGTCGAAGAATCGCAGCCCCCTTGTACGTCTCGCGAAGCACACAGACGAAAGCGGCGCCCACCGGATAGGTGAGCGCCGCTTCGCGACAGAACTAGATCACTTGACGATCTTGGTCACCCGGCCGGCGCCGACGGTACGGCCGCCCTCGCGAATCGCGAAGCGCAGACCCTCGTCCATCGCGACGGGCTGGATCAGCTTGACGGAGATGTCGGTGTTGTCACCGGGCATCACCATCTCGGTGCCCTCCGGCAGCGTCACGACGCCGGTAACGTCCGTGGTGCGGAAGTAGAACTGCGGACGGTAGTTGTTGAAGAACGGCGTGTGCCGGCCGCCCTCGTCCTTGGACAGGATGTAGACCTGGCCCTCGAACTCGGTGTGCGGCGTGGTGGTGCCGGGCTTCACGACGACCTGACCGCGCTCGACGTCCTCACGCTTGATGCCGCGCAGCAGCAGACCGACGTTATCGCCGGCCTGGCCCTGGTCGAGCAGCTTGCGGAACATCTCGACACCGGTGACCGTGGTCTTGGTGGTGTCGGGGCGGATGCCGACGATCTCGACTTCCTCGTTCACGTTGATCACGCCACGCTCGACGCGACCGGTGACCACGGTGCCGCGGCCGGTGATGGTGAAGACGTCCTCGACGGGCATCAGGAACGGCTTGTCGGTCTCGCGGACGGGGTCCGGGATCGACTCGTCGACGGCCTCCATGAGCTCCTCGACCGACTTGACCCACTTCTCGTCGCCCTCGAGCGCCTTGAGCGCCGACACGCGGATGACCGGGGCCTCCTCGTCGAAGTCCTGGGCGGCCAGCAGTTCGCGGACCTCCATCTCGACGAGCTCAATGAGCTCCTCGTCGTCGACCGCGTCAGCCTTGTTCAACGCGACCAGGATGTAGGGCACGCCGACCTGACGGGCAAGCAGCACGTGCTCACGCGTCTGCGGCATCGGGCCGTCGGTCGCCGCGACCACCAGGATCGCGCCGTCCATCTGGGCGGCACCGGTGATCATGTTCTTGATGTAGTCGGCGTGACCGGGGGCATCGACGTGCGCGTAGTGGCGCTTGTCGGTCTGGTACTCCACGTGGGAGATGTTGATCGTGATGCCGCGCTGACGCTCCTCAGGCGCATTGTCGATCTGGTCGAATGCGCGCGACTCGTTCAACTCCGGGAACTTGTCGTGCAGCACCTTGGTGATTGCTGCGGTCAGCGTCGTCTTGCCGTGGTCAACGTGACCAATGGTCCCGATGTTGACGTGCGGCTTCGTCCGCTCGAACTTCGCCTTCGCCACTGTGTGGTCCTCCTGGACTGTTAGTGCTTGTCTAAAGCAGTGTTGATCTTTGCAGTTGTTTCTCGCCGCGAACCAACCGGGGTTACTGCCCCGTCACCTTCGCGATGATCGATTGCTCGACTCCGAGCCAGCTCCGGGCCTCGGGCTGGCGCCCTCGTGTCCTCACTGCCCCGTCGCCTTCGCGATGATCTCCTTCGACACGGCCGCCGGAACTTCGGCGTACGAGTCGAACACCATGGAGTAGTTAGCCCGGCCCTGGGTCTTCGACCGAAGGTCGCCGACGTAGCCGAACATCTCCGACAGCGGTACCAGCGCCTTGACGACGCGGGCACCCGATCGCTCCTCCATGGCCTGGATCTGACCACGGCGGGAGTTCAGGTCACCGATCACTTCACCCATGTAGTCCTCGGGTGTGGTCACTTCGACCGCCATGATCGGCTCGAGGATCACCGGCTGCGCAGCCTGTGCCGCTTTCTTCAGCACCTGCGAACCTGCGACCTTGAAGGCCATTTCCGACGAGTCCACCTCGTGGTAGGCGCCATCGAGCAGCGTGACCTTGAGGTTGACCAGCGGGTAGCCGGCCAGCACGCCGTACTGCATGGCGTCCTGCGCGCCGGCGTCGACCGACGGAATGTACTCCCGGGGGATACGGCCGCCGGTGACCTTGTTCTCGAACTCGTAGGTCGCCCCGTCCTCGCCGGTGAACGGCTCGAGGTCGATGATGACCTTGGCGAACTGGCCCGAACCACCCGTCTGCTTCTTGTGGGTGAACTCGACCTTCTCGACCTTGCGCTTGATGGTCTCGCGGTAGGCCACCTGCGGCTTGCCCACATTGGCCTCGACCTTGAACTCGCGCTTCATCCGGTCGACGAGGATGTCGAGGTGAAGCTCGCCCATCCCGCCGATGACGGTCTGGCCGGTCTCCTGGTCCAGGTGGACCTTGAACGTCGGGTCCTCTTCGGCCAGCTTCTGGATCGCCGTACCGAGCTTCTCCTGGTCGCTCTTGGTCTTGGGCTCGATGGCCACCTCGATGACCGGGTCCGGGAACGTCATCGACTCGAGCACGATCTGCTCGTTGGCGTCCGACAGCGTGTCACCGGTGGTGGTGTCCTTGAGACCGATCACCGCGTAGATGTGCCCCGCGGAAGCCCGCTCGACCGGGTTCTCCTTGTTGGCGTGCATCTGGAACAGCTTGCCCAGCCGCTCCTTCTTGCCCTTGGTGGAGTTGATGACCTGCGAACCGGACTCGACGGTGCCGGAGTAGACGCGAACGTAGGTCAGCTTGCCGAAGAACGGGTGCACCGCGATCTTGAACGCGAGCGCCGAGAACGGCTCGTCGGTCGACGGCTTGCGGCTGATGGCCTCGTCCTCTTTGCCGGGCACGTGACCCTGCACGGACTCGACGTCCAGCGGCGACGGCAGGTAGTCGATGACCGCGTCGAGCATGGGCTGCACGCCCTTGTTCTTGAACGCGCTGCCGCACAGCACCGGGTACAGCTCCGAGTTGACGGTCAGCTTGCGGATCGCGGCCTTGATCTCGTCGACCGAGATCTCCTCGCCGCCGACGTACTTGTCCAGCAGCTCCTCGTCGGTCTCGGCGACCGCCTCGAGCAGCTTGGTGCGGTACTCCTCGGCCTTCTCGGCCAGGTCGGCGGGGATGTCCTCGACCTCGTACTTCTCCCCGAGGGCGGTCTCGCCGCGCCACACCTTGGCGCGCATCTCGACCAGGTCGACGACGCCGATGAAGTCGTTCTCCGCGCCGATCGGCAGCTGAATCACCAGCGGCGTGGCGCCGAGGCGCTCCTCGATGGTGCGCACGGTGAAGTAGAAGTCCGCGCCCAGCTTGTCCATCTTGTTGACGAAGCAGATGCGCGGCACGTCGTACTTGTCGGCCTGGCGCCACACCTGCTCGGACTGCGGCTCCACGCCCTCTTTACCGTCGAACACCGCGACGGCGCCGTCGAGCACACGCAGGCTGCGCTCCACCTCGACGGTGAAGTCGACGTGGCCCGGCGTGTCGATGATGTTGATCTGGTTGTCATTCCAGAAACAGGTGACAGCCGCGGAGGTGATGGTGATACCGCGCTCCTGCTCCTGCTCCATCCAGTCGGTGGTCGAAGCGCCGTCGTGCGTCTCACCGATCTTGTAGTTGACACCGGTGTAGTACAGGATGCGTTCGGTCGTCGTGGTCTTACCGGCATCGATGTGCGCCATGATGCCGATGTTGCGGACCTTGTTCAGGTCGGTAAGCACGTCCTTCTGTGCCACAGCATTCCCTTCGGGAAGTAAACGGTCTAAAGGCTGGTCTGGATCGCCGTGCTCGCTACGCTCGCGCGCCGAAGCGAGCTTCGACGCTCACCAGCGGTAGTGCGCGAACGCGCGGTTTGCCTCGGCCATCTTGTGGGTGTCCTCACGCCGCTTGACGGCGGCACCCAGACCATTGCTGGCGTCGAGGATCTCGTTCGCCAGGCGCTCGATCATCGTCTTCTCGCGACGGGCCTTGGAGAAGCTGACCAGCCAACGAAGTGCCAGCGTGACCGAGCGATCCGGACGCACCTCCACGGGAACCTGGTAGGTGGCGCCACCGACGCGACGGCTGCGAACCTCGAGTGCCGGCTTGACGTTGTCCAGAGCGCGCTTGAGGGTGACCACCGGATCGGTGCCGGTCTTGTCGCGGGCCTGTTCGAGCGCACCATAAACAATGCGCTCGGCCAACGATTTCTTCCCGTCCATCAGAACCTTATTGACCAGCTGAGTCACCAGCTGCGACCCGTACACCGGGTCGTTGACCAACGGACGCTTGGGCGCCGGTCCCTTGCGCGGCATCAGCTCTTCTCCTTCTTGGCGCCGTAGCGGCTCCGCGCCTGCTTGCGGTTTTTCACGCCCTGGGTGTCCAGAGAGCCGCGGATGATCTTGTAGCGCACACCGGGCAGGTCCTTCACACGGCCGCCGCGCACCAACACCATCGAGTGCTCCTGCAGGTTGTGGCCCTCGCCCGGGATGTAGGCCGTGACCTCGACCGCGCTGGTCAGCTTGACGCGCGCGACCTTCCGAAGCGCCGAGTTCGGCTTCTTCGGGGTGGTCGTGTACACGCGGGTGCACACTCCGCGGCGCTGCGGGCTGCCCTTGAGGGCCGCGGTCTTCGCCTTGGCGGGCTTGTCGTGGCGACCCTTGCGGACCAGCTGCTGGATGGTTGGCATCTACCGGCTTTCTGTGTTGCTGCTTCTTAAGTTCTGGTCAAGTCTGTGTACTGCGCTTTTACCCCGGGCACGTACCCCGCGACCGGGTGTGTCGCACGCGCCCGCCCGAAACAATTCGAAGCATTGCCTCAATTCTCGGAGCATGGCGACATGCGAATTGGCCCGGCGTGCAGGCACGCTTAGCAGGTCCTTTTCGTACACGGCCCCGCGAAGCGCCTTATCTGCCAGGCACGATCGTCCACAATACCAGGACAGGGGCAGCGCTCCAAACCCGTCGATTATGCCCTAACCGCAGGTCAGAAGACCTTCTCCGGAGGCCTGTGGCGTATGTGGCTAACGACGCTCCATCCCGGAGGCCAACCGCATCACCATATCGCTGTACACCGCGTCGGTGTCGATACCGTCCATCGCCCCGGTCATCTCCAGCAGGACGAAACCGTGCATCGCCGACCAGAATTCCAACGCCGCATAGAACGCGTTCTCACCCTCGAGACCATAGGAGCCCAGGACCGCGATGACGGGCGCGGCGGCCGCCCGGGTGGCTTCGGTGAACTCCGGGTCGTCGCCGCCGAGCGGCATCCTGGTGAAGGCCGAATACCGTCCCGGATGGTGATGCGCGTAGCTGCGGTAAGCACTGGCCATCGCGGTCACCGCATCGTCGCGAGTGCGGCCGTCCGCGACGTTGGTGAGCATGCCGATGAGATCGCCGACAACGCGCATCCGCACTGTTCTGCGCAGGTCCTCGAGGCTGTTGACATGGTTGTAGAGCGACGGGCCCTTGGTGCCGAGCTGGGTGGCGAGCGCGTTGATGGTCAGCGCATCCCAGCCTTCGCGATCCAGAAAGGTCAGCGCGGCGTTGACGATCGTCTCGCGACTGAGCCGGGGGGCCTTCCTGGTCGACGTGCTCGGCGGCTGTGCCATGCGCGCCTCGCCCCCTGCCGTCTGGTCTGTCCTGGTTGATACCCGGAGAAAACTAACACCTCTAGTACGCTCGCAGTCAGTTGACGCGCTCCTGACTGAGCTCGGCGAGTTGCTCGGTGATCGAGCACAGGTCGGGCAGCGTTGCGGGGTTCATGGTCTGGATGGACCAGGTGATGACGTCGCCACCCTTGGCCACATAGAAGCTGCACGCATTTCCGTCGAACGCCTTGAAGCCTTTGTTGCCGTCGACGGAGAGTTCGGTCAAGGTGCGGCCGGCCTGTTGTTCCAACGACCGCTCGGTGTCCATATCGCTGCCGCGGTACCACCAGGTCGAGATGCCCATCCCCGCGCCGACGGTGCCGAACATGGTGTTCTCTTGCCAGAAGCAGCCCGCGTCGCTGACGACGGCCTTGGTGAACCCGTCCGTCCCGGCGGCCGCCGCGATGTCGGCGTCGGTGATCCCGTTGCAGTCCACGCTGCGGAATCCGCCGTCCGGGTTCGCAGGCGCCGGAGAGGCCGGCGCGTCATCGGACGATCCGCAGGCCGTCAGCGTGGCGGCGCAGGCGGCGAGCGCGACGAGTCGGCGAGTCCAGCGCGCGGGCACGGGTCACATCTCCGACTTCAGGGTGGCCGAGAGGAGCTGGTGGGCTTCCCGGCACGGATCACCGGCGCGCTGATTGCGAAACTGCACCCACCAACTCAGCACCCCGCTGCCCGCCGCGGCGGTGACCGAGCACGCCGCGCCCGTGACGTCGCGGCGCGCGACGAACGCCGGATGGCGTTCCATGACGGTCTCGGTGATCTTCGCGCCGCGCTCGGTGGCCAACGCGCGTTCGCGATCGAGGTTTCCGGTCTGGAACCAGGAGAACGTCGCGTCGATCGTCACGTCGCCGCGGAACGCCACGTACTGGCAGACCGCTCCGCTGTAGGGCCGCACGACGCTCTCGGCGCCCAGGATCTCCTCGACGGTGTCGTCGTCGAGCAGGGCGCAGCGGTCGTCGACGTAACCGTAGTTCCGTTCGGGATCCGGTACGGCCGGCGTGGCTCGCTGCGCGGTTCCGCTGACGGTCTCAGCACACCCCGCCACCGTCACCACCGCCACGACCGCCGCGACAGCAATCGGAAACCGCCAACGCATCGCCGCTCACGCTACCTAGCGCGACCGTCAATAGCGACTCGGGTGAACGTCTGTGGATCTCGCCGGTCGCGACGTACGCTTCCTCCATGATGTGGACAGCTGTGACTCGGTCACTGACGGCATCCGCCGTGGTGTTCCCGCTGATCCTCGCCGCTCCCGTGGCGCAGGCGGAACCGGTGGTCTGCAACCCGTTGGCGCGCGAGTGCGCCGACAACAGCGTCGTCGGTCGCCATCAGGGAACCGACACCACCATCACCGGTATCGGCGTTGTCGAGACGATCGACTGCGCCAACTCCACGCTGCTCGTCAACGGCGCGAACAATCAGATCACCACGCTGGGCACCTGCTGGGCGGTGACGATGCAGGGCAACGGCAATGTCGTCGTCGCCGACAACGTGATCAACGACATCACGGTCTACGGGTGGGACCAGACCGTGTTGTACAAGAGCGGCAACCCGATCGTCTTGGACCGCGGACGTGAACTGGGAATGACCAACCGCATCAACCGGGTACCCGCATGAGCATGCGAGCCACATCCATCGCCTATCCCCTCATCGGTGCGGCCGCCGCCGCGTTTCTGTTCACAGGCTGCGGATCCGAAAGCTCAGACACCAACACCCCCACCGCGACGGCGGGCACGTCGGGCGCCCAGGTCGAGGTCGGCAACACGATCAACTACGGCTCGTTCGGCACGACCGCCGACATCGACTGCGCCGACGGCAAATCGCTCAACATCGGCGGGTCGAACAACACCCTCACGGTGAAGGGCACCTGCGCGAATGTGAACATCGGCGGCGCCGACAACAAAGTCACCTTCGAGCGGGTCGGCAAGGAGATCAGCGTCGTCGGCCTCAACAACACGGTGACCTACAAAGACGGTGATCCGAACATCAACGACACCGGCAACAACAACACGATCACCAAGGGCTGAAACCCCGCTCTCTTCTGCGCGAGAGGCCGTGTCTGCACAAGACACGCCGCGGGTCTGCGGCACTTTGCGGTCGCTCGCGCCGCGTCGACGGTCCGCAGGCTGCGCTAGGCGTTGGCGCCGTGCCTGCCCGCACCGGCCGCGAAACGGGCTGCCCCCTCCAGGGATTCGGCGGCGACGCGCGACATGCTGCCGAACTCGAAGTCCATCGCCTCGGGCTCCGAGCGGCCCCACTGGCTCAGAGCCGACAGCCGATCGGCGCGCATGCACTGCTGCGGCAGCTGGGCCAGATCCGCGGCGAGTTGCTCCGCCCGCTGGCGCGCTTCACCGGGGGGCACCACCCGGTTGGCCAAACCCATCGCAAAGGCCTCCGCCGCGTCGACGGCACGGCCGGTGAGGATGAGGTCCATCGCCCGGCTATGGCCGATCAACCGCGGTAACCGCACGGTCCCACCGTCGATCAGCGGGACACCCCAACGCCGGCAGAACACCCCCATGATCGCGTCCTCCTCGACGACGCGCATATCGCACCACAACGCCAACTCCAGACCGCCGGCCACGGCGTAGCCGCTGACCGCCGCGATCACCGGTTTGGACAACACCATTCGACTCGGACCCATCGGGCCGGGGCCGGTGCGGTGTACCGGGTTGGCATCGGGCGTTCCGAATGCCTTCAAATCCGCTCCGGCACAGAAAGTTCCGTTGTCACCCCACAACACCGCGACGGCGGCCGAGTCGTCCTTGTCGAACTCGTCGAAAGCGGCGTACAACCCGGCGGCGGCAGGGCCGTTGACGGCGTTGCGCGCCTCGGGTCGATTCATGATCACCGTTGTCACGGCGCCGTTCTTCTCGACCCGCACTCCGCCCGTCATCTCGCCTCCATCAGTTGGTCGCGTCGCGTGAGCGACAATCCAGTGTTATCGCGCCGCGCAGACAACTCCGCGGCAAAGTCGTTGTAGGCGCAGCGCAGCGCCGCGCCCGGCCAGTCGTCGGGCAGCAGTTCCTCCGGCAACACCGGATCGGTGAGAAGGTGACGCACGATTGCGGTCGCAGCGACGAACCGGTCGGAAACCTCGGGCGCCGAGCCGATCTCGTCGAGCAACGACTGGCCCTCCCGCGCCCAGGCCGGCAGATCCCACAGCAGGCATACCAACTCGGCGGGTTTGGCGTCACGGGAAACCAACAGCCGTACCCGATGCAACACCTCGGTTGGCAGCGCGGTGTCCAGGTTGTCCGGTCGCAGCCACACCCCCTCGCGCAGTTCGGCGAATCGGCCGTCTTGCAACGTGCTTCGCAAACCGGCCCTGGCGCGGGGGTCGGACCCGATGCTGGTGATCACCACCGTGGTCCAGTCGCCGCGCCACGGCCGCGTCCGTGGGTTGATGGCGTCGTCCTGCCGTCGTTGCCGCGCCAGCAAGCGGTCGGACAACCGGTAGCCGTCCTCGGAACGAACCAGATCGCCTGCGCCGACCATCCGCGTCAACGCGACCCGCACCGTTGACTCCCTGATGCCGAAATCTGCTGTGAGCTTGACCAGTTCACTCGCGGTCGCCCATGCCGGATGTGCCCCCAACAGGACGCTCAGCACGACGGAGCGGGCGGTCATCCGCGACAGCGACTTCGCCATCAGACTTCCGAAGCCCTGCGGCCGTGGTCACCGAACGGCTCGTCGCGCTGCCGGACCGCCTCCCGGAAGCCGTGTTCGCGTGACTGTGCCACGAATGCGTGCCCTTCTGGGGTGTGGCGGGCGATGCCGTCGAAGACGGTGGAGACCATCGCGCTGTTGGCCGTCCCCTGCGAATACAGCGCGGAGTTCATCGCCAGCTTGACCATGATCAGCTGGTTGATCGGTACGCGGGAGATCCGCTCCACCAACCGTTCGGTGCGCGCGTCCAGCTCCTCGGGCGGCGGCGCCTCGACCGCCAACCCCCATTCGGCGGCCTGCGCACCCGTTATCGAATCCCCGGTCAGCAGAAGGCGTTTGGCGCGCTGATCGCCGAGGCGGTGGGCCCACATCCCGGCCGCGGGCACCCCCCACACGCGGGTCGGCGGGTAGCCGATCTTGGCGTCTGAAGCGGCGATCACCTGATCGGCGTGCAGCGCGATGTCGGTGCCGCCGGCGACACAGTAACCGTGGATCTTGACCACCGTCGGCTTGTCACAGTGCATCAGGCTGGAAAAGCCACGGACGAACCGACTCATCATCTGGTAGTCGATCATCGGGTCCCACGGCTGATCCGGCAGGTGGTTGACGGCCTGCGTCCTGCCCGACAGCACGGTGTCGCGGTAGGGGCTACCGCCACCGGCAGACGACGATCCCTCGGCGTAGGCGGACAGATCGAATCCGGCGCAGAACCCTTCGCCCCGACCGGAAACCAGAATCACGTGTACGTTCGGGTCGAGGTCGGCGCGTTCGACGAGCGCGGACAACTCCAGCGGTGTGTCCGCGACGATCGCGTTACCCTTCTCCGGTCGGTTGAACGTGATGCGGGCGACCCGGTCCGCGACCTCGTAGGTCATGGTCTTCAGATCGTCGAAGTCGACCGGCCTGATCGCGTGGGTCATCCCTTGACCAAAGCACGTTCGATGATCGGCGCGAGATCGAGTCCGGTGGGCAGGGTTCCGAACGCACCGCCCCAGGCGCCACCCATCCGGGTGGCCAAGAACGCTTCCGCGACGGCGGGGTGCCCGTGGCGCACCAACAGCGAACCCTGCAGCGCGAGGCTGATGTCCTCGGCGACCTTGCGGGCGCGGTACTGAATGGTCTCGAGTTCACCCAGGGCCGGCCGCAAGACCTCGACGTGGGCATCGAGTCGCGCGTCCGCACCCGCGGTCCGACCGAGTTCGTCGAACAGCACGTCGATGCACTCCGGGCGAGTCGCCATGGCGCGCAACGTATCCAGCGCGCTGACGTTGCCTGACCCCTCCCAGATGCCCATCAGCGGCGCTTCCCGGTACAGCCGCGGCATGCCCGACTCCTCCACATAGCCGTTGCCGCCCAGGCACTCCATCGCCTCGGCCGCGTGCGGGGTGGCGCGTTTGCACACCCAGTACTTGCCGGCCGCCAGGCCGATGCGCCGCAGCAGGGTCTCGCGGGTGTCGCCGCGCACCGCGGCATCAGTCGCGCCGGCCATGCGCATCGCCAGGATCGTGGCCGCCTCGGCCTCAACCGCGAGGTCGGCCAGCACATTGCGCATCAGCGGCTGATCGATCAGGTACTCGCCGAACGCCTTTCGGTGTTGAGTGTGATGGATCGCGCGGGCGAGCCCGTTGCGCATGCTGGTCGCGCTGCCGAGCGCGCAGTCCAAACGTGTCAGGTTGACCATCTCGATGATGGTCGGCACGCCGCGGCCCTCTTCGCCGACGAGCCAGGCGACGGCGCCGTCGTATTCCACCTCCGACGACGCGTTGGCGTGGTTGCCGAGCTTGTTTTTGAGTCGCTGCAGGAACATCCGGTTGCGGCTGCCGTCGGGCAGAACTCGCGGCAACAGGAAACACGAGAGCCCGCCGGGCGCTTGGGCGAGCACCAGGAAGATGTCGCACATCGGCGCCGAGGTGAACCACTTGTGCCCGCGCAGTGAGTAACTGCCGTCGCCGTTGGGGGTCGCCTCGGTGGTGCCGGCCCGCACATCGGATCCGCCCTGCTTTTCGGTCATCGACATGCCGGCGGTGATACCGGCCTTGGTGGTGGGCACCTTGAGCTCGGGGTCGTACTCGTTACTGACCAGCAGCGGCTCATACACCGCCGCCAGTTCGGGGTTGTGGCGCAGTGCAGGCACCACGGCGTAGGTCATCGAGATCGGGCAGATGTGACCGGGTTCGGGTGTCCACACCGAGGTCTTGGCGGCGCGCACGACGTGTGCTCCCGGCCGATCGTCGGCCCACGGTGCGGCATGCAAGCCGTGCCTGATGGCCACGGTCATCAGCGAGTGGTAGGCGGGGTCGTACTCGACCTCGTCGACGCGATGGCCGTATCGGTCGTGCGTGCGCAGAATCGGCTGGTTGCGGTCGGCCAGCTCGCCCCAGCGCTGCGCCTGCCGCGAGCCCGACAGCGCGCCCAACTCGGTGACCTCGTCAAGGCCCCATTCGCCGCCCTCGCGGATCAGCGCCTCGGTGAGCACGGGCGAGGTCGCCGGGTTGTAGTCCTCCAGCGGGGGGACCTGGTTGGTGACGACATGCGTATCTGGCATGAGACCACTATTACACTTTTACAAACAGCTGCACAATAGTCGTAACAGCAGTGGTCACTCCGCGGGCTGGTCCTGACGAGACTCTGCCGACCTGGCGTAGAGTTTGCGCCCGCCCGCCCCGCTCAGCCCGAAGGCGACCGTACTGACCACGAGCACGAGCGACCCGGCCGCCAACACTGTCTCGTCGACGCCCATACGGTCGGCTTCCAACGTCAGATAGAACAGCGCCGACACCCCGACCGGGCCGAACCAGCCCAGGTAGAGCGCGTCCCGAATCTTTAGGCGCAGCGGACGGCCCAGCACCAGCAGGATGGGAATGCGTCGCAGCAGCAGGACCGCCAGCGCCAGTGCGACCGCGCGCCAGCCCAGGTCGAGCCAGGACTGCCACGGCAGCGTCGCCCCGACGAGAACGAACATCGGCAGCACGGCGAACCGGTTGATCGCTTCGTCGATCGACACCTCCGCCGCCCGCTCTCCGCCCGTGCCAACCACATTGAAGACGAGACCACCGACGAAGACCGCGAGAACGCCGTCCGTATGCAGGAGTCCGGACACCCCGAGAATCCCGAGCGCCAACACAACGGTGAAGAACAAGGCCGGTGCCGTGTCGGTGGCGCCGTACTCGTCGCCCCACTTGAGCGCCTTCCCGCCGGCCCAGCCCATCGCCACGCCGACCGCGACCGCGCCGAAGACCTGCCACAGTGACTCGCGAACCGCCGCGCCGGCGTCCATCCCTCCCGCCAGCGCAATGGCCGCCAACACGAGCGGTAACGCCAAGCCGTCGTTGGCGCCGGACTCCAACGACAACAGCTGGCGGTTGCGGGCCGGGATGTCTCGTTCGGCGTCCTCACCGGTCACCACGGTCGAGGCCAGCACCGGGTCGGTGGGACATACCGCAGCACCCAGCAACGCCGCCGTCGCGATCGGAATCGACAGGATCAGCCAGCCCAGCGCGGCCGTCGCCACCGCCATCACCGGCATCGCCACCAGTACCAGCACCGTCACCGGACGCCAGCAGCGCCTCACGTCGGCGAACGGATACCGCAGGGCCACCGCCATCACCGACACCGCAAGCAGCACCCGGCTCACCTCGTGAAGCAGCGAATGCTCACTGGTCAGCGGCGCCATGTGAAACACGTCGAGCAGCTGCGAGCCGATCAGCGCTCCCGCCACGAGCCCCAGCAGCGGTTCGGAGATCGGCAGTCGGCGCATCTTGGCCGACAACGCGGCGACGATGACACCGAGAACGCCCACGGTGGTAAGCAGCAGGTCGGTTTTCACGCCTTGGACCTCCCCTCCCCGGGCTGCGACAGATCAGTCAGCGGCTGTCGAGTTCGGCGACGACGTCTCGGCGGCGCGGCTCCGGTTTCGCAATGGGCTCCGGTTTCGTGATGGGCGCCGGTGCAACCGGGGGGTCGGGCTCGGCCGAGGGCTCGGGGGCGTCCGGTCGCTCGTAGAACGGGACCATCTCGACGGAGCGCTCTGCAGCGCGCGAGGCCCTCGCTCGTCGCCACTTCTCGTAACGGTGGAGGACGACGATGACCGCGGCGGCCAGCGCCCAGCCGAGCAGGATGTCGATGACGTAGTGCTCGGCGGTGTACACCAGCGTGAAGGCCATCAGGAGCACATAGGCCGCGAGCACTGGACGCCACGCTCCGTGCACGCGATGCCATAGGAAGGCCGCGACCGCTGCCGTCATTCCGGCATGCAGGGACGGTATCGCCGCCACCAGGTTGACGCTGGCCTGGCCGGCATCGAGCAGCGCGCTGGCGGTATGCATGTTCAGGTTGCCCCACCCGCGTCCGACAATCCGCTCGATCCACGGGTTCGCCCCGTCCTGACTGGATTGCATCGCCCCGAGCACACCGCCGTCAGGCACTCCTCGCGCCGAGCGGAACATGCAGCGCGCGTACGCCGGTCCGCCCTCGACGTCGGCAGGGGTGCAGCGGGCCGCGGCCCACGGCGGCGCGGCCGGCACCAGGGCGTAGATGGCCAAGCCCGCGAAGTTCAAGCCGACGAACAGACGCACGAACGCCTTCCACTCCGCGCGATCACGCAGCCACAGCACCCCGGCCACCACGTACGGCAGGATGAAGAAGGACATGTAGACGCAGCTCAGAACGACTTCCCACCACGGTGGTTGTCCCTGTTTGAGCTGCTCCTGAAGCCACACGGTCGGCACGGTGCCGAAGAAAAGCAAACGATCGGCCTCGACGGGCCAGTCCCACAGCGTCGGTCGCCCAATCATGTCCGCAGCACCCCTGCTCAGGTCGTAGGCGAGCAGGATCAGCGCGAACGGAAGCCAGTCGCGGATGACATAGAGCATCCGGCGGACCTGACCGATGCTCGCAGCCAGCAGGCCGGTGGCGATGTAGAGCAGCACCAGCTCACGGTTGAAGGCGAAACCCTCGGTGACCGTGCGGTAGACGATGACCGCAGCCCATATCGCGACGGCGATCCTGCGCACGTAGGTGAGCCGGCGGTCCCGCGTCTGGGCCGCCTCGGGAGCGCGCTGCGACGCAACTGACGACTCGTCGACCGCAGACACTTAGTTGAATCTAGTTCACCCCGCAGTTGCCGCGCGTTCGACTGCGGTTCGGTTATCAGGTCGTGATGTGCTCGCGCAGGAAGGCGATGTCGTCTTTGCGGCCCTCGTCTGCGGTTTCGCAGATGACGGGTGCGCCGGCGGCATGCACCACCGCGACCAGTAACTGCGGATCGATCTGGCCGGTGCCGAAGTTGGCGTGCCGGTCGGCGCCCGACCCCGCCGCATCGCGCGAGTCGTTGCAGTGCACCAAATCGATGCGTCCGGTGATGGCCTTAATCCGGTCGACGGCGTCGATCAGCTTCTCCCCTGCGGCCCACGCGTGGCAGGTGTCCAGGCAGAAGCCGATTCCCTTGTCGCCGATGTGGTCCCACAACCGGGCGATGACGTCGAAGTGGCGGGCCATTGCGTGGTCGCCGCCCGCGGTGTTCTCCAGGTAGACGGGCACATCGGTTTCGAGGTAATCCAGCGCCTTGACCCAGCGTTCGAAACCGGCTTCCCAGTCTTTGTCGTCGGCGTGACCGCCGTGCACGATGACCGCCGTCGCGTTGATCTCCGACGCCGCGTCACAGGTGTCCTGCAAGATCTTGCGCGACGGGATACGCACCCGATTGTTGGCCGACGCGACGTTGATCAGGTACGGCGCGTGGACGTAGAGCGGGATGCTGGACGCCTTGAGCGTCTCCGCGTCGTCTCGCGGTTTGGGTTTCTTCCAGCTCTGCGGGTTGCCGAGGAAGAACTGCACCACGTCGGCGCCGTCAGCTTCCGCCGCGGCCAGGGGGTCGTCACCGTGGACGTGCGAACCGATGAGCACGACGCCAGTCTAGGCAGAGCCACCGACATGGCTGGCGAGACCATCTCTCCCGGCCGCCTAGGCTCGGAGCGTGGGACCTGGAAGCGACCCGTCTCCGTTCTCGTCGTGGTCGGATACGGTCGCTTCCGCCCGTTCGACCCTGCAACGACGCACGATTTCGATGCTGTCGCGTGCACCCCGGCCGGTTCGGCAGGCAGGCCGGCTGATCGCCCGCACCGTCAACGACACGCTGCGTGACCGCGTACCCGGGCTGGCCGCCGAGGTCGCGCTGTTCTCCCTGATCTCGCTGCCGTCGCTGTTGATTGCTGTCCTCGGCTCGCTCGGGTTCATCGCCGAAGCGCTCGGCCCTGAAGGCACCGCGCGACTACATCGGCTGCTGCTCGAGGTACCCAGCTCCTTCCTTGCCGAGCGAACCTTCGAGTCATACCGGCGCGTGGTCGAGGCGGGGCTCATGCAATCCCGAGGAAGCGTGATCTCCATCGGAATTGTGCTGAGCCTGTGGACGGGTTCACGGGCAGTCAATCGGTACCTGGAAACGATCACGATCGCCTACGGTGTGGAGCCCAGGCCTGCTTGGCGACGACGGCTGCTGGCGTTGGGGCTGACCGCAGGCGGGCTCCTCGGCGCAGTGGCGATTCTGCCGCCGCTTGTCCTCGGGCCTGACCTCGTGGCGTGGGTGACGCCGGACCCGTTGACCGAAAGTACTTTGCGCGCACTGGATCTGCTGTTCTGGCCAGGCGTGGCGCTGTTGATCCTCGTCGGACTGGTCACGCTGTATCACCTCGGTGTTCCGTGGCGATTGCCTTGGCGCCGTGACATCCCCGGGGCGGTGCTGGCGATGGTCCTGTGGCTGGTGGCATCAGCGGGGCTGCGCGCCTACCTGGCGGTCAGCGCGCGTGACGACGCCGTATACAGCCAGCTCGCCGTGCCGATCGCCGTCGTCTTGTGGCTCTACATCACGGCTTTCGCGGTGTTGCTGGGCGCCGAGTTCAACGCCGAGATCGAAAAGATGTGGCCGCACGAGAAGTATCCGTGGCGGCTACGCCGGCGACGACGAGCAAGCTAGGCCTCCCCGGCCCGCCGACTGTGGGGTTATGTCACGCGAATCCGTGCCAGGCGTGCGGGTAACCCACGTTCGCGGCGCCGGCGAGCCGGCCGAGTGTGCTGAACCGCGGTCACGTCTGGGTGGTCAGCAGGAAACACAGGTAGCCCACGTAAGCGGTGACCATCGCCACGCCCTCGGCGCGCGAGACGCGCCGCCCAGTGATGAAAATCGGGATGCAGGCCAGCGCGACGATCACCATGATCGGCAGGTCGATCGTCACGAGGCTGGACGGCAGGTTCAGCCCCTGCGCCGGCACGAGGCAGGTCACGCCGAGGATGAGCAGAATGTTGTAAATACTGCTGCCGATCAGATTGCCGACCGCGATGTCCCTGTCACCGCGCATGGTAGAGATCATGGTGGTCACCAACTCCGGTGCAGACGTGCCGATCGCGACCACCGTCAGGCCGATCAGCGCGTCGGAGACGCCGAACTGACGCGCCATACCGACCGCCCCGTCGACAAGCCAATCCGCTCCCAGCACGACGACCGCGATACCGCCCAGCGTCATCGCGACACTGGTCGAGGTCCACCGCCGTTTGGTCGTCACCGAGCCGACCTCTTCGGTCGCGTACTCGGCAACCAGCTCGGCCGCGAATTCGACGGCGACGGCGTGGGATTCGCGTCGAGCCGACCAGATCACCGCGGCGGTGTAGACGACCGCACACACGACCAGGATGGCGCCGTCGAGCCGGGTCAGCACGCCATCGGCGGCCAGCACCAACAGCAGCAGCGCCGCGATAGCCATGATCGGCAGTTCGAACCGGATGGTGCGCGACTGCAACGTCAGCGGCACCAGCGCGGCGCTGAGACCGAGGATGAGCAACACGTTGACCACGTTGGTGCCGACGATGTTGCCGACCGCCAGCGCACCGCTGCCCTCCCCCGCCGCGACCACACCGACCGCCAATTCCGGCATGCTGGTGCCGATCGAGACCACCGTCAGCCCGATGACGATCGGGCTGATCCCCAGTCGCACAGCGGCTTCGGCTCCGCCTCGGACCATCACCTCGGCGCCGACGATCAATGCGCTCAGCCCAGCGAGGAACCACACGATGTTCGTCAGCATCAGGTCACCGACCGCCGAGTGTGGGCTCGTGGCACGCAAAACACGCGCAGGACGTGCGGGTAACCCACGTTCGGCGCGCAGATCTGGGCACGAAAAAGCCCCCGGGCCGTGACCCGGAGGCTTTTTCGTGAACTCTTACCGATAGTCGCTGTAGCCGTAGTCGTCCAACGGCACCGCGGCACCGGTGGCCTGGCCGAAGTCCGGGCTGTAGTACTGATCCTCGTAAGACGGGATCGTGTACGCCGCAGCGCGGGCTTCTTCGGTCGGCTGCACCTGGATGTTGCGGTAGCGGTTGATACCGGTACCGGCCGGGATCAGCTTGCCGATGATCACGTTCTCCTTCAGACCCTGCAGCTTGTCGCTGCGGCAGTTGATCGCCGCATCGGTGAGCACGCGGGTGGTCTCCTGGAAAGACGCCGCCGACAGCCACGAATCGGTGGCCAGCGACGCCTTGGTGATACCCATCAGCACCGGACGACCGGCCGCGGGCTCGCCGCCCTCGGCGACCACCCGACGGTTCTCGGTCTCGAACTCGCCACGCTCGGTCAGCGAGCCGGGCAGGAACTCCGTGCTGCCCGAATCGATGATCGTGACGCGACGCAGCATCTGCCGGACGATGACCTCGATGTGCTTGTCGTGGATCGACACGCCCTGAGCGCGGTAGACCTCCTGGACCTCCTTGACGAGGTGGATCTGCACCTCGCGGGGGCCCTGGACACGCAGCACCTCGTGCGGGTCCGCAGCACCTTCCATCAGCTGCTGCCCCACCTCGACGTGGTCGCCGTCGGCGAGCAGACGCTCGGTGCCGTCGTCGTGCTTGAACACCTTCAGGCGCTGACGACGAGAGAGCTTGTCGTACACCACTTCTTCGCCGCCATCGTCGGGAACGATGGTGATCTTGTAGAAGCGCTCGCCCTCCTCGAGTTGCACCCGGCCGGTGACGTCGGCGATCGGCGCCTTGTTCCGCGGGATACGGGCCTCGAACAGCTCCTGCACGCGAGGCAGACCACCGGTGATGTCCTCACCGACGCCGCCCTGGTGGAACGTGCGCATGGTCAGCTGCGTACCGGGCTCGCCGATGGACTGCGCGGCGACGATGCCGACGGCCTCGCCGATGTCGACGAGCTTGCCCGTCGCCATCGAGCGGCCGTAACACATCGCGCACACGCCGGTGCCCGTGGCACAGGTCAGCACGGAGCGGACCTTCACCTCGGTGATGCCCGCGGCCAGCAGCGCCTCGATCGCCGGGTCGCCCAGGTCGTGACCGCGCTCGACGACCACGTTGCCGTCCTTGTCGACGGCGTCGGTGGCCAGCGTCCGCGCATAGGCCGACGTCTCGATGTGCTGATCGCGCACCAAGGC
The DNA here is from genome assembly GCF_001499925.1 of Mycobacterium lehmannii. Classification (NCBI taxonomy): domain Bacteria; kingdom Bacillati; phylum Actinomycetota; class Actinomycetes; order Mycobacteriales; family Mycobacteriaceae; genus Mycobacterium; species Mycobacterium lehmannii. The sequence continues at coordinate 121,137 of NZ_LQIR01000069.1, forward strand.
TGCGTCTTTTCCGGAGCCCTGCAGCTCGGCCAGCGTGACGTTGATGCCGCGCTCGGTCTCGCAGTCGGTCTCGCGAACGATGACGTCCTGGCTCACGTCGACCAGACGACGCGTCAGGTAGCCCGAGTCGGCGGTACGAAGAGCGGTGTCCGCCAGACCCTTTCGGGCGCCGTGGGTGTTGATGAAGTACTCCAGCACCGTCAGGCCCTCGCGGAACGAGGATTTGATCGGACGCGGGATGAACTCACCCTTCGGGTTGGTCACCAGACCCTTCATGCCGGCCAGGGTCCTGGTCTGCGTGAAGTTACCCGTGGCACCCGAGTCGACGATCGTGATGATCGGGTTGTCCTTCGGGTAATGCGCCCGCAGCGCCTCGCCGACCTCTTCGGTGGCGTCCTGCCAGATCTTGACCAGTGCGTCGTTGCGCTCGTCGTGGTTGAGAGCACCGCGCTGGTACTTCTTCTCGATCTGGTCGGCTTCCTTCTCGTAGCGGTCCAGGATCTCCTGCTTCTGCGGTGGCACCAGCACGTCGGCCATCGACACGGTGACACCCGAACGGGTGGCCCAGTAGAAGCCGGCGTCCTTGAGCTTGTCCACGGTCTGCGCGACCACGATCATCGGGTAGCGCTCGGCGAGATCGTTGACGATCCGCGCCTGGACCTTCTTGTGCATCTGCTCGTTGACGAACGGATAGCCCTGCGGCAGAAGCTCGTTGAACATCACCCGGCCCAGCGTGGTCTCCGCGGTCCAGGCGTCGCCCGGCTTCCAGCCGTCACCGAACAGCTCGGCTTCCAGATCGGCGGACGGACGCAGCTGCGTCAACCGCACGCGGATCTTGGCCCGCACCGACAGCGCACCGCGGTCCATTGCCATGATGGCCTCGGCGGGCGAGCTGTACACACCGGTCTCCGGCTGATCCTTGGCGGCAGGCGTGTACTCGCCGGCGTCGCCGTCGATCATCGTCGTCAGGTAGTACAGGCCGGTCACCATGTCCAGACGCGGCATGGCCAACGGCCGACCCGACGCCGGGGACAGGATGTTGTTCGACGACAGCATCAGGATGCGTGCCTCGGCCTGCGCCTCCGCCGACAGCGGAAGGTGCACGGCCATCTGGTCACCGTCGAAGTCGGCGTTGAACGCCTCACAGACCAGCGGGTGCAGCTGAATGGCCTTGCCCTCCACCAGCTGCGGCTCGAAGGCCTGAATGCCGAGGCGGTGCAGCGTCGGCGCACGGTTCAGCAGCACCGGGTGCTCGGCGATGACCTCTTCGAGGACGTCCCACACCTGCGGACGCTGACGCTCGACCATGCGCTTGGCGCTCTTGATGTTCTGCGCGTGGTTGAGATCCACCAGACGCTTCATCACGAACGGCTTGAACAGTTCCAGAGCCATCAGCTTGGGCAGACCGCACTGGTGCAGCTTGAGCTGCGGGCCGACCACGATCACCGAACGGCCGGAGTAGTCGACGCGCTTACCGAGCAGGTTCTGGCGGAACCGACCCTGCTTGCCCTTCAACAGATCCGACAGCGACTTGAGCGGACGGTTGCCCGGTCCGGTGACCGGACGGCCGCGGCGGCCGTTGTCGAACAGCGCGTCCACCGACTCCTGCAGCATGCGCTTCTCGTTGTTGACGATGATCTCCGGCGCACCGAGATCGATCAGTCGCTTCAACCGGTTGTTGCGGTTGATCACGCGTCGGTACAGGTCGTTGAGGTCCGACGTCGCGAACCGGCCACCATCGAGCTGCACCATCGGGCGCAGCTCCGGCGGAATCACCGGAACCGCGTCGAGCACCATGCCCATCGGCGAGTTGCTCGACTGCTGGAACGCCGCGACCACCTTGAGCCGCTTCAGCGCACGGAGCTTCTTCTGCCCCTTGCCACTTCGGATGACCTCGCGCAGCTCTTCGGCCTCAGCCTCGATGTCGAAGTTCTCGATGAGCTTCTTGATCGCCTCGGCACCCATCGCACCGGTGAAGTACTCGCCGTAGCGGTCCTGCAGTTCCCGGTAGAGCACCTCGTCGACGACGAGCTGCTTGGGCGCCAGCTTGGTGAAGGTGTTCCAGATCTCCTCGAGCCGGTCCAGCTCGCGCTGGGCCCGGTCGCGGATCTGACGCATCTCGCGCTCGCCACCGTCGCGCACCTTGCGGCGCACGTCGCTCTTGGCGCCTTCCTTCTCCAGCTCGGCCAGGTCGGCCTCGAGCTTCTGGGACCGCTCGGCCAGATCGAGATCGCGCTGATCCTCAACGGCCTTGCGCTCCACGGCCATTTCGGCTTCGAGCGTGGACAGCTCGTTGTGGCGCATCTCGTCGTCGACGGCGGTGATCACGTAGGCGGCGAAGTAGATGATCTTCTCGAGATCCTTCGGCGCCAGGTCGAGCAGATAGCCCAGCCGCGAAGGCACACCCTTGAAGTACCAGATGTGCGTGACGGGCGCGGCCAACTCGATGTGGCCCATCCGCTCACGACGCACCTTGGCGCGAGTGACCTCGACGCCGCAGCGCTCACAGATGATGCCCTTGAAGCGGACGCGCTTGTACTTGCCGCAGTAGCACTCCCAGTCGCGAGTCGGTCCGAAGATTTTCTCGCAGAACAGGCCGTCCTTCTCCGGCTTCAGCGTGCGGTAGTTGATGGTCTCCGGCTTCTTGACCTCGCCGTAGGACCACTGACGGATGTCGTCAGCGGTGGCCAGGCCGATCCGGAGCTCATCGAAGAAGTTGACGTCTAGCACGTAACTCCCTTTCCCCTTTCGGGACTAGAAAACTATTAGGCCAAATCTTCTACAGAGGCAGATTCGTTGCGCGACAGGTTGATACCCAGGTTCGCCGCAGCGCGCTCCAGGTCCTCGTCGTCGCCGTCACGCATCTCGATCGCGGCACCGTCACTCGACAGCACCTCGACGTTGAGGCACAGCGACTGCAATTCCTTGAGCAACACCTTGAACGACTCGGGGATGCCCGGCTCGGGAATGTTCTCGCCCTTGACGATCGCCTCGTACACCTTGACCCGCCCGACGGTGTCGTCGGACTTGATGGTCAACAGCTCCTGGAGCGTGTAGGCCGCGCCGTAGGCCTGCATGGCCCAACATTCCATCTCGCCGAACCGCTGGCCGCCGAACTGCGCCTTACCGCCCAGCGGCTGCTGGGTGATCATCGAGTACGGCCCGGTGGAGCGAGCGTGAATCTTGTCGTCCACCAAGTGGTGCAGCTTGAGGATGTACATGTAGCCCACCGTCACCGGATACGGGAACGGCTCGCCACTGCGACCGTCGAACAACATCGCCTTGCCGTCCTCGTCGACGAGCGTTTCGCCGTCGCGGTTGGGCAGCGTGGACCCCAGCAGACCCTGCAGCTCGTTTTCGCGTGCACCGTCGAACACCGGTGTCGAGACGATGCTTCCCGGCTCGGACTCCAGCAGCTCCTTGGGCAGCGCGTTCGCCCAGTCCGGTGAACCGTTGATCTTCCAGCCGCTCTTGGCCACCCACCCGAGGTGAGTCTCCAGGATCTGACCGATGTTCATACGGCGCGGCACACCATGGGTGTTCAAGATGATGTCCACGGGAGTGCCGTCAGGCAGGAACGGCATGTCCTCGACGGGCAGGATCTTGCCGATGACGCCCTTGTTGCCGTGGCGGCCGGCCAGCTTGTCGCCGTCGGAGATCTTGCGCTTCTGCGCGACGTAGACGCGGACCAACTCGTTGACGCCGGCGGGCAGCTCGTCGTCATCCTCGCGGGAGAACACGCGGATGCCGATGACCTTGCCCGACTCACCATGGGGCACCTTGAGCGACGTGTCGCGGACCTCGCGCGCCTTCTCACCGAAGATCGCGCGGAGCAGCCGCTCCTCCGGGGTCAGCTCGGTCTCACCCTTCGGGGTGACCTTGCCGACCAGGATGTCGCCGTCGCGGACCTCGGCACCGATGCGGACGATGCCGCGCTCGTCGAGGTCGGCCAGCACCTCATCGGAGACGTTCGGGATGTCCCGGGTGATCTCCTCGGCGCCCAGCTTGGTGTCGCGGGCGTCGATCTCGTGCTCCTCGATGTGAATCGAGGTGAGCACGTCCTCTTCCACCAGGCGGTTGGACAGGATGATCGCGTCCTCGTAGTTGTGGCCCTCCCACGGCATGATCGCCACGAGCAGGTTCTTGCCCAGCGCCATCTCACCGTTCTCGGTGCACGGCCCGTCGGCGATGACCTGACCCGCTTCGACCCGCTGGCCGGCGTCCACGATCGGACGCTGGTTGGCGCAGGTGCCGTGGTTCGACCGCGCGAACTTGCGCATCCGGTAGGTGTGCCGGGTGCCGTCGTCGGCCATCACGGTGACGTAGTCGGCCGAGACCTCCTCGATCACGCCCGCCTTGTCGGCGACGACGACGTCGCCGGCGTCGATCGCGGCGCGCAACTCCATACCGGTGCCGACCAGCGGGGCCTCGCTGCGCACCAGCGGAACCGCCTGGCGCTGCATGTTGGCACCCATCAGGGCGCGGTTGGCGTCGTCGTGCTCGAGGAACGGGATCATGGCCGTCGCGACCGACACCATCTGGCGCGGCGAGACGTCCATGTAGTCCACCTCGCTCGACGAGATCTGCTCGACCTCGCCGCCCTTGCGGCGGACCAGGACGCGCTCCTCGACGAAGCGGCCGTTGTCATCGATCGGCGAGTTGGCCTGCGCCACGACGTGGCGGTCCTCCTCGTCGGCGGTCAGGTACTCGATGTCATCCGTAACAACACCGTCCTTGACCTTGCGGTACGGCGTCTCGATGAAACCGAACGGGTTGACCCGCGCGTACACCGACAGCGAGCCGATCAGGCCGATGTTCGGACCCTCCGGGGTCTCGATCGGGCACATGCGGCCGTAGTGCGAGGGGTGCACGTCGCGGACCTCGAGGCCGGCACGCTCACGGGACAGCCCGCCGGGCCCCAGCGCCGACAGGCGGCGCTTGTGGGTCAGACCCGACAGCGGGTTGTTCTGGTCCATGAACTGCGACAGCTGGCTGGTGCCGAAGAACTCCTTGATCGCCGCCACGACGGGACGGATGTTGATCAGGGTCTGCGGCGTGATCGCCTCGACGTCCTGAGTGGTCATGCGCTCACGCACGACGCGCTCCATCCGCGACAGGCCGACCCGGATCTGGTTCTGGATCAGCTCGCCGACGGTGCGCAGACGACGGTTGCCGAAGTGGTCGATGTCATCGACCTCGACGGGAACCTCGACACCACCCGGAACGGTCATCGTCTTGTCGCCCTGATGCAGGCGCACCAGGTACTCGATGGTGGCGACGACGTCCCCTTCGGTCAGCGTGGTCGCCGTGGTCTGTTCCGGATTCTCGGTGATGCCCAGCTTCTTGTTGACCTTGTAGCGGCCGACGCGGGCCAGGTCGTAGCGCTTCTCCTTGAAAAACAGGTTCTCCAGCAGGGTCTGCGCGGACTCCTTGGTCGGCGGCTCGCCCGGGCGCAGCTTGCGGTAGATGTCGAGCAGCGCCTCGTCGGTTCCGGCGGTGTTGTCCTTCTCCAGCGTCGACATCATGATCTCGGAGAAGCCGAACCGCTCCGTGATCTGCTCGCTGGTCCAACCGAGCGCCTTGAGCAGCACGGTGACCGGCTGGCGGCGCTTGCGATCGATGCGCACCCCGACGGTGTCGCGCTTGTCGACGTCGAACTCCAGCCACGCACCGCGGCCGGGGATCACCTTGACGCTGTGCAGCGTCTTCTCGGTGGACTTGTCGATGCTCTCGTCGAAGTAGACACCCGGCGACCGGACCAACTGGCTCACCACGACACGCTCGGTGCCGTTGATGATGAACGTGCCCTTCTCGGTCATCATCGGGAAATCGCCCATGAAGACCGTCTGGCTCTTGATCTCACCGGTGTTGTTGTTGATGAACTCCGCGGTGACGAACAGCGGCGCCGCGTACGTCATGTCCTTGTCTTTGCACTCGTCGACGGGGGCCTTGACCTCGTCGAAGCGCGGATCGGAGAAGGACAGCGACATCGAGCCGGAGAAGTCCTCGATCGGGCTCAGTTCGGAGAGCACCTCTTCGAGGCCACCCACGGGGTTTTCCTCGCCGCGCTCCTTGGCCTTCTCACGCCAGGCCTCGGAGCCGATCAGCCATTCGAAAGACTCGGTTTGAACGTCAAGAAGCCCGGGAACCTCGAGGGGCTCACGGAGCTTTGCAAAAGAAATTCGGTTTGGTGCTCCGGGGACGGAGTTTTTAGTAGCTTCTGCTGTCTTGCTTGGGCGGGACCCTGCCAAGATGCATCCTTCCAGCACCTCATGCGACTATCGTCCCGGTAGACCACCGGTCCTTTTCGTCGCGATATCTGCGTCGGTTCGGCTGGCCACTCACGACCACAAACTTCCCGAACGCACGGCACGCGACTAGATCACTGAGCTGGGCTCAGGCGAGGACATCGGTGTCAGGTGCGGGTTTAGGTGGGCAGGATGCAGCCAGCGCAACGTCCAACAGTACCGCAGGACGGCGTATTCCTCAACATCCGCAAAACATCCACAACCCAACCGCATGTATGGCGCGCATCGGGGCGCTGGCTGGCGACTCGATCGTTCTCATACGTCCATACATTGCTGCAGAACAGATTGGCCCCTCGGCGGCTTCCCGTCAAGAGATAACACGGGTTGTTGTGGAGTTTTGCGTCAAGCGGCGATCGTGTTGCTGCAGTGCCCGACGCCGGTCGAGCCGACCGATTCGCGGGCGCAAACCGGATTCAGAGAGAACAACCCGTCGGCCAACGGCATGAACGGCTCCAGGAAGTTGAGCAGGAATGGCTTGGTCAGCGTGTTGGGCAGTGCGACGACGGTGGCTCGGCCTGCGGGGGTGTCGAAGCTGTACTGCTCGCCGGGCTGCAGGTAGACGCCCTCCTTGGCCCCATCCGGGTCGAACATGTCGTTGACCCACCCGACCATCAGCATCTGCGCGGCCGCGGAGTTCTCGGGCCGCGAGAACCCGGCGACCAGTTCCTGCGCGAACTGAATGAGGGGATTGCCGCCCCGCATGGCGTCGACGTGTGAGCCGTTGACCAGCGTCACGCCGACGAACTGGCCGGGCCGCGCCGCGAGGGTCGCGTCGAGGCCGGCGCCGAAGTTGTTCCACATGTAGACCGGCGCGGCGAGCTGGTAGATCGGGATGTCGTGCGGAACTTTCCTCAGCGACTCCGTCATCACCGCCGGGTCGCCGAGCGCGACACCGTCGAGCAACACCACCCCGGCGAGCCGGTCGACGGTTTGCTTGTCGACCATGTAGCCGGCCATGCCCGAAACGGCGCCGCCGCCGAGCGAGTGGCCCATCAGCACGACGCGATCCGGAATCGGTCCGGAATAGCCGGCGGCGCGCGCGCTCTCGCGCAACGCGGTGTTCTCGTCGTCGAACAGCCCGGCCATCGCCTCGTGCATCGGCGCGCCTCCGAGCCAGCATCCGTCGAGAGCGAAGAAGTTCGAGCTGATCGACGGCGCGACCACGATGCTGTTGGTGCGTTCAGCCAGCGCGGCTGCGGTGTGGCTGTACCACGGGGCGCTGGCGAGGAAGCCGTGTTGCAGATAGACCAGCCGATCCGGCGGTGGCGCGCCTTCGGCCGTCTCCGGGATGTACCAGTCGGCGGGCACCTCCTCCCCTTCGCCTTCCGCGCACGCGCAGTCGATCCGCAGCGTCGAGGAACGCACGGTGACCGTGCTGTTGGGTGGCAGGATCGGCGGGCCGCCCAGAAGCCGGGTCGCGACGGCGTAGAGGTCGAACACGATCGTGCCGATCACCCGCAGGATGAGCGGGATCTGGGGCGCGGTCGCGGTGGTCACCGCCGGTGGCGCCGACGCGAAGGCCACCGCCTGGACGCCGAGTTCCTTGGTGTCCTCGACGACGGTGGCGGCCGGCTGTTCGAGAACGACCGCCGTCCGTTCTTCGGCAGCGGCCGGGTCGACGGTGTGGTCGGTTCCGGCGACGAGGGCATCCTTCTTGCCGGCCGCGTCTGCTTCGGTTCGCGCGGTGGTGGCTTCCCGGTTGACCGTGGCGGCGTTCGGAGAGGCCACGGCCGTGGCCTGCTGGTCCGTGTGGTCACGGTCTGAGCCGGACTTCGCGACGGCCTCCTCGATCAGCTCGACGTCGGTTGTGGGTTGCTCGACCACCGGTTGCTCGACCACCGGCTGCTCCACCACCGGCTGCTCCACCACGGCGTCGGTGGCCGAGGTCTCGCCGGCGGCGGGGGGTGCTGCGGTCTCGGCGTCCTTTGCCTCATCTGTTGCGGTGTCGGCGTCTTTCGGCGTCACCGCGGGCTTTTTCTTGTCGTCGCTACGGTCCGCCTTGTCGGTGGCGTCGGAACTCTTCGCATCCCTTGTGTCGTCGGGCACCTTGGCGCCGACGCGGGTGCGCGGCGCGTCGCCGGTCGTGCGCGCGGTGGTCGCGTTCGAGGCCCGGGAAGACGCGGCGCTACCCCTCGGTTCGCCGACGGCCGAATCCTTCGCACTGTCAGCGGAATTCGACGACTCGGAAGACGTGGACCCACCGCCATCCGACGACGAACCGTCGTCGGCCATCGCCGCACCCGCAGCGGCGAGGATTGCCGCCGACAGTCCTGCGGTGACCACACCCGCTCTCAACCACACCAGAAACCGGTCGACCATGACCTCTCCCGCTCGACGACGGGAGAAAGATAACGGGTTTGCTGGCCGCCAACCGGCCTTATGCGAAAGTTTGGGCCTGCTCGGGTTGCAGGGCCATCGCCGCGACCCGCTCGACACGCACCGGGACACCGGTCAACCGGGCCATCCCGGCCAGGCTCTCGATATCGGCCGGATCGCTGGACATCAACAGGTTGACGTTAGCGCCGCCGGCGTCGTTGGCGACCCGCCATCCGGCCGTGCCCTTGTGTCCCCAACCATGCGGGACCGCGATCACCGAGGCCACGATGTCCCTGGTGGCGATGACGGGAATCTCGATCTGGCCGTGCGGCGAGGTGATCCGGACGGTGTCGCCGTCGACGATGCCGGCGGCGGCCGCGTCGTCGACGTGCATGAGCGCTCGGTGCGTACGCTCACCGCGCATCAGGAGCGGCGAGTTGTGCATCCACGAGTTCTCCGACCGCGCCTCACGCATGCCGATCAGCCGCATCGGATAGCCGTCGGCGACGCGGCGCCGCGACAGCTTGTCGACCTCGGCGGCAATCTCGTCGTGGCGCAGACGCACCCGGCGGCCGCGGTAGACGACGACGTCCCGCAGCACGCCGGCCCGCAGATGCTCCGCCAGCACCGTGCCGCGCGGGTGGTTCGCCGTGAGCTTGGAGAAGCTCAACCCGCGGCGCAGGCCGAACCGGTCGCCGCCCTCCGCCAGCCGGATCACCGCGTCGACGAGGGTCCGCGGCGTGAGCCGTAACCCGAATACCGACAACGCTTTTCGTATCGCCGCGAGCGCGGTCAGGCCCGGCGTCGATCGCCACATCCTGGCCGTGAGGTCGTCGATGATCTCCCACTCAGCGCGGGCCTGCCCCATCGGCGCGATGACGGCCTCGGTGGCCTGCCGGAACGGCGTGGGTTGCAACGTCTGGAACGGCAGCGGGAAATCGTCGCGTTCGTACATCGACGTCGCGGGTAGCACATAGTGGCAGTGCGCCAGCGTCTCGTTGAGGTAGAGGTCGATTCCGACCATCAGCTCCAGGGACTCCAACGCGGTCTCGAGTTCGTCGCCGTTGGGCACGGAAAGCACCGGGTTGCCCGCGCCGACGAACAGCGCCTTGACCTGCCCGCGTCCCGGCGTGGTGATCTCCTTGGCCATCACGCCCGCGGGTTCGGATCCGAGGACGGAGGGGAATCCGCCGATGCGCGACCGTTTGCGCGTGTAGACGGCGCGCAGCAGTGCACCGCCGGCCTTGTTGAGCCACCGCTCCCCCGGCATGCCCAACCAGCCGAACATGCTGCCGCCCGCCACGTCAAGATTGCCGGCCACCAGGTTCACGGCATCAAGCAGATACGTCGTCAGCGTCCCGTTCTCGCCGATGCTGGTGCCGACACGGCCGTACACCGCGGCCCGTTCGGTTCCTGCCAGGTCGCGGGCCAGCGTGCGGACGGTGTCGGGGTCGATCCCGGTGTGCGCCTCGGTGACCTCGGGGGTGAACGGTTCGGCCAGACGCTCGAGCCAATCCGCGCCGTTCGCTTGTTCCGCGAGGCGTCGGCGGTCGGCCAGGTTCTCACCGAACATCACATGCAATAAGGACAGCAGTAGGTAGGCGTCGCCGTCGGGGACGATGCCCAGCCACTCGAACTGCGCAGCCGTCTCGGTCCTGCGGGGATCGATGACCAGCACGCGGCCACCGCGCTTGACGATGTCGTGCATGCGATCCCGGATCCGCGGCGCGGTGAGCACGCTGCCGTGTGAGATGACAGGGTTGGCGCCGATGACCACGAGGAAGTCGGTGCGCAACACATCGGGTACCGGCAGCGCGAGCGGCGACCCGTAGAGCAACTGGCTGGCGACGAAGCGGTTGTTGACGTCCTGCGAGCCTGCGGTGAACACGTGCAGGCCCCGGCCGGGACCGCCGCGCAGACCGAGACCGAATCCACCCATCAGCATGCTCAGGCTCAGCGTGTATGAGTAGCTGAACGCACCCGGGTTGCCGAAATACCAGCCGATCGCGCCCGCCCCGTGCCTGCGGTGGATCTCGCTGAGCCGGGCGGCGATGTCGGTCATCGCCTCGTCCCAGCTGACAGGCTCGAAGCCGCCTTCGGATGTGGGGGCACCACCCGCTTGCGGGGGACCGCTTGCGCGAAGACCGTCAGCGCGAGCACGTCGCCGCAGCGGCGTGGTGACGCGGTCGGGGTCGTTGACCACCTCGGCGAACGCGATGCCCTTCTGGCACGCGAACCCCGCCGATAGCGGATGGTCCTTATCGGGGCGCAGTTCGACGAGCCGGCCGTCTTCGACGGTCGCGATCATGCCGCACAGCGGCTCGCAGATCCGGCAGAACGTCGCGTTGTGAGTGCGGGCCTTCGGAACGCGAGCGGTCGGCTCGGCGTCCACGGCCGCGGCTTACTGCTGCGCGCGCGGGATGGCGCCGGTCGGGGCGTCGTCCTCCACCGCACGATGCCGGGTGGTCGCACCGTCGGGATCGGGCATCGAATGCGCCTGGTACTGGTGCGTGCCCTCGAGGTCGTCGCGGATGGCCTCCTGCGCCTTGGGCGGCAGGGTGTGCATGATCTCACGCACCCGGGCCTGCCGGCGGAAGACGGCCTGGCGTTCCGGCATACCGGGCGTCGCCTGGATCTGCGGCGGCACGCCCTCGATCTCCTCGACGCCACCGTCGTGGTGGCCGGCGTCGATCATGGCCTGCTCTTCGGCCATCGTCGACTCGTCCTTCTCCTCTGACATACCGATCGGGCCGATACGGCGACCGTTGAGGAACTGCCGGACGACGGGCTCGTCGCTGGTCAACAGCACTTCACGCGGACCGAACATCACCAGGTGCTTGCGGAACAGCATGCCCATGTTGTCGGGCACGGTGCGGGCGATGTTGATGTTGTGGGTCACGATCAGGATCGTGCAGTCGATCTGGGCGTTGATGTCGATCAGCAGTTGGCTCAGGTACGCGGTACGAACCGGGTCCAGACCGGAGTCGGGCTCGTCGCAGAGGATGATCTGCGGGTCGAGCACCAGCGACCGGGCCAGGCCGGCACGCTTGCGCATACCGCCGGAGATCTCGCCGGGGAACTTGTTCTCGTCGCCGGCCAGACCGACCAGCTCGAGCTTCTCCATGACGATCTGGCGGATCTCGCTTTCCTTCTTCTTGGTGTGCTCACGCAAGGGGAAAGCGGTGTTGTCGTAGAGGCTCATCGAGCCGAACAGCGCGCCGTCCTGGAACATCACGCCGAACAGCGTGCGGATCTCGTAGAGCTCCTTGGCGGTGCACTGGATCACGTCGGTGCCGTCGACGATGATCTTGCCGCGCTCGGGACGCAGCAGCCCGATGAGGGATTTCAAGAACACGGATTTACCGGTACCCGAGGGGCCGAGCAGAACGCTGACCTCACCCGGCGGCAAGTCGAAAGTGACGTCCTCCCAGATTCGCTGGGGGCCGAAGGACTTGGTCAGTCCCTCAATCTGGATACCAATGCCCACGCGAGATCCTTCCGCCAATAATCGTCACGCCACATGCTTCCCGCTTGTGGCTTGAGTCACTGTAGCCTACCTCCGCAGGCCACCACACGCGTCTGGGGTCAGATTGTGACCCATCTGGAAAACGACTGTGGGGCCGACCCATTTGCTGGATCGACCCCACAGTTGTGGTAATGCCGGGTGTTACTTGACGGTGACCGTCGCGCCCGCGGCCTCGAGCTTGGCCTTGGCATCGTCGGCGGCGGCCTTGTCGACCTTCTCGAGCAGCGGCTTGGGAGCGCCGTCGACGAGGTCCTTGGCCTCCTTGAGGCCCAGGCCGGAGACGATCTCGCGGACGACCTTGATGACGCCGATCTTCTTGTCGCCGGCACCCTCGAGGATGACGTCGAACTCGGACTGCTCCTCGGCGGCCTCGGCGGGGGCACCAACGGCGGCGGGGCCGGCAGCCGCGACGGCGACCGGAGCAGCGGCGGTGACCTCAAAGGTCTCCTCGAACTTCTTGACGAACTCGGAGAGCTCCAGCAGCGTCAGTTCCTTGAACGCGTCGAGCAGCTCGTCGGTGGACAGCTTGGCCATTTTCGGTCCTTTCCTTACTTACTTCTAGTTGCGATTTGTGGAGTGTTGGCGGCGGTCAGCGCCGGTGCGGCTCCACAAATCACTGGGTGGTGGGTGGTTAAGCGGCCTCTTCGCCGGCCTTCTTCTCTTCCAGAGCGGCGGCCAGCCGGGCGACCTGCGACGCCGGAGCGTTGAACAGACCGGCGGCCTTGGACAGGTTCGCCTTCATCGCGCCGGCCAGCTTGGCCAGCAGCACCTCGCGCGACTCCAGGTCGGCGATGCGCTCGACCTCGGACACGCTCAGCGGGCGGCCGTCCATGTAGCCGCCCTTGATGACGAGGGCCTTGTTGTCCTTGGCGAACTTCTTGATCGCCTTGGCGGCGTCGACGGCCTCGCCCTTGACGAACGCGATCGCCGTGGGACCGACGAACAGCTCGTCGAGCCCTTCGATGCCCGCCTCCGCCGCGGCACGCTTGACCAGCGTGTTCTTGGCGATGCGGTAACTCGCGGAGTCGCCGAGAGCCCGGCGCAGATCCTTGAGATGCGCCACCGAGAGCCCGCGATACTCGGTGACGAGGGTGGCCGTCGACGAGTTGAACCGCTCGACGATGTCGGCAACCGCCGCGGCCTTGTCATCCTTGGCCATGCATGCCTCCTCGTGTGTGGAACCGTCGGAGCCCGGAAACGACGAACGCCCCGACGCAGACAGGTCGGGGCGCAGCAAGAAGCACTAGCCTCGTCCTCCTGCGTGGGTCGCCGGGTTAACCCGGACCTTCAACCGATTGCTCGGTGACCGACGGTCTTCGGTGGAACGCCGTCAAGAATAGCCGACCGCCCCCTCATCAGCCAAAACGCACCTTCCCCATCTCCGCGAGAGATCTCCGCGAGCGTCCGCGTTTGCCCACGACACGCCGCGATTTCCCAGCCGCTTGCGCTCGCTCATCCGGTCGCGAGCGTGCACAAACCGCCTAAACCCCGGCGACCGCGGTGACCACCAGCCCGAACACCACGGCAAGCAGACCCACCCGCCGCCAGTGCAGCCGGTCCCACTGGCGTGCCAGCCCGCGGTCGACGTCGGCGCCGCCAGACCAGCGCCCGATGCGGTTGTTGATCGGCACCATCAGCGCCACGGTCGCCGCCACCGCCAAGGCCATGGTCAGCGCCGCGGTGATGAACAGCCAGTCCACCCGCAACAGCACGGCCGCCACGATCAGCACCACCAGCGCCGCGGCGTACCAGAATGGCATCACCTTGCCCAGCACCCGCCCGCTGTCGCCGCGCGCCTGCGCGAAAGCACCGTCGGGCAGCCGCCCCAAGACGGGGTTCAGGAACACCGCGACCGCGAGCTCGACGCCGACCAACGGTCCGACGATCAGCAGGGCAAGCACTCCAATGATTGCTTCCATACCTCGACCGTGCCCGTTACGCTGCCACAAAACAAGGTACTGCCAAATTTGTCAGCTCAGGAGGAGTCGTGGCGGTTTCCAAGAAGGGCGTCAACGAATGCCCGATCGACACCGCACTGACGGTCATCGACGGGCGGTGGAAGGGCACCATCCTGTGGCGACTCCAGGACGGTCCGATGCGCACCGCGGAATTGCGCCGCAGCATCCCCGACATCACCGAGCGCATGCTCATCCGCCATCTGCACGAGTTGGTCGCCGACGGCATCATCGACCGCCACGATGCCCGCACCGTGCCGCCGTGCGTGCACTACTCGATCTCGGAATACGGCATGACGCTTGCCCCGGTGCTGCAGAGCCTGTGCGATTGGGGACGAAACCACATGGACCGCCAGTCATCCCGGCAGACACGAAAGCGCACGCAGCCGGCTTAGTCAGCCGTCTGGCGTCTGCTTCCACAGCAGGGCCGCCGCCCCGACCAGGCCTGCGTCGCTGCCGAGTTCGGCGGGCACCACCTCGATGCCGCGGATGAAGTCCAACCCGGCGTAGGAGGCGAGTGCTTCCCGGACGGGGTCGAACAGCACCGCCCCGGCCTTGGCCACGCCACCGCCGATCGCGACCCGGTCCAGGTCGAAGACCGCGCCGACCGATGCGATCATCGCGCCCACCGCGACTGCGCCACGGCGAAACGCACTCAGCGCCAGGGGGTCTCCTGCGCTGGCGGCCTCGGCCAGTTCCTTGGCGTCGGCATCGGCGGGCGCATCCCACCCCTGCTCCCGTGCCCACTGCGCCATGCGCGGGCCACCGGCGATGGTCTCGACGCAGCCGCGCCCGCCACACGTGCACGGCGCGCCGTCCGGATCGACGACGATGTGGCCGACGTGGCCCGCGTTACCGGTCCGGCCGTCGTAGGGAGCGCCGTCGAGCACCAGTCCGCCGCCGACACCGGTCGAAACCACCATGCCGAGCAGGAAGTCGGCGCCGCGGCCGGCACCGCGCCAGTGTTCCCCCATCGCCATGCACAAACCATCGCCGGCGAGTCGCACCGGCGCGCAGACCGCTGAAGCCACCCGTGAGACGATCGGAAACCGTTGCCACGAGCCGATGTTGATCGGACTGACGGTGCCGGCCGACAAGTCGATCGGTCCGGCAGAGGCGATCCCGACGCCGCGGATCCGTCCACCGGCGGTCGCCAGCGCCTCGGTGATCAGCGAATCCGCCGCGGCCCAGATCGTTTCCGCATCACCGTCCGGCGTCGGTAATTCGGCCCTGTGCACCAGCGTGCCCGCACCGTCGACGAGACCGACGGCGATCTTCGTACCGCCGATGTCGAGGGCGAGAGCGAGATCGGCCATCAGTGCCGGTGGGTGTTGTCGGGTTGACGGGGATCGCCGGGATGCTCGTAGCCGGGGGCGAGTTCGACGGCCGCCGCACACCGGGCATCCAGCCACAGCCGGAAGGCCCGGCGACGCGCGGCGGCGCGCAGATGCGCGGTGACGTCCGCTGTATTGCTGAAGCGCAACGGGTTTCGCTCCCGGTACGACGCCACCTCGTCATCGGCGACGTCGATACCCGCCGACACCTCGGCGAAGACTGCGCGGGCCAGCGGGTCGGCCAGCACCGAAGCCGCGACGCTGCCGATCTCCATCCGCACGGTCATGTCCGGCAGTACCTCGGCCTCGGACGGCGCGTCAACGACGTTCAACCGGCGCGCCGCGGCCTCGGTGGCCACGACGCGCTCGGCAACCAAGATCTGGGTCAGCCAACGCCGCAGCTGCCGACCCTCGCTGGTGCCGGGACGCGGCAGCGAGGAGGCGATCCGCGAAGCGCGCAGGGAGGCTTCGCGTGCGTCGACCTCGTCGAGTGACACCGGCACACCGTCCACCGTCGCCGCGACGCCCGCCCATGCCGACTCGCTCACCGCACCGTCACCTTCACCGCGGGTGAATAGACGAGTTGTCCAGCGGCAGCCAATCGAATCAGCGCCCACCATTCGCCCGGTTCAACCCATTCCGGCGGTGCGACGTCGAAGCTGATCTCGGTGTTGCCCCGAGCGGCCAGCTCGACACCGGATACCGCCGGGCCCAACCATTCCCACGTGCCCCACGGGCTGATCAGGTGCGCTTCGACCGCGACGTCGGCGCACGCGTCGGTGCCGACCCTGACCCCTATACGGGCCGCCTCGCCGGCCGCCACGTCGACCGACTCCGGTCCGGCGACGAGGCGCAACAGGGTGTGGTCCGGAGGCGCGTCGACCGCGACGACACATACGTCCTCGACCACCTGACGCCACGACGGCGGAATCGAGACATGCGCACCCGTCAACGCGAGTTCGGCACGTATCGGATACAGACCCGGTGACGCCCCTTTCGGCGCGGTCACGTTCACGGTGGTGTCGACGTATTCGCCCGGAGGCAGCATGAACGGCAGCACACCGGGTTCTGTGGTCCAGCCGTCCGGACACAGCAGCCGCACCCGACCGTGCAGAACTTCGTCGCAGCAATCGCTGGCCACGGTGAGGCGAAGCTGCACTGGAGAATCCGACACCACGATGTGCTGCGGGTGCAGGTGGGCGACGGCCGGCAGCCCGCCAAGCGGTGCCGGACCGCGGTTGTGCAGCCAGTACCTGGCATAGAGCGGCTGGGCCTGCTCCGCCTCCGGTGCGAGGACGGCATGGTCGGCATGCAGAACCTGCGGCAGATTGAACCGGGCCAGCACGGTGGCGACCTCGAAACCGTGCAACGACAGGCTGTCCGGCGTCACCTCCTGCACGCGGGGTTGCTCGAGCAGATCCACCCGGACCGCGGCGGACACCCGGCGCAGCCCCGAGGTGACCGCGACTTCGGTTGTGCTGCCGGTGGTTTCAACCAGACGCATCGCGACACCGTCAGATGGGTGGACCGGCCGCGCGCTACCGCTTGCCAGCGGGTTGCCTGCGGCCTTCAGCGCACCGAGCCGCACCGAGCCCGCCGGCTGAATCTCCAACAACGAACCCGACGGCGGCAGCCCACCCACCGCTCCCCACTTCTCCGTCACCGCCAAGAGCGGGTTCGAGAACTCGGCGCTGCGAGCGGAGACGCCTGCCCGGCGCCAGTCGCCGTCCCCCGAGACCAACGCGTAGTCGAACGTATGCGTCCAGTGCTGTAACTGGAAGTTGGACCCGTCCGGCGCCGTGCGGCGCGGCGGATCGATCCACGTGCCCGAGGGCCAACCGGTACACGACCGCATCAGGGAAAGATTCAGCGCCCCATCCGATTCGACGGCGAAACCGGGCACACCGCGATTCAGCACCGCCACCGTACGGTCCTCGAACGCTTCCATATCGGCATGCGCCGCCTGCTCGACGACGATCTCGAAGTCGGCTAGGTCGTCGACCACACCCGCCACCACATCGTCCAGAGCCGAGCCCGCGAGAACCAGCACCGGCAGTGCTCGCACATCGCGCAGGTCCGCGCTCGGCACCCACGCCTCCGCGAGCCGGACGGCCGCAGGCACCCAGACCCTGGCCGCGCCGGTCGCATCGAGCTGTCGCTTCACCTCCTCGCCGTACACCGAATCGACAGCCTCGAGAACTGTTGCGGTGAAGGTGTTTTCGCAAGGGCCGCCGAGTGCGATCCGCACATCCGGAAGGTTCGAGTCGACGGCGAGATCACCGTAACGCGGCCGGTCTGAGCCGCTGCACGTCGCGGTGACACCGCCGCGCGCAAGCGCAACCACCAGCGGTCCCGCCACCGCGGAATCGGTTTCAGTCGGAGTGATCACCTCGGCAACCGAGACCGCCCGGCACCCTTCGCCGACCCTGACCCGCACCGTCGACGACAGCCCGAACCAGCCGTACGCCGGATTGTCCAGCGTCCACGGATGCGTTGCGGCATCGACCGCAGTCTCGCGGTCATGTTCGTGCAGCAGCGCGAACCCGCGCCCGATCACCGCGTCACCGACCTCGCTGACCGGCATCGCGCCGGGTACCGGGCAGGGCCAGCGCAGCCGCAGCAGCCGGTCGGCGCCGGTGAATTCGTTGATCGTGGTCCGGCAGTCGACGCGCGCCACACCGTGCCACAGCGTGAGAACCTGCGTGTAGCGCAGCACATCGGCGACGGTGCCCTCGATCACCAGGCGCTCCCCGAGCGCTCCGCGATAGGCCTGCACCGTGGCAGGCGACGACGACGAGCGCACCACCGGGCCCGTGGGCAGGAGGTGCCACGGCCCCTCGCCCGCCTCGGGATGCGCCGGGTACTCGTCGTACACCGCCAAGTCGTTGCCGACCTCACCGTGAGCAAGCAAGGACCGGCCCGAACCACACTCGACCAGCGACTCGACCGCACCGCCGCGTGACGGATCGACCCGCAACCGGTAATGGTCGTTACCGATCTCGTTTCCGCTCACCAGTTCCCACGCCGCTGCCGAGCCATCGCCGTCCAGGAGCCGGTAGGACTGCCACCCCAGCGACGGCATGTCACGGGCGAGCCAGCTGACCGTCCGCCCTCCGTGCTCAACCTGAGCGGGTATCTCCTCACCCGCAGAATCGACAATACGCACAGCTTCGACCGCCTTCGGAATTCGGGCGGTGACGACGTCGGTGCGCTTGTGCGCGAGGGGATTCCATACGACGACCGGTTCGTCCACGGCCCCCGACAGCACAGCCAGCGCATGGTCACGGGCAGCCCTTCCCAGCTCCCATGCGTCTCGCCAGCTCGTCAGCAGGTCGAGGTACACCTGGTCGGATTCCGAACCGGTGATCGCATCGTGGTGCGCGCCGTACGCCAATTGCACCCACGCCTTGGCCAAAGCCGCCTGGGGATACGTGGCACCACCGAGAAGCCCGGCGAACACGGCGAACTTCTCGGCGTCGAGCACGACGTCTTCGGCAGCCCGGTTGGCCTGCTTCGTGTCGATGTAGGAGACGTCTTTGCCCGTGTAGATCGGGTTCATGTCCCGGGTCTGCGGCGACGCCTGGGCACCGTGCTCGGCCAGTTCGGCGCGGACCGCGGCGAAGAACTCGCTGGGTATCGCGCAGATGAACCGCGGCCAGGTGTAGCGGGCGTTCCAGTCTCGGTGAATCTCGGTGACCCACTTGTTCGGTGGCGTGTAGTCGGTGCCGACGGGCAGGAGCACGTTGCGAGTCAGCGCCACCTTCTTCAGCGACGTGAACAGTTGGTAGGTCTCGGCTTCGGCGTCCGTCAGCGTCGGCGCCGAATCCATCCACCAACCGGCGGCGTAGTGCGCAGGCATGTAATGCGTCAGCAACCCGCGACCGGAAGGGGAGAGCCAGTCGAATTCACTGCTGAACTGCATGCGCTGTGGGTCGCCGCCGCCGGCCATCGGGCCCCACTGATGGTGCGGACCGCGGGCCCACGAACTCGACGTCAGCCCCGCGTCTGCGGCCATCCCCGGGAACTGCGGGTCATGGCCGAACGCGTCGAGCTGCCACGCCGTCGCCGGGTCGGCTCCGAGCACATCGCGTTGAAACCCGATGCCGTGCACGAAGTTCCGGATGGTCGTCTCGGGACTGGTGAGGTTGGTGTTCGGCTCGTTGTACGTTCCGCCCATGATCTCGACACGGCCCTCGGCGATAAAACGGCGCAGATCGTCACGATCCTCGGGGTGGGTGTCCCAGAACGGTTTGAGGTAGTCGACCTCGGCCAGGACGAACTTGTATTCCGGTTCCCTGCGGGCCATTTCGAGATGAGCGCTGACCAGATCGAAGCCGTTGGTCTGGCGGCACCGCCCCGGCGGGTCCTCGCTCCACACACTGGTGTATGCGGCCTGCGTGTTCCACCACACCGGGTCGTAGTGGAAGTGGCTGATCATGTACATCGTCCAGCCGGGTTCGGCGACGGTGAAGACGAACGGCGTGATGCCGTCGCCCGTGACGATCCGCGCCGGCCGCTGCTCACCGGGGGCCGGGGCGGTGACCGTGACCGCCACCTCCACGGTGCCGTCGCCGACCGCCGCTCGCGCGTGGCCCGCCAGCCCGTCGCCGTCGACGCGCACCTCGCCCGCCCCATCGGTGTAAGTCACCCGCACGATCTGCGACGGCGCGTCCGCGGGCCCGACGAACAGATCCGTCGACTCCGCCGAGGTGACCCGCACACCCAAACCCTACGTGCGGTCACCCCCGCATTGCGGAAGAAATCAGGCGCGGGTGATGTCGACGACGAGTGCGCGGTGATCCGAGATCGGAAGCGAAGGCGCGCAGCACCGCTGCACCCGCAGGCCACTGTCGTCGGTGACGATGTGGTCGAGCTGGCGGTCGGGCTCATCGGCCGGGAAGGTGACCGCCGAGGCGAGCGGTCGCAGGCGGGTCCAGCGATGGATCGTTTGCGGCACCATGTTCAGATCGCCCATCAGCACTCGCGGCGACGGGAAGCCGCGCATGTCACGCAGAAGTCGGCGCAGCTGCATCCGATTCCACCCCGGCACGAACGACAGATGGGTGTTGGCGACGGTCAGCGGCCCCAGCGGAGTGTTCAACTGGCCGACGACCGCCGCGCGCGGCTCTTCGTTGACCACCTTCACCCGGTTCGGACCCGGCAGATACATCGGAAACGGCACCGGAATCCGCGGCAGCCGCAGCACCTGCCACGACTCGGCGGGAAACCGCGACAGCAGCGCGATGCCGTAGGCGGCGGTCCCTGGTTGCTCGTCGCCGGTGGCCGCCATCCACGTGGCACCGGGTGTGCCGGAGATCGCCGCCACGA
The DNA here is from genome assembly GCF_001499925.1 of Mycobacterium lehmannii. NCBI lineage: Bacteria > Bacillati > Actinomycetota > Actinomycetes > Mycobacteriales > Mycobacteriaceae > Mycobacterium > Mycobacterium lehmannii. Next base: position 141,904 of record NZ_LQIR01000069.1, read on the forward strand.
ACCGGTGGCTCACCGCACCCATCGCTTCGGCGGCGACCGCGGTCAGGTCGGCCATCCCCGAGCGCGGCTGGTCGAGGTCGACTTCCTGCAGGGCCAGGATGTCGGCGTCGAGTTCCCTGACGGCCTCCACGAGGCGGTCTCGGTGAACGAGCCCGTCGTGCACACTGCGCCCGTGCAAGATGTTGAAGGTGGCCATCCGCATCTGCATGGGTACTAGCTACCCACAATGGCTGCTAGCCCATCAGTCGGCCCCAGGAGAGTAGTGCCCCAGAGAAACGATGATCTGCGCGACGCGCTCAAACGCGCGGCGTCGGCGTTGCGCGCCCAGGGCCCCGATTTCGCCCTCGGCGGCAGCTACGCGCTGTGGGTGTTCGGAGGTCCAGAACCGGTGCACGACGTGGATTTCGTGGTCGCCGAGCCCGACACCGAGAAGGCCGCGGCGACACTGGAGGAGGCGGGTTTCCGGGTCGAGCGCACACCTGAGGACTGGTTGTTCAAGGCGTGCGTCGAGGACGACTTCGTCATCGACGTGCTGCACCGGCTCAACGGCGTTCCGGTCGACAAGGAAACCGTCCTGGCGGCCGAGGAGTACGACGTGCTCGCGATCCGGATGCGCGTGCTGGCGCCCACCGAGGTCATGCGCGAGAAGCTGAACTCCCTCAACGAACACCATTGCGACTTCTCCGCACTGCTTCCCGCGGTGCGTGCAGTCCGCGAACAACTGGACTGGGAACAACTCCGCGCCGAGACCGCCGACAACCCGTTCGCGTCAGCATTCCTGATGCTGGCCGACCGCCTTGAGCTCACCGGCTGACGCTTCGTCGCAGCCGCTTCGAGACCGCCTCCACCGCCTGTATCACCTCCGGCGGTGAAAGTACCCGGAAATCGCAGCCGACCGTCGCGAAGTACAGCACCATGCGTTCGGGGTCGTCGGCACCGGCCGTGACGACGCATGCGTGCGGACCGTCGGGTTCGATCGTCGCCGATGACGGTGAGAAATGCTGAGCAACAACATCTTTCGGAGCATCGAAGTGGACGCGTGCGACGTAGCGGTACGGTGAGCTGCTGATCGACCGCCGCACGTAGGTTGCCGCGTCGGGCGCGTCACGGGGCACGAAGGTGCTGCCCTGGGCGCGCACATCTTTCATCCGGTCCAACCGTAGGCTGCGCCAGTCCTGCTTGTCGCGGTCGTAGGCCAGCAGGTACCAGCGCCGACCGGTGGTGACCAGCTGATAGGGCTCGAGCCGGCGCTGGGTCGCGGTGCCGCGGATGTCGACGTAGCCGGCGGCCACGTGCTCGTGGTCGCGGCAGGCCCGCGCGAGGGTCATCAGAACGTCGGGTTCGACCGGTGTATCGGAGGTCGGGGCCATCAGCGTGACGGTCGATTCGTGCACCGCGGCCACCTGTGACCGCAGCTTGGACGGCATCACCTGATCGAGCTTGCTCAGTGCCCGCAGCGCCGATTCGCCGACCCCCGCCACCGTTCCGCCCGCGGCCAGACGCAGGCATACGGCCATCGCGACGGCCTCGTCGGGGTCGAGCAGCAACGGCGGCAACGCCGCACCGGCGCCGAGTTGATAACCGCCGCCGTGGCCCTTGCTGGCGTGGACGGGGTACCCGAGGTCGCGTAGCCGTTCGATGTCGCGACGCACGCTGCGAGTGGTGACCCCCAACCGCTCAGCGAGGCCCTCGCCCGTCCACACCCGCCGGGACTGCAGCAGGCCCAGCAGCTGCAGTATCCGGCTCGTCGTCTCCGACATGCCATGAGTCTGCCGCAGTCTTAGGACCGGAACTGTCCTATAGTTCTGACACGCTATCGACATGAGCACGACAGCGAGGATCACCGACGAGTTGGCCGAGCAGACCGACTTCCACTGGACCAACTTCCTGCGCCCCCGGTTTCAGGGGCTCACCGACGACGAATACTTCTGGCAACCGGTTGCCGACTGCTGGACTGTCCACGCAGACGGGTCGATCGACTTCGACTATCCCGAACCGAACCCGGCGCCGTTCACGACGATCGCCTGGCGCCTCGCGCACGTCATCGTCGGCGTGTTCGCGATGCGCAACCACAACCATTTCGGCGCCCCCTACGCCGACTACCAGTCCTGGCGGTACGCCACCGACGCCGCGACGGCGCTGCGACAACTCGACGAGCAGTACCAAACGTGGATCGGCGGGGTTCGCGGGTTGTCCGACGAGGACCTGAACCGGCCGTGCGGACCCGCAGAAGGCCCCTACGCCGACCATCCGCTCATCGCGCTCGTCCTGCACATCAATCGCGAGTTCATCCACCACGGCGCCGAAATCGCCTGCATCCGAGACCTGTACGCCCACACCAACTCGAGAGGAAACTGATATGCCCGCTTTGCCCCCACCAGTCGGAGACGAACGTGAGGGTCTTCGCGAGTACGTGGCCGCCCAGCAGTACGCCTTCCACGCCGTGGCGTTCGGCTTGACCGACGAACAAGCGCGGTCGACACCGTCGGTCAGCGCGTTGTCGATCGGCGGCCTGATCAAACACGTCACCAACTGCCAACGCGGATGGATGGCGCGCGTTGCGGCCGCACCCGAACTGACCGAGAGCGATCGCCGACCGATGGAGGACCAGCAGGCCGACTACCAGAGCGAGTTCGTCATGCGCGACGACGAGACCCTCGCCGGCATCCTCGCCCGGTTCGACGAGCAGAACGCCGAGACCATCCGGTTGATCGAGACCGCCGACCTGAACGCAGCGGTGCCGATCCCGCCGCATGTGCCCTGGTTCCCCAAGGACGTGTCGGCATGGTCGGTGCGCTGGGTGATCTTGCACATGATTGAGGAGCTGGCCCGGCACGCCGGGCAGGCCGACATCATCCGCGAAACCATCGACGGTGCAACGCTTTACGAACTGCTCGCCGGCCTCGAAGACTGGGAACCGACGCCGTGGCTCACGCCCTGGGGCAAGGAACCGGTGGCCGGGTAGGTGTAGAAAGCTGAGCATGCAGGTTCGTAGCGGCACCGCGGTATGCGGAGACGTCGGCATCTTCTACGAGGATCTCGGCGACTCCGCGGATCCGCCGGTGCTGCTGATCATGGGCGTCGGGGCGCAGTTGCCGATGTGGCCGGACGGTTTCTGCGCGCGGTTGATCGACCGGGGCTACCGGGTGATTCGCTTCGACCACCGTGACACCGGGTTGTCGACGAAGTTGGACGGACAACGCGCGGACGGATCGGTGTATCCGCGCGTGCTGCGATATCTGCTGGGCCGCGCCAGTCCGGTGCCGTACACGCTCGTCGACCTGGCCGACGACGCGCGTGGGCTGATCGACCACCTCGGCATCGACCGCGCGCACGTCGTCGGCGCGTCCATGGGCGGGATGATCGCGCAGGTGCTGGCGGGCCGCCATCCCGAGCGGGTGGCATCGCTGGGTCTGGTGATGACGAGCGCGGGGACGCCGTTCTCATCGCTACCCGCTCTGCGGGTGATCCGGCTGGCGTTCGGCGCGCCCGCCCGCGACGCACCACTCGAGCAGCGACTGGCCCACGAGGTCCGCAACGTCGCAATCATCAACGGGCCCAACTTCTTACCGCCCGCCGAACAGCTGCACCGCCGGGTGCGGGAGCTGCGCGAGCGCAGCGACTACCCGCAGGGCATGCTGCGTCAGTTCGACGCAATCCTCGGCACCGGCAGCCTGCTGCGCTACACCCGTCTCATCACCGCACCGACCGTCGTCATCCACGGCACGAAGGATCCGCTGGTGCGACCGCGCAACGGCCGCACCGTCGCACGGGCCGTCGACGGCGCGCGCTACGTCGTCGTCGATGGAATGGGCCACGACCTACCCGAACCGGTGTGGGGTCCGGTCGTCGGAGCGCTGACAGAAAACTTCGCCGGCCCTACCGCAGCACCTGACTGACGGCGTGCTCGACGACCGCGTCCAGATCGGTCCCCAACCTGCCCGCCAGCCACTGTTGCGCCAGCTCGGCCATCGCACCGGTGTACATCGCCGCGCCGACCTGGGCGGCGACCGAGTCGGTGTCGGGCTGTAACCGCCAACCCTCGGTGAGCACGCCTTCGCGCAACAAGTCCTGTGTCGCCGCACGCCGGGCCGCCAGCACCGGATTCGACCGCGCGTCGGTGAACAGCACCCGGCCGCGGCGCGGGTCCTGGGAGCTGAAGCCGAGCACCGCGGCGATCCCGGCCCGGGTCCTGGCCCGCAGCGATTCGCCTGCCTGCGACATGGCCCCTTCGATCGCTTCGGCCAGTTGGGCGCTCACCTGGTCGTAGACCGCCCCGAGCAGGTCGTCGGTATCGGCGAAGCTCTCGTAGAAATACCGTGTGTTCAGCCCACATTCGCGGCACACCGACCGCACCGACACGGCAGCTTCGCCGCCATCGCCGAACAGCCGGAAGGCGGCGTCGATCAGCTGCGCTCGGCGCTCGGCGCGGCGGTCCGTCAGCGGCACGCCCGCCCATCGGGTCGGACTGGACACGACCCCAGCGTAGGCGGCATCACGCCAACTCTGGTCACATACGTGACCAAAATGTATTCTGGCTACAGCTGTGACCAGAGTTTGGAAGCTAGGAGCCCACGTGATTCTGCTGCCGCACCAGTTCATCGGAGAGGCGCTCAACCAGCGCTTCGACAAGGACATCCGGCGTAATTACTTCCGCGGTATGGAGTTCGCCGCGCCGGTGGGCGATCCGGGCTGGTTCGGCCCCGGCAGTGCGGTCTGGCACGTGCACTCGCACATGCAGGCGCTGATCTTCGGCCTGCAGTGCGCGGCGTTCATGGAGCGGCTGGATCCCTCGATCTACTGGATGGGCATGCACCACTCACGGCTGGTGAAGCGCGATCCGAAAACGGGGGTGGCCGTTCCCGAGATCGACCCCAAGGGCGCGGCGGTGCGTCTCGGCCACTCGATCGCATTCTTCATAGGCACCGCCTACGGCTCGACCGAGACCGCCGAGCGTCTGGCGAAGGCCGTCCGTTCGATGCACCACACCATCAAGGGCACCCGCCCCGACGGCGCCCGCTACGACGCCGACGACCCGGACTGGTTGCGCTGGAACTACGCCACCGTGGTGTGGGGCCTGGCGACCGCGCACGAGCTTTACCATCCGAACCCGTTGCGCGGCAAGAAGATCGATCGTTACTACCGCGAGTTCGTGCGGGTCGGCCACGCGTTGGGTGGTACCGACCTGCCCGAGACGAAGGCCGAGGTCGCCGACTGCCTCGAGTCCTACCTGCCGCGATTGGCCGTCACCCACGGCACGGCGCTTGCCACGGGGCCGGGTCTGCCGCTGGCGCAGAGCGCGATCAACTGGGCGATCCGCGACACGATGCCGCATTGGGGCAAGCAGTTGATCCAGCACAAGGACCCGAACATCCTCGAGCGCACCGCGCGCCGAGCGACGGTCTGGTCGGTGATCAACGGCTTGCATGTCGCGCAGGGCCCGATACCGGAGTTCCGCCAGGCGCAGGCGAGGGTGGCGTCGGGTACCGACGTGCCGCACACGCTGCCGACATACCGGCTGGGCGACGACGAGGTTCGCACGCGCGACGAGGTCGAGCGCAGTTTCGCCGAGGCGTGAATTGGCCGCGAAATGGCATTCCAGCAGGAAAAGTACGAGTAGCGGCCTGCTGGAATGCAATTTCGGCGCAACCGGGACCCTTAGAAGGCCAACTGTGAGCCGGTGCACACGTTTTTACGGGCCACCGCGGATTTTGAGACACTGGCCGTTATGAGTGCCACGCGAAAGACGCAGCACCGCGACGTAGCCAAGCTCGACAGGGTCCCCCTGCCGATCGAGGCGGCCCGCGTCGGCGCCACGGGTTGGCAGATCACCCGTACCGGCGCGCGGGTCGTTTCGAAGATCGCCGGCCGCGGTTCGCTGCAGCAGAAGATCATCAAGCAGGTCCCGCAGGCGTTCGCTGACCTGGGGCCCACCTACGTCAAGTTCGGCCAGATCATCGCGTCGAGTCCCGGCGCGTTCGGCGAGCCGCTGTCCAAGGAGTTCCGCAGCCTGCTCGACCGGGTTCCGCCCGCGGACCCCGAAGAGGTGCACAAGCTGTTCGTCGAGGATCTCGGCGACGAACCCGCGAACCTGTTCAAGAGCTTCGACGAAAAGCCGTTCGCGTCCGCGTCGATCGCCCAGGTCCACTACGCGACGCTGCACAGCGGTGAAGAGGTCGTCGTCAAGATCCAGCGCCCCGGCATCCGCAGGCGGGTCGCCGCGGATCTGCAGATCCTCAAGCGCGGCGCGCGGCTGGTCGAGTTCGCCAAGCTGGGTCAGCGCCTGAGCGCTCAAGACGTCGTCGCCGACTTCGCCGACAACTTGGCTGAGGAACTCGACTTCCGGCTCGAGGCGCAGTCCATGGACGCCTGGGTCGCGCACATGCACGCCTCCCCGCTGGGGCGCAATATCCGTGTGCCCCAGGTCTATTGGGATCTCACCAGCGAGCGCGTGCTGACGATGGAGCGCATCCAGGGCACCCGTATCGACGACGTCAAGACCATCCGGCAGAAGGGCTTCGACGGCACCGAACTGGTCAAGGCGCTGCTGTTCAGCGTCTTCGAAGGCGGCCTGCGACACGGGCTGTTCCACGGCGACCTGCATGCGGGCAACCTCTACGTCGACGACGACGGCAAGATCGTGTTCTTCGACTTCGGGATCATGGGCCGGGTCGACCCGCGCACCCGCTGGCTGCTGCGCGAACTCGTGTACGCGCTGTTGGTGAAGAAGGACCACGCCGCAGCGGGCAAGATCGTCGTGTTGATGGGCGCGGTCGGCACCATGAAGCCGGAGGCCGAGGCCGCCAAGGACCTGGAGAAGTTCGCGACGCCGTTGACCATGTCGACGCTGGGCGACATGAGCTACGCCGAGATCGGCAAGCAACTGTCGACGCTCGCCGAGGCATATGACGTCAAGCTGCCGCGCGAACTGGTTCTGATCGGCAAGCAGTTCCTCTACGTCGAGCGCTACATGAAGCTGCTCGCACCGAAGTGGCAGATGATGTCGGATCCCCAGCTGACCGGCTACTTCGCCAACTTCATGGTCGAGGTCAGCAGGGAGCACGACACGGAACTCGACAGCGAGGTCCGCGGCTGAATGCAGGTCCGAACCGGATTCGCCAAGTCCGGCGATCTCGAAATCTACTACGAGGACATGGGCGATCCGAACGACCCGGCGGTCCTGCTCATCATGGGACTTGGCGCGCAACTTCTGATGTGGCGCAAAGATTTCTGTGAGCGGCTCATCAACCAGGGCCTGCGGGTCATCCGGTTCGACAATCGAGATGTCGGCCTCTCCACGAAACTCCGGGGGCTGCGCACCGACGCCCCGCTGGTGCCGCGGATGCTGCGCTCGCTGCTCGGGAGGAAAAGCCCGGCCGCATACACACTCGAAGACATGGCCGACGACGCGGCCGCCCTGCTGAACCACCTCGAGATCGAGCGCGCCCACGTTGTCGGCGCGTCGATGGGCGGGATGATCGCCCAGGTGTTCGCCGCCAGGCACAAACCGCGCACGCAGTCGTTGGCGATCATCTTCTCGAGCAACAACCAAACGCTGCTGCCGCCACCGGGTCCGCGGCAGCTGATCGCGATCTTGCAGCGGCCCAAGGGCAACACCCGCGAGGCGATCATCGAAAACGCCATCCGGGTCAACAAGATCATCGGCAGCCCGGGCTTCCCCGCCTCCGAGGAGCGGCTGCGCGCCGACGCGATCGCGGACTACGACCGCTGCTACCACCCCGCCGGGATCGGCAGGCAGTTCTCGGCGATCCTGGGCAGCGGCAGCCTGTTGCACTACGACCGCGAGATCACGGCCCCCACGGTGGTGCTGCACGGCAAGGCCGACAAGCTGATGCGCCCGTCAGGAGGACGCGCTATCGCCAAGGCCATCGAGAACGCCCGGCTGGTGCTGTTCGACGGTATGGGTCACGAACTGCCCGAGCCGCTGTGGGACGACATCATCGGCGAGCTGAAAACCGTTTTCGCCGCGAATATTTGACGTCGGCGCAAGCGTTCCTCGGGTGGCCAGCAGGCAGGGCTGCGCGTACATTCGTCCCGAGTGCTTCCGGGCTTGAACTGTCACAGGCGACGCGAGCTCTGATTCCGCCCAGAAAGGCACACCAGTGGCTGCAACACGCAATTTGACGCCGCACTTCGCCGACGTGCAGGCGCACTACGACCTCTCCGACGAGTTCTTCCGGCTCTGGCTGGATCCGTCCCAGACCTACAGCTGCGCCTACTTCGAGCGCGACGACATGACGCTCGAGGAGGCTCAGCGTGCCAAGGTCGATCTCGCGTTGGGCAAATTGCGCCTCGAACCGGGGATGACGCTGCTCGACGTCGGCTGCGGTTGGGGTTCGACGATGATGAGGGCCGTCGAGAAGTACGACGTCAACGTCGTCGGCCTCACCTTGAGCGAGAATCAGCACGCCCACGTCGAGAAGGTCTTCGCCGCATCGGACAGCCCGAGGTCCAAGCGGGTGTTGCTCCAGGGCTGGGAACAGTTCGACGAGCCCGTGGACCGAATCGTGTCGATCGGCGCGTTCGAGCACTTCGGCAGGGACCGCTGGGACGACTTCTTCACCATGGCCCACCGCGTGCTGCCCGACGACGGGGCGATGCTGCTGCACACCATCACCGCGCTCACACTTCCGCAGATGGCGGAGCGAGGTATGCCGCTGACGTTCTCGGTGGCCCGGTTCGTGAAGTTCATCCTCACCGAGATCTTCCCTGGTGGATACCTGCCGACCATCGAGCTGGTTGGCGAGCACGCCGAGAAGGCAGGCTTCGAGTTGACCCGGCGACAGAGTTTGCAGCCGCACTACGCGCGCACGCTCGACTGCTGGTCAGCGGCGCTGGAGACGCACAAAGACGAGGCGATCGCCATCCAATCCCAAGAGGTCTACGACCGCTACATGCACTACCTGACCGGCTGTGCACACGGCTTCCGCGTCGGATACATCGACGTCAACCAGTTCACGCTCCAGAAATAGCCCCCGCCTCCCACAAAATGCCGCCGGAGTGGCGGCAAGCCGAATTAGGGTTCGGCAACGGCCGACGATATGGTGTCGACCAGATCATCACGTGACGAACCGCAGGTCCGCGTCACGTCATTGGGAAAGGCCAAGCAGGGGAAATATGTCTGACAACTCAACCGGCACGAAGGATATGCGGCCTCATTTCGAGGACATCCAGGCGCATTACGACCTGTCGGACGACTTCTTCGGCGTGTTCCAGGACCCGACGCGTAAGTACAGCTGCGCATACTTCACCGGCCCGAACGTCACGCTGTCGGAGGCGCAGATCGCCAACGTCGACCAGCACCTCGACAAGCTCGACCTCAAGCCGGGTATGACACTGCTGGAGGTGGGCTGCGGGTGGGGCCTGACGTTGCAGCGTGCGATGGAGAAGTACGACGTCAACGTGATCGGGCTGACCCTGTCGAAGAACCAGCAGGCCTACTGCAACCAGCTGCTGAGCAAGCTGGACACCGAGCGCACCTACGACGTCCGCCTCGAGGGCTGGGAGCAGTTCCACTCCCCCGTCGACCGCATCGTCTCCATCGAGGCGTTCGAGCACTTCGGCTTCGAGCGCTACGACGACTTCTTCAAGACGTGTTTCGACATCCTGCCCGACGACGGCCGGATGACCATCCAGAGCAGCGTCGGCTATCACCCGTACGACCTGGCCGCACGCGGTAAGAAGCTGACCTTCGAGATGGCCCGCTTCATCAAGTTCATGATCACCGAGATCTTCCCCGGCGGCCGCCTGCCGACGACGCAGATGATGGTGGAGCACGGCGAAAAGGCGGGCTTCCAGGTGCCCGAGCCGCTGTCGTTGCGTAACCACTACATCAAGACGCTGGGCATCTGGGCCGACCGCCTCGAGCGCAACAAGGACACCGCGATCGCGGCCGCCGGCGAGGAGAACTACGACCGGTACATGCGCTATCTCAAGGGCTGCCAGTGGTATTTCATCGACGAGGGCATCGACGTCAGCCTGGTCACGTACCTGAAGCCCGGCGCAGCCGCGTAAGGGACGAAACGTAGGGAAATACCTGATTCGCCGGGCGTGAGGAATCGCTACCGTTCGACAGATGAGCGGGAGTGGGGAATCCGCGTGCTACCTGGCTGAATGGTATCTGCCGGAGCTCACTGAGCAATCCGTCGAGGACCTCGTCGCACGTCTTGACGCCGCGGCGGCCGTCGCCACTGGCGAGGGCACTCCCGTCGAGCTGCTGATCACGCTGGCCGTACCCAGCGACGAGGTGCTCTACGGCGTCTTCGGCGCCGGCTCGCGAGAGATCGTCTCCCGGACCTGCCTGGCGGCCGGTGCACCACACCAGCGGCTGTCCGCTCCGGTGGGCACCCGGATCCGGCGCCACCACCGCGCATGACGTTGCCGGACACCTCCGCACTCCTTCGCTCTGCCTATTAAGCGCACCTCTTAGCTGCATATCCGCGGCCCACGGCTACTGCGCCTCATACGTCAGCGGGATATCCTCGATTTGCTGTCGATGAGGGGTGTGGTTCTGGTGTCCGGCGTGATCGAACGTCCGGCCGAATTTCGGGCGGTCGGCGATTTCCTGGAATCCGCCGACACCGAACCATGTGCACTTGTCATCGATGGAGAGGCCGGAGCCGGCAAGACCACCCTGTGGCTGACGGGTATCTCTGCGGCCCGTCAACGCGGCTTCCGGGTGCTGACGGCGCGCGCCGGCCAGGCCGAGACGACTCTCGCGTATGCGGCCGTCGCCGACCTCTTCGGCGACATTCCCTCTGAGGTCTTCGCCGGCCTGCCGGACGTGCAGCGCCTGGCTGTGGATCGCGTGCTGCTGCGCGCCGACGGCGACGGCCCGCCGACAGATCAGGGCGCGGTCGCGGCGGCATTCGCCGGTGCCGTCGAGCACCTCTGCGGCGACGGGCCGGTACTCATTGCCGTCGACGACCTGCAGTGGCTGGATCCGTCCAGTCAAGCCGTGGTGGCCCTCGCCGCCAGGCGGTTCAGCGGTCGCGTGGGCGTGCTGGCCACCGAACGCACCGAACACGAGGGCGCCGGCGCGGCCAGCTGGCTGCAGGTAGGCGACTCGCCCGGCGTCCGCAGAGTGCACGTGGGCCCCTTGAGTCTCGGCGGCCTACACGCCCTGATCTCGGCGCGGCTCGGCCGAACCTTTCCTCGCCCGACGATGGTCCGGATCGCCGAGATCTCCGGCGGCAACCCGTTCTACGCCCTCGAGCTGGCGCGCGCGATCGACGCGGGCGGTTCCCAGTCGGTGTTGCCCGCGACGCTCGCGGAGTTGATGCGCAGGCGCATCGGTCGACTGGAACCCGAGACCCAGGTCCTGCTGCTGGCCGCCGCGTGCGAGGCCGCTCCCACCGTCGACCTGTTGGCCCGTGTCACGCACAGCACGCACGATCGCACCGCCGAACTGCTGGCCGAAGCCAGAGACAAGGGCATCCTGAGCATCAGCGGTGACGCCGTGGCATTCTCGCATCCGCTGCTGGCGCGCAGCGTGTACACCGACGCCAAACCGAGTGCGCGACGCGCCATGCACCGGTCGCTGGCCGAGGCGGTGGTCCTCGACGAGTCCAGAGCCAGGCATATGGCACTGGCCGCCGCCAGCGCCGACCCTGCCACGCTCGAGGCGCTCGACATCGCCGCCGACACGGCGGTGGCACGCGGTGCACCCGCCGCGGCCGGCGAATTACTTGAGCTGGCAATCGGTCTCGGCGGCGACACGCCGACGCGGCGGATTCGCGCGGCCGACCACTACCTGCACGCCGGCGATCTGGAGCGCACCCGTTGGCTGCTGGATGGATTGATCGAGCGCATTCCGCGTGGCGTGCACCGAGCGATGGCGTTGAATTTGTTGGCCAGCATGCGGATTCAACACAACAGCTTCACCGACGCGGTTGCCCTCTTGGAACAGGCGCTCGACCATGACGAGGGCGACCGCGAGGTCCGGGTCCGCACGCTGCTGCTGCTGGCATATGCGCGCCTCAACGCCGGTGAGTTCGGGGCAGCGCTGCAAAGTGCGGAACGAGCGGCCGCTTACGCCGAAGACGTTGGGATCGCCGACCTCACGAGTCAGGTTCTCGCGGTGCGCACCAACATCGCCTGCATGTGCGGTCGCGGCGTCGACTGGTCGGGCATCGACCGAGCGTTGGCACTGCAGGATCTGAGCAGCGAGGCGCCGATCGCGTTCCGCGCCAGAGCCAACCACGCCTTGATGCTGGCGTTCGTGGGGCGGTTGGACGAGGCGATGGACCAGATGGCCTTCGTGCGTCAGCGTTGCGTCGAGCGAGGAGCCGAAACCGATCTGATCTTCGTCGCGGTGTTCAGCGCGCTGATCGAGATTTGGCGGGGACGCTACGACGACGCGACCCGCATCGCCGAGGAGACCGTGGAGCGGGCACAGCAACTCGGCGGCGAGCACATGCGCGTGGTCGCCAAGACCATCCAGTCCGCAGTCGCCGCGTATGCCGGCAGGGAGGGTGAAACCCGCGCTGTCGCCCGGAAGGCGATCGACCTCGCCGAGCGTTGCGGTTCCCCTCGGCTGGCGGACTGGGCTTCGGTCAACCTGGCGTTCCTCGAGGTGTCGTTGGGCAACTACGAACAGGCGCTACAGATCTTGCAGCCGCTGGTCGACCGGTTCCCGTTCCTGCCAGGCACGGAGATCATCACCGCAGGATTCGTCCCCGACGCGGTCGAGGCGATGGTCGCGCTCGGCCGCGCCGCCGAAACCGAGCCGATGATCGAGGCACTGGAGGCCAATGGGCGACTGTTGAACAGGCCGTGGATGTTGGCCATGGCCGCACGGTGCCGCAGCCTCTGGCTGGCCGCGCAAGGCGAGGTCGACGAGGCTGCCGACATGGCGAGACACGCGCTCGCGCACCATGAGCGCCTGCCGATGCCCTTCGAGCGTGCTCGAACCCTGTTGCTGCTCGGCCAGTTACAGCGACGTCAGCGGCAGAAGGAGGCGTCGCGCACGACGATGACCGAGGCCTTGCACGTGTTCGAGGGCTTGGGCACTCCGCTGTGGGCGCAGCGGGCGCGCGCCGAGCTCGCGCGGGCCGGCGCGTCGAGCAACGGACATCTGGGTTTGACGCCGTCGGAGCACCGCGTCGCCGAACTCGCCGCGTCGGGGATGACGACCAAGGACGTGGCCACCGCGCTGTTCATCAGCCCCAAGACGGTCGAGACCAATCTCTCTCGCATCTACCGGAAACTCGGAATCAGATCACGGGCCGAACTCGGGCGCGTCTTTGGCGAGAACCTCTGACGCTCAGGGTGTCTCGATGGACTCGCGGCGAATGTAGTTCACTAGAGAAGCGTCCGCGTCGGCGGGTTCGAAACCGACCGACTGGATCTTGGCGAGATCGAGGACGCTGTTAGCCGGTCGAGGCGCGACGAGCTTCGTTGCGTCGGCGAAGTACTGCTCGGTCGTGACATCGGTGATCCGGCCCGGGTCGTGACCGGCGAGTTCGAACGTCCGCCGCGCGATGTCGGCCCACGTGCTCACCGTCCCCGAACCGGTGACGTTGTAGACGCCGTACGGGGCGTGCGTGTCGGTCAGATGTCGGATTGCCCTTGCGATTTCCGATGTGAACGTCAGGCGGCCGTGTTGATCATTCACGACGGAGGGATTCACCCCGCGGTTGGCGAGGGAGAGCATCGTGCGCACGAAGTTGTTCCCGTCGCCGATCACCCATGAGGTCCGAATGATGTAGTGCCGGTCGACCGTCGCCACGGCCAGGTCGCCCGCCGCCTTGGTCTGGCCGTACACGCCAAGCGGTGACACCGGGTCGTCTTCGCGATAAGCCCTCGCGATTTGGCCGTCGAAGACATAGTCACTGGAGATGTGCACCAAAGTGATGTTGTTGTCAGCAGCGGTACGAGCCAAGGCGGCCACGCCGGCGACGTTGGTGGCCCATGCCGCCGCACGACCTTCCGGCGTCTCGGCCGCGTCCACACCCGTGTAGGCGGCGGCGTTGATGATCGTCTCGTATTCGCGCCAGCGGCGCGCGGACTCTATGCCGGTGGCGGTGAGGTCGACGTCGGCGCGTTCGGCGAATTCGACACCGGGAGTACCGGCGTACGCCTCGCGCAGCGCCAGGCCCAGTTGACCACCGGCGCCGAGAACCAGGGTCTTGCGCGGCGGAATTGGTTTCACCTCCGCCAGACGCGGGTTCTCGCGATCCTTCGCCGACAGCTCCGCGCGGTCCAGCGGAATCGGCCAGTCGATGGCGACGGTCTCGTCGGCGAGGTTGACCGAGGTGTACTGGGCATCGGGCGAGTAGTGATCGTTCACCAGGTAGATATACGCGGTGTTGTGCTCCAGATTCTGGAATGCGTTACCAACCCCGCGAGGGACGAAAACCGCTCGCGATGGGTCGATTTCGGCCGTGAAGGTAGCGCCGAACGTCGGGCCGTCACGAAGGTCGACCCACGCGCCGAAGATCCGACCGGTCGCGACGGAGATGAACTTGTCCCACGGCTCGGCGTGGATTCCGCGTGTGGTGCCCGCACTCTCGTTGAGCGACACGTTGTTCTGCACCGGCTTGAAATCGGGCAAACCGAGCGCGAGCATCTTCTCGCGCTGCCAGTTCTCTTTAAACCATCCCCGGTTGTCTCCATGCACGGGCAGTTCCCACACGACTAGCCCCGGGATGGGAGTCGTCAAAGCGCGCAGGGGCTTACCGAAATCAGTCACAACTGGGCCTTCTTCACTGACCCATCCGGGCGTAAAAGCTCTCGGTGGCGTCTTTGGCGGGCGCCCACCAGTCTTCGTGGTCGCGGTACCACTGGATCGTTGCGGTCAGACCTTCTTCAAAGTCTTGGTACTGCGGCTGCCACCCGAGTTCCTCGCGCAGCTTGGTGGAGTCGATCGCGTACCGCAAGTCGTGACCGGCTCGATCGGTGACGTGGTCGTAGGCGTCGGCGGGCTGACCCATCAGGGTCAGGATCAACTCGATGACGGTCTTGTTGTCCTTCTCACCGTCCGCGCCGATCAGATACGTCTCACCGATACGTCCCTTGTCGAGCACGGTCAGCACCGCCGACGAGTGGTCGTCGGCGTGAATCCAGTCCCGCACATTGCGGCCCTCGCCGTAGAGCTTGGGGCGGATTCCTCGCAGAACATTCGTGATCTGTCGCGGGATGAACTTCTCGACGTGTTGATAGGGCCCATAGTTGTTGGAGCAGTTCGAGATCGTCGCGGCCACACCGAACGATCGAACCCAGGCCCGTACCAGCAGATCGCTGCCGGCCTTGGTCGACGAGTACGGAGACGACGGGTTGTACGGCGTCTGCTCGGTGAACCGGCGCGGGTCGTCGAGCTCCAGATCCCCGTACACCTCGTCGGTCGAGATGTGATGGAAGCGCGTGCCGTGCCTGCGCGCGGCCTCGAGCAACGTGAAGGTTCCCGCGAGGTTGGTGTGCAGGAACGGCTCGGGGTTGTCCAGCGAGTTGTCGTTGTGCGATTCGGCGGCGTAGTGCACGACCGCGTCCACCGCCGCGAACAGCTCATCGACGAGTGGGGCGTCCGCGATGTCGCCGTGCACGAACATCATTCGGTCGTCAGGCAGTCCGGCAAGCGAGGCGCGGTTGCCCGCGTAGGTCAGCTTGTCGAGCACGGTGACGTGATGATCGGTGTGGTCGATGACGTACCGCACGAAGTTCGAGCCAATGAAGCCCGCTCCACCGGTGACGAGGAGTCGCGACATCAGCGTCCCCTCTCCAGGAGGTTCAGCAGGTAGTTGCCGTAGCCCGACTTCACCAAAGGCGTGGCACGTTCCCGTAATTCGTCGTCGCTGATCCAGCCCTGCAGCCAGGCGATCTCCTCGGGCGCGCCGATCTTCAGCCCCGTGCGCCGTTCCATGGTGCGCACGTACTCGGCGGCATCGGTCATCTGGTCGAAGGTGCCGGTGTCCAGCCAGGCGGTTCCGCGGGGCAGCACGTGCACCTGCAGCCGCTCCTGCTCGAGATAGCAGCGGTTGACATCGGTGATCTCGTACTCACCGCGGGCACTCGGCTTCAGGCCTTTGGAGATCTCGACCACGTCGTTGTCGTAGAAGTACAGACCCGGTACGACGTAGTTGCTCTTGGGCCGTTCGGGTTTCTCCTCCAAGGAGATTGCCAAGCCGCTGTCGTCGAACTCGATCACGCCGTAGGCGGACGGCTCCGCCACCCAATAGGCGAAGATGGCGCCGCCGTCGATCGTGGTGAAGCGCTGGAGCTGGCTGCCCAGCCCAGGACCGTACAACAGGTTATCGCCGAGCACGAGGGAGACGTTGTCGGTGCCGATGAACGTCTCACCGATCGTGAAAGCTTGTGCCAGGCCGTCCGGAGACGGCTGCTTGGCGTAGGTGATCGATACCCCGAAGCGTGATCCGTCACCGAGCAGGCGTTCGAAACCGTCCGCATCGTGGGGCGTGGTGATCACCAGGATGTCGCGTATGCCCGCCAGCATCAGCGTCGAGAGCGGGTAGTACACCATCGGCTTGTCGTAGACGGGCACCAGTTGCTTCGACACACCCAGGGTGATCGGGTGCAGACGCGTGCCGCTCCCGCCCGCCAAGATAATGCCCCTCACGCGCCCAATCGTGACACACAGCGAATTCGCGCGCGCAGAGAGACGCTGGTCCGGACGGTTGAGCCTGTGCGGTCAGGCTGCGGCCGGTTCGGAGTCCTTCGAGTCTTGCGTGTCGATCGCGCCCTGGGGGTCTTTCGTGGTCCCGCTCGGGTCGGGCTTCGTCGTGAGGCCCTCAGAGGGTTCGGGGCTCGCCGGGCTGATCTTCTGCACGCTGCCGTTACCGCCGCCCGCAGGCCCCGCGGCCGGCTTGTTCGGCGAGGCGTCCAGCGAGACGCTCCGACCGTTGGCATCGATCCGGTTCTGTGCGGGATTCGTTGTGACCTCGGGATCCTTCTTGACGTCGGGGCCCTTCACGGCAACGACGCCATTGCCGTCGGCGGGGTCGGTCGTCTTCTCATCCACGACTTCCTCGGCGACGATCGGAGTGGTTTCGAGTACGGGGTCCTGCGGCTCCTCGCCCTCGACGATCTCTCCTTCGGCGAGCTCCGTGATGACCTCGCCCTCGATCGCTCCCTCGACGACCGGCGTCCCAGCACCTTCAGTCAGCGTGAGATCCCCCTCGCTCTTGACGGTGAGCACCATCTCGTCGGCGTCGCTACCCGCGGCCAGCAGCCGCGAACCGTCACCCTGATTTTCGTCGGCATCCGCCAGAATCTCGGCTCCCGGCGGATCGCCCTGCTCATCCGCCGCACCGGGAGGAGCGACCGGTGCCGGCACTGGATCGGGGGTGATCGTTATCGGCTTCGGCGCCAGCTCCGGGATGAAGTTTCCGAGGAAGTTGACCACACCCTGGAAGACGGCCGGAATCATCCTGAGCACCAGCGTGATCGGGTTGAAGAACGGGATCAGTCCGATCGGGGAATACTGCCCGAACGGGATGTTGCGGTTGTAACCCGTCTCTTCGATGAGCACCTCGAGGATGGGCTCCCAGAAATCTGCGATCGGTTTGCCGATCAATGGGATGGAGTGCAGCGGGCGCACTGCCGGGAGCACCTTCGGCCTGACGGTGTAGTACGTCGTGTCTCCGTACTGCTGAATCTGGACGAGATCCGGGTGCTTCTCGGGGTAGGTCGTGAGCTCCTTCCACTCGGCAACGGTGTATCCGGCGGGGGTTTCACCGGGATCACTGTCCTCGTTGATCGCGAGATAGGTGCCGTGGTCGTAGTAGAAGCCCAAGACCGAGTTGATGATGGCCAGCGGATTGAGCAGGTATTGCGGGAAGTCGGCGATGCCCTCCCATCGGATAGCCCAGTCCTTTGTCTTGAACGGCGTGTTTGTCGGCGTAGGCTGGCCGGTCGTCACATCCAGGATCGGGATGTGACCGAGAATTCCGAATCGCGAGAGGATTCCGCCGTTCGGGCGATTCGGGTTGCCGATGTAAACGAACTCTATGGAGTCCGCGTTATCGACCAGCTTTTTCCATTTGCCGCTGGCGAACTGCATCTTCGAGATGGTGACCACGCGGGACCCCTGGGAATACCCGGCAATCACGATGTCCCCGTCGTAACCGAGGCTCTCCATCGTCGTCAGCACTTCATTCAGGTTCTTCACGCCATCAGCTACGGACACGTCGAACTTCTCGCATCGACCCGGGTCGCACCAGCCCGGCAATGGAATCGGCCAGAACGATGCGAAGTAGTCGATGCCGTCCAGCTGGCAGTTGTTGGCGACGGTGCAATCCGTGCGCTTCATGTAGTAGTCGCGGTAGTTCGGCATGTAATCGGTGATATCGTTCGCGTTCGGCGTCCCCGTCCCAGGCACGATCAGCGCGGTCGTAGCGGCCAGACTGACCGCCGCCAACAGTGCGGTCGCGGCGCTGAGGACGGCAGCGCTTACTAGGCCCAGCAAAGAGAGAAAGACGACCCGGATGCACTTACGCATGGGTCAACTTTCACATAGGCGCGGCGGCAGCGACGACAAAACCCGCGAAGTTCCGGGGGTAAATTCTGTCGGCCAAATCTCTACCGGCCCAATGTAGGCGTCGCATGCCCGAGGTCGCTGACAGCAACGTCTAGACCCCGCTTCCGGATCGCCGGACGCCGCGGTGTAAATCCGCGACAGCGGCTCCTACGCCCCGGCTTCGGTGAAGTTGCGCGTCACCGACGGGTCGACCGGAATGCCCGGGCCGGTCGTGGTCGAGATGACGACCTTCTTGAGGTAGCGGCCCTTCGACGACGACGGCTTGGCCCGCAGGATCTCGTCGATCGCGGCGCCGTAGTTCTCCGCAAGCGCCTTCTCGTCGAACGACGCCTTGCCGATCACGAAGTGCAGGTTGGCCTGCTTGTCGACGCGGAAATTGATCTTGCCGCCCTTGATGTCGGACACGGCCTTGGCGACGTCGGGCGTCACGGTGCCCGTCTTCGGGTTCGGCATCAGGCCGCGCGGACCGAGGATGCGCGCGATCCGGCCGACCTTGGCCATCTGGTCGGGCGTTGCGATCGCTGCGTCGAAGTCCAGCCAGCCGCCTTGGATCCGCTCGATCAGGTCGTCGCTACCGACGGCGTCGGCACCGGCGGCCTCGGCAGCCTCGGCCTTGTCGCCGACCGCGAACACCACAACGCGGGCGGTCTTACCGGTGCCGTTCGGGAGGTTGACGGTGCCGCGCACCATCTGATCGGCCTTACGCGGGTCGACACCCAGCCGGATCGCCACCTCGACGGTCGCGTCCTGCTTCTTCGATCCCGTCTCCTTGGCCAGCTTCGCCGCCTCCAGCGGCGTGTACAGCCGGCTGCGATCCACCTTCTCGGCGGCTTCGCGGTATGCCTTGCTCGTCTTGCTCATTCGTTTCTCCTAATTGCTGAGTTGTGGTCTGTGATGATTGCTCTTCGCGCGAGCGCTCATCGCCGGGCCGAAGCTGGCCCTCCCACGGAATTCCGGTCGAACTACTCGACCGTGATGCCCATCGACCGGGCGGTGCCGGCGATGATCTTGGCGGCCTGATCGATGTCGTTGGCGTTCAGGTCGTCCTTCTTGGTCTCGGCGATCTCGCGCACCTGATCCCAGGACACCTTGGCGACCTTGGTCTTGTGCGGCTCGCCCGAGCCCTTCTGCACACCAGCGGCCTTCAGCAGCAGCTTGGCTGCGGGCGGTGTCTTGAGGTTGAACGTGAAGCTGCGGTCCTCGTAGACGGTGATCTCCACGGGGATGACGTTGCCGCGCTGATTTTCCGTCGCGGCGTTGTACGCCTTGCAGAACTCCATGATGTTGACGCCGTGCTGGCCGAGCGCCGGACCGACCGGCGGGGCGGGGTTGGCCTGCCCGGCCTGGATCTGCAGCTTGATCAGCCCGACGACCTTCTTCTTCGGGGCCATGGTGTTGGTTGTTCCTCTCTCGGTTCTTCGCGACTTGTGCACACGTTGTTGCGCCAAGCGCTCCTAGGCGTGCACAAATCGCCGGCTTAGATCTTGGCGACCTGGTTGAAGGTCAGTTCGACAGGTGTTTCGCGGCCGAAGATGGACACCAGCACCTTGAGCTTCTGCTGCTCGGCATTGACCTCGCTGATCGAGGCGGGCAGCGTCGCGAACGGACCGTCCATGACGGTGACCGACTCGCCGACCTCGAAGTCCACCTCGATCGGCGCGCGTTCGATGCCCCCGGCCTCGGCGGCGGCTGCACCGGCCGCAGCCGCGGCCTTTCCGGGCTTCTTCGCCGCGGCGGGTGGCAGCAGGAACTTCACCACATCGTCCAGCGACAGCGGCGACGGCCGCGACGTCGCACCGACGAAGCCCGTCACACCCGGTGTGTTGCGCACCGCGCCCCACGACTCGTCGTTGAGCTCCATGCGCACCAGGATGTAACCGGGCAACACCTTGCGGTTGACCTGCTTGCGCTGACCGTTCTTGATCTCGGTGACCTCTTCGGTCGGCACTTCGACCTGAAAGATGTAGTCGCCGACGTCCAGGTTCTGCACGCGGGTCTCGAGGTTGGCCTTCACCTTGTTCTCGTAACCGGCGTAGGAGTGGATGACGTACCAGTCGCCCGGCTTGGTCCGCAGCTCCTTCTTCAGCGCGACCGCCGGATCCTCTTCCTCGGGCTCGGCGTCAGCGGGGGCTGCTTCACCGGCCGCATCGTCCGTGGTGGCCGCCTCGTCGCTCACGGCGTCACCGGCGACGTCGGCGTCCTCGGTCGCCGGGTTGGTGGTCGCGTCGGTCGTCGCCCCAGTCGTTTCGTCGATCAGGTCAACGCTCTCGGCCGAAGGCGTATCGCCCTCGAAGCTAGTCACTTGTCAGTCCTCTCGAAATTCTCATCCGTCGCGCGTACTCGTCAGCCGAACACCAGCGAGACCAGCTTGGCAAGGCCGAAGTCGACGCCGCCGATCATCGCCAACATGAACGCCAGGAACAGCAGCACCACGCCGGTGTAGGTGGCCATCTGCTTGCGGTTCGGCCAGATCACCTTGCGCAGCTCGGCGACGACCTGCTTCAGGTAGTTCCAGACGAACAGGAAGGGATTCCGCGACGGTCCGTCGGCACGCTTCTTGGCGGCCTTCTTCGCGGTGCCCGACCCGTTCTTCGTGGGTGACGCCGCGGTGCCGGTGGACAGATCGACCGCTTCGCTGGCGTCTTCGCCGGCGGCTGCTCGACGGGTCCGCTTGCCCGACGGGCGGGTCGGTCGGGTCACGACGGCGCCGCGGCCGTTTTCGGTGTCGGAGCCGGCATCGTCGTGCTCGTCGCTCACCGCATGCTCCCTTGTCTGGTCATCTGGTTTGTGGGTCACCTTCCAGTGTCCACACTTGTCGAGTATTCAGTTGAGCAGGGGCGACAGGACTTGAACCTGCAACCTGCGGTTTTGGAGACCGCTGCTCTGCCAGTTGAGCTACGCCCCTTCAGAGTGGCACTCCACAGGCCACCCGTTCGGGGCTCACACAATTCGCGCGCTCCCCGATCGGCCGATCTTCAAACCGACGGACAGCGCGCTGGACTGGGAAAACCCCGAGGACCGAGTGTAGCGCGCCACCCGTCCGAGTTACTAATCCACCGGCGAGCCGATCAAGCTTCGACCGGCGGGCCGGTCATCAAGCTTCGACCGGCGGGCAGGTCATCAAGCTTCGACCGGCGGGCAGGTCATCAAGCTTCGACCGGCGGGCCGGTCATCAAGCAGACGCCTCGCCGTTCACGCTCTCGGCACCATCGGGATCCTCGACGGGATCATGGACGACGGGCTTGCGGACGACCTGCCCCGTCTCCGGATCCCAGCCGGCCGAGATCGAGTTGTCGCCCTCGTGGCCCATCAGCGTGGTGAACGACTCCATGACGAGCTCACCATGCCGGTCGATCAGCTTGTTGCGGGTGGTGACGATGTCGGCACCGAAGCGTTCGTCCACCGACTGGATCTCCAGCGTCCCGGTCAGTTCGTCGCCGGCCTGTATCGGACGATGGAACTTGAACTTCTGGTCGACCTGCACGATCTGCATGGTTTCGAAGCCCACGTCGTTGTGCTGGAAGAAGTGCCGCTGGATCATGACCGCGAAGATCGACATGAACGTCAGCGGCGCGATGAGCCCGTCATGGCCGGACGCCTTGGCGGCCTCCACGCTGTGGCTCTGCGGATCGTGGGCTTTGACGGCATTCGCGTACTGGCGGATCTGTTCCGTGCCGACGACGTACGGCTCCGGGTACTCCCAGACCATGCCCTTGATATCGATTTTGAGGGCCACGGCTACGCCAACTTCGCAACGGCCACCGCACGACCGAAGATCTTCTTGCCGCCGGTGGTTGCCGAGAGCGCGATGGTCACCGACTTCGTCTCGGGCTCAACGGATTTGATGCGTCCGTTGAAGACGATCTCCGCCCCGATGCCGTCGTTGGGCACGGGCACCACAGCGGTAAACCGCACGTTGTACTCGGTGACCGCCGCCGGGTCGCCGACCCACTCGGTGACGTATCCGCCGCCCAGGCCCATGGTCAGCATGCCGTGCGCGATCGCGGTGTCCAGCCCGACCTGCTTGGCGATGTCGTCGTCCCAGTGGATCGGGTTGAGGTCACCCGACACCCCCGCGTAGTTGACGAGGTCCTGCCGCGTCAGCGGAATCACCTTCTCGGGAAGCTCGTCGCCCTTCTTCACCGAGGCGAACTCACGCAGTGGCATCTGAAAAACCCTCTTCTCCGTCACCCGTCCGACCCGCCAGGGTCGTGAACGTCTCCTGCACGACGTCACCGGCTTCGTTGGTGACGATGTTCTTCAATACGACGATGTCGGTGCCGTGGGCCTGCCGCACGGAGTCCACCTGCACCTCGCAGTAGAGCTTGTCGCCCGCGAAGATCGGCTTGGCGAACTTGACCACCTGGTCGACCTGCACGATCTTGGCGTCTTTGATCCCCACGTTGGCGTGCTCGAAAAACGAAATCTGCGCCATGTACCCAAGGACGCTCATGAATGTCAGCGGTGCGGGCAACGCCTTGTGACCGAGTTCGGCCGCGGCGTCCTCGTCGAAGAATGCGCGATTGTCGTTCTTCACCGCGACCGCGTACTCGCGAATCTTCTCGCGACCGACGACGTAGTAGTCGGGGTAGCGGTATTGCATCCCGACGATCCGCTCGGACAAAGACACAGTTAGTGAACCTACCTAGCACCCCGGGCAACGCCTACGGGCTGACTCGTCTTAGCGCGATTCCTTATGCGGCTGGTGCTTGCCGCAGTTCGGGCAGAACTTCTTGATCTCGAGCCGGTCCGGGTCGTTACGGCGATTCTTCTTGGTGATGTAGTTGCGGTGCTTGCACACCTCGCACGCCAAAGTGATCTTCGGCCGTACGTCGGTACTGGAGGCCACGGTTCTTCGTCCTTCGTTTACGCGTTCGATGCTGCCTGTAGCGGTGGGGGGGCTCGATCCCCCGACCTCACGATTATGAGTCGTGCGCTCTAACCAGCTGAGCTACACCGCCCCGGGATCCGGGCGGATGTCCGCCCGCTCACCGAGCCCCCTAACGGAATCGAACCGTTGACCTTTTCCTTACCATGGAAACGCTCTGCCGACTGAGCTAAGGGGGCCTGCCTACTTCGAGGTTCGCGCACCGCGGCGCGAGCCTTAAAGAGGGTACATTCTCGCCGATTGCCGCGCCAAACCGCTGATCACCGCAACCGTTACTGTCTGACTCTAGTCGGACAGTGATAGGACGGAACAGTGACCGAACCCGGCGCGACCCGTGTAGCGGTGTACCTCGACTTCGACAACATCGTGATCTCGCGGTACGACCAGATCCACGGGCGCAACTCGTTCCAGCGTGATAAGGCTGCGGGCTTTCACAAGAATCCGGGTCGGCTGACGCAGGCAACCGTGGACGTCGGCGCAATCATCGACTACGCGTCGTCGTTCGGCACGTTGGTGCTGACCAAGGCCTACGCCGACTGGTCAACCGACGTCAACGCCGACTACCGCGACCAGCTCGTCGGGCGCGCAGTCGACCTGGTGCAGCTGTTCCCGGCCGCCGCGTACAGCAAAAACGGGGCCGACATCCGGCTCGCGGTCGACACCGTCGAGGACATGTTCCGGCTGCCCGACCTGACCCACGTCGTCATAGTCGCCGGCGACTCCGATTACATCCCGCTCGCACAGCGGTGCAAACGCCTCGGACGCTACGTCGTCGGCATCGGCATCACCGGATCGATCAGCCGGTCGCTGACCGCGGCCTGCGACGAGTACGTCTCCTACGACGCGCTGCCCGGCGTTCCGGCGGTCAAGACGGAAGCCCCGAAGCGGCGACGCACCAAGGCCGACGCCGAGCAGGACGCAGAACAGCCCGATCCGCAGGCCGCCGGGACCGCGCTGCTCGAGCGGGCGCTGCGCATCGCGCACGGCAAGGACGACTCCGACTGGCTGCACAATTCGGCGGTCAAGGCTCAGATGAGGCGCATGGATCCGTCGTTCTCGGAGAAGTCCCTCGGGTTCAAGTCCTTCAGCGACTTCCTGCGCTCGCACACCGACCTGGTCGAACTCGACGAGAGCAGCACCATCCGCATGGTGCGGCTGCGCAGCCAGGACTGAGTCCCGAAATCCGGGCCCAGATACGCTGACGGTCATGGCTTCGGATCGGCTCTACTTCCGTCAGTTGTTGTCCGGTCGCGACTTCGCGGCCGGTGACATGATCGCCCAGCAGATGCGCAACTTCGCCTACCTGATCGGCGACCGCGAGACCGGCGACACGGTGATCGTCGACCCCGCCTACGCCGCAGGCGATCTGGTTGACGCGCTGGAGGCCGACGGCATGCGGCTGTCCGGCGTGTTGGTCACCCACCACCACCCCGACCATGTCGGCGGTTCGATGATGGGTTTCGAACTCAAGGGGCTCGCCGAACTGCTCGAGCGCACGAGCGTGCCGGTGCACGTCAACCAGCTTGAGGCCGACTGGGTTTCGAAGATAACCGGCATTGCGCGCAGCGAGCTCACCTCGCACCAGCACGGCGACGTCGTCAAGGTCGGCGACATCGACATCGAACTGCTGCATACGCCCGGCCACACTCCGGGCAGCCAGTGCTTCTTGCTCGACGGGCGGCTCGTCGCCGGTGACACCCTGTTCCTGGAAGGGTGCGGACGCACCGACTTCCCCGGTGGCAACGTCGACGACATGTTCCGCAGCCTGCAGGCGCTGGCGAAACTGTCCGGCGACCCGACGGTGTTCCCCGGCCACTGGTACTCCGCCGAGCCCAGCGCCTCCCTGTCGGAGGTGCGCCAGACCAACTACGTCTACCGGGCCAGCAACCTCGACCAGTGGCGCATGCTGATGGGCGGCTGACTCGACGGTACCGGTCTGACGTGCGAAAAGCGCCGGTCAGAATGCTGCTGCGCTAATCTCCCGTTTGCTCGGCGCCTATCGGGAGGATCGCCTGCGATGACGAGACCACCCACCCCCGCAGGCTGGTATCCCGACCCCGACGGCGCTGGCGGCCAACGGTATTGGGACGGTTCGACGTGGACCGAGCACCGTTCGCCGGACCCGACGTCGCAGCCCGCAGAGCCGCCGTCGGCCATCGAACCACGGATGCGCGCCGAACCGCGCTCCAACGACAACCGCACACTGCTCACCCGCTACCTCGCCGTGTGCGGCGCCCTGCAGAAGCTGCACGCCGGAAACACCGTCTATTCCATCGACGACGAGGCGATGTTCTATGTGGGCGGCGGATTCGTCGAGATCGATTCCGGCGCCGAGGCGCTGGTCGGCCTCGCCTACGACGTGCCGACGGGAACGGTGCCTGGCTTCATCGAGGTACACGCCGATCCGTTGAGCCCGGGTGTGCAAACCCCGTTGACGTAGCGTTCCGACAGACTAGCCGACATGGCGGACACGCTCTATGCCGACGTCTCGGAATGGCAGGCCGGAGTCGACGACAGCTATCAGTACCCGGTGTTGTGCATCCGCTCCAACGATGGGACGTATCGAGATCGTCAGTGGCGCAACAACTACGACTGGTGCCGCCGCAGTGCCGACGACGGGCGTCTGACATTTTTCCTCGTGTACTTCGTGTGGCGACCGAACTGGCGCGAGACTGTGGCCACGTTCCGCGACCAGGTGGGCACTCCGCACCCGAGGATGGCGGTGATGCTCGACGTCGAGTCGTGGGGCGGCCAGATCCGCGGCGACCGCTCGGCGGAGATCAACGCCAGCTGCCGCGAGATCGGCGCGTTCGTCGGCAGCACGGCGAAGGTGATCGGATACGGCAACGTCGGCGACTTGAACACCCTGTGGCCGCACAAGCCGCCGGGGCTTCGGGTCGTGGTCGCCGCCTACGGATACAACCCTCCGTATCCCGGAAAGGTGGCGCATCAGTACACCGACGGCACCGGATATGGCGGCGGTCTACCGGAGGGTGCGCCACCGTTCGGCAACTGTGACATGAACTCCGCCGACGGTTTGGCGCCCGACGTTTTCGCAGGTGCTTGCGGCATAACGGTTAAAAGGCGCGAATTTCTGGACAAGATGGCCGCACGGGGGCAAACTTGTAGACCCTAGCGTCAATTATTCGGGCCGGGGGCCAAGATGAAGAAGCTAGTGCTGTGCTTCGACCGCACTCGTGGCTATCCCGACCCTGGAACCGCGACGAACGCGCATCGACTCATTCGTCTGCTCGACGACGTCTCCGACCAGCTCATCTGGTACCACCCGGGAGTCAGGGCGAACTCCGGGATGACGCTGCGGCCGTTCAGAGCCGCGGCCGACGACGCTCGCGGCGCCATCGCCGAGGCGTATCGCTTCCTGGTCGACAATTGGGAACCCGGCGACCCGATCTATCTGTTCGGCGTCGGTCGCGGCGGTTACTGCGCCCAGAGCCTGACCCGTTTACTGGCCACCGTCGGGGTGCTTCCGGAGCTGACGGATTTCGTGCTCGGCGCGTATGCCCTGCCCCGGACCGGCCGCGACCAGCAGGACTGGACGCGCGTCACACAAATCGCCACCGAGTTGGAGCAGCAGCGCGAAATCCCCGTCGCCGTCCGGTTTTTGGGCATCTGGGACGCGGTGAGCATCCCGGGCTTGACGCACCGGTCGATGCCGGCCCCGATGCCCAACGTCGAATCCGGCAGGCACGCGGTCGCGATCGACGGGCGCCCCGGCGAACGGTTGACGACCTCGGCGTCGGAGCGCATCGAGGAGGTGTGGTTCCGCGGCGCCCACTGCGACGTCGCCGGAGGGCCGGGGGCGTGCAGATCGCTGGCCGACATCAGCTTCGACTGGTTGATCGACGGCGCGCTGAGCGCTGGGCTGGCGATTTCCGAGGAGCGCACGGACACGCTGCCCGCACCCGGTCAGTACGACGCGCTCGCCGAAACCGCCCACACGATCTCGCTCCGCAAGCTCCCCGAGGAGGCGGCCGTGCACTCCAGTGTCGAGTTGTACCTGCGCGAGCATCCGCAGTATTGGAAGCGCTTACCGGCCCGCGTGACGTGGTCGGACCGCGACTGGGCGGCACGCGGTGAGCGACTGGTCAGTCCGAGGGGCGCGACGGCCGAGAAAGCGATGGCCGACATCGGGTTCGCAGCGTCGTTCGGCGAGCTGGTCAGCAATACCGCGGAGTTGAGCCCAGCGAGCCGATCCTGACCAATTACGCCGGTCAAGATCGTCCGCAGCGGGCTTTCTAATCGACGCCCACGCCAAATTGGCAAAGGGTGTGTGATCCGCGGCTGCGTGATATACAGCGGTGCGTGGATGCGGATGGGGTTCTCGGCCTCTCGGCCGGCATGTGGACGGCGCTGGCCGCCTGGCTCGCCGTCGTGGTGGGAATCGCCGCCCTGGTTTATGCCTGGCGGCAGTATCAGCGGGGACGGCGGCAGAGCGAAGAGCTCATGGCGCCCAACGTGGCGATGTTCATGGAGCCGGCGGCCAACGACTGGCATCTGATCGAGCTCGTGGTCAAGAACTTCGGCCGGACACCGGCCTACAACATCCGGTTCGACTTCGCGCATCCGCCGACGGTGGCCAAGTACGAGAACGTCTACGACGACCGTTATGTCGACATCGCGCCGCTGAACCTGCCCGCCGAGATCCCGTATCTGGCGCCCGGACAGGAATGGCGCATCGTCTGGGATTCGGCGCTGGACCGTCGCGAACTCGGCGAGGCCATCGCATCCCGGTTCGACGGCGCGGTCACCTACTACGACCGGCAGGGGCACGCCAAGAAGAAGGGCTCGCGCCACCGGTACCGGTCCACGGCGGTGCTGGACTGGTCGACGCTGCATCCGGTCGAGCGGCTGGAGCTGTTGACCACGCACGACCTCGCCCGCCAGGAGAAGCAGAAGCTCGAACTGCTGCGTCATCTGCTGACCTACTACCACTACGCGGCGAACGAGAGCCGCGAAGACGTCCTGCGCCAGGAGATCAACCGCGTGCGGTCCTCGGTCGACGAACTTCGCGATCGGTACCGCACGGAAACCGAAGGCCCGCAGCGCACACGGCGCAACGGGGCGGTCCCCGGTCGGCCGGTCGACATCGACGCCGAATTCGAGGAAGCGCACACCCAGATCCTCAAGACCAACACGGCGCGGCACCGTATCGCGTGACAGCGCCGAGATAATGGCTCTTGGCAATCGTATCGATGTTTCGTAACATCGATACGATTAACCGTCCGCATTCAAAGGAGAAGCGATGAGCAGCCTCGTTGGCTATGAACTGAACGAGTCGGTCGCCACGATCACGCTGGACGACGGCAAGGTCAATGTCCTCGGCCCGGCCATGCAGACCGCGATCAACGAGGCGCTCGACCGCGCGGAGAAGGATGCCGCCAAGACCGTCGTGCTCGCGGGCAACGGGCGCGTGTTCAGCGGTGGTTTCGACCTGACCGTGTTTCAGTCCGGCGACGCACAGGCGGCGCTGGGAATGCTCGCGGGCGGATTCGAGCTGGCGGTGCGGTGCCTGACCTTCCCGGTGCCGGTGGTCATGGCCGCGACGGGTCCGGCCATCGCGATGGGGTCGTTCCTGTTGCTGTCCGGGGACCACCGGGTCGGTCAGCCGAAGACCCGCTGCCAGGCGATCGAGGTGGCGATCGGCATGACGATCCCAGTCGCCGCGCTGGAGATCATGCGGTTCCGTCTGACCCCGGCGGTCTATCAGAGGGGTGCGGCGCTGGCGTCGACATTCGCCGGTGACGAAGCCGTCTACGGCGGGTGGCTCGACGAGATCGTCGAGGCCGATCGCGTGTTGACGCGGGCGCAGGAGGTGGCCACGGAACTGGTGAACACCGTGCACACCGGCGCGCACGTCGCGACCAAGCTGAAGGCCCGCGAGTCCGCGCTTGACGCCATTCGGGCCGGAATCAACGGGCTGGCAACCGAATTCAGTCTCGGATAGGAAGCACGATGCCGAGGGCGAAGCAGCGCACGCCCGAGCTGAGGGACCACCTGCTCGAGGTGGCGATCGCGACGTTGTCCGAAGACGGGATCTCGGGGTTCACCACGCGCCGGGTCGCCGAGCGGGCGAGCACGTCGGTACCCGCGGTCTACGAGCTGTTCTCCGACAAGGCGGGACTGCTGCGGGCGATGGTCTTCGAGGGCTTCCGGCTGCTGGGCGCCGAACTGGAGACGGTTCCGCTGACCGAGGATCCACTCGCCGATCTCGAACGGCTGGTGCCGGTCTTCCGGTCGTTCTGCCGGTCGTATCCCCGGCTCGCCCAACTGATGTTCGCGCGGCCGTTCGCCGAATTGGAGCCTGGGCCCGACGAAGCGGCGGCAGGCGCCTCGGTGCGCGCGGTATTCACCGGCCGGATCCAGCGCTGCGTCGACGCGGGGCTGCTGGCAGGTGACGTCGCCGACATCGCTCACGTGCTGCTGGCGCTCGCGCAGGGGCTGGCGGTCCAGGAACTCGGGCGGTGGCTGGGTTCGTCCGCGCCGTCGATCGAGCAGCGGTGGCGACTCGGCGTGCGCTCGCTGCTGGCGGGGCTGCGCCCGGCCCCCCCAAGCGATTTGTAAGTGATTTCGTTCGCCCAGTGGCTGTTGCGATTTGTGGTTGGTTGCCGGTGGGCGGTGACAGGTTGGTGGTACAGGTTGGTGGTGTGGCCCCGGTCTATGCGGTGGCTGTGTGGAGTCGGGTGAGGTTGAGTGCTGCAGCGGCCAGGTGAAGTTCGGCGGTGACGGCT